>NZ_CP010804.2:300000-405000 GCF_000590865.3 Candidatus Liberibacter asiaticus
ATATACAAGTCCCAGCATATTCTTCTATAATTACTAAGGCATTGGGCTCCAACCATCCTTCCTTATCTATTATTGCTAGTGCTTGTTGCGCTAATCCTTGACCATAAGGAGGATCTAAATATACCAACTGAAACGGACTTATATTTCCTATCTTTCCCAAACGTAAAACATCTCGAAAAAAAATATTGCAGTTCTTTTCTACACCCAGAAGTTCAGAATTTCTACGGATTAATCTTATACTTTCAGAGTTATTATCAACAAACAAAACATAATGACAACCTCGCGACAAAGCTTCAAATCCGACAGAGCCCGTACCTGCAAATATATTTAGCATACGTGTAGAATCTAAAAAAACAGGATAAACATGCGTTAAAATATCAAAAAGGGCTTTTTTTGTTCGACTATCACTAGGACGAATAGATCTATTTTGCGGTGTATGCAACAAACGTCTTTGAAATTTACCTCCAATAATCCGAATTTTATTCATTTTTATTATCTAATAAATGATTGTTATATAAACGATCGCTGTCTTTTTTCATAAAAAAATACTTTTCACAATCTTCGAGCAGATATCCCTACTCATTTTTTTGCACTTGTTCTACGCAAAGATCTTTTGGAAGGAAAACTAGGAGATCGACGATGATTTTCTTCTCGCTGTCCGGAATCAGATAAAAAAGAAGAATGAATACCTTTTGCCATCCAAACATTAGAAGCAAGATTTCTTCTGTGTACTGGAGTCGCAAGTTTTTTTTGCTTACTCAATCCATTTTTCTGACTACTATTTTTCTTCATTCGTGTGAAGTCATCAGGTACCTCACTGATAATATTCGGACGATCTCGAACAAGCGTTTCAGAAGAATAAATAGGAGCATCTAAATTAACTTGTGCTTCTTCTAGCAGATGGGGACCCAATTGTTCACGCAATATTTTCTTAGAAACTTCTCTAGTAGATCCTGCCAATAATGTCCCCAATTGAAAAGGACCATATGAAATACGAATTAGCCGATTTACTTTCCAATTAAAAAATTCAAAAACCTTTTTGATTTCTCTATTTTTCCCTTCACGTAAACCTACTGTCACCCAAGCATTCGAACCTTTTTGAGTATCAAGCGTTACCTGCATATCTCCGTAACAAATACCTTGAATAACTATACCTTTCTTCAGTAGATTGAGCTTATCTTGATCTACTTGCCCATGAAAACGCACGCGATAAACACGTAACCACTGCGTCGAAGGTAGTTCAAGCACACGAGCCAGCCCCCCATCATTGGTAAGAAGGAGAAGCCCTTCTGTATTGATATCAAGACGACCTACCGAAATAACACGCGAAAAAATACTAGGCAAGTTATCAAAAACAGTCGAACGACCATCAGGATCGGAATGAGTCGTTACTAATCCTATAGGTTTATGGTAAAGCCATAAACGCGTCCTTTCCGCTTTCCGTAGCGGAACACCATCAACTTCGATATGATCAGTCGACATTACATTGACTGCTGCTCTTTCCAGTAAAATACCATTTACTTTTACTCTTTGTTGCGCAATCATGCGCTCAACCTCACGCCGAGAAGCAATTCCAGCACGAGCGATAACTTTCGATACTCTTTGTGGCGTAAAATTTTCTTGCACAATATTCTTATCTTTCAAGGACTGAATCTCCTATGGTATAGTCCCACGCTATTGGACTTTATACAATAGATATTTTAGTAACATATTTTGTAGTGTAATAGAAATATATAAATAAAATCAATCGTTTATCTTCTCCTTTTTTCTAAAATATCTTACAAAAATAACCTTGGATTTATCGATAATTTTTCTCATCTTCCCCGTACTTTTCTATACTAAGGAACCAATATACTAATAAAAGAAGAAAGTTCGCTCATGACAGATAACACAGGGCTTGGTCTCATTCAAGAAGGGAAAGAATGTGATTAGCAGAGAATGCTGAATACTCGCCCTGACGTCAAACAGTTTCTACCTAATATATCAATGGCATAAGAGCAGTATTTATTCGCTTGTAACAACGTTGCCACAAAGTATCAATTTCAGCAGATCACGTGCTCTGGCGCTCAAACAAACATTGATCCATAGAAGATGTACGCCTTATTATTAATTAGATGCAATCCGGGATTGTCAGTATTCTCTGAAAGTATTTTGGCCAACACATTAGTCTTAGCACTTTACAAACATCTATCTTATCCTACATGTTGATAATACTTTTTTAAAACAAGCATTATATTCCAAACTATTGTAATAAGTATCAGTCTGGATAAGGACGAATTTTCCATGTATATCAAGAAATTTCATCCATCATGGCTAAAGAAAACTTGAGCTTTACACCACATCCAAAACCTCAGCCTTCCCTCCTTTTACATGATCAAAAATTCTGACGGGACCTGATCGCTTTCATGTTGTTGTTATTTTATCAAAATAATTCTTAGAGTTGTATTTTGATAATTCTACTATTTTTCTTGATTATTTAACTTATAGGTTATGCTATACGATTCGCCGATGGAACTTCTTTAAAAAAAGAAAAGCTTATAAAGCAACAATACTGAAAGCAAATTATCACCTCTTCTATCAGTATGGTTTCGTAGCAAAAGTAATGGAAGATCGTAATATGAGGAGATGACAACAAAATATCCCTTAGGCTAGTAGCAGTCTAGATCGGAGGAAGGTGTTTAATAAAAAAGACCTGTAACTCACTTAAAGCCACAGAAACTCTTTAATTTCACTCATTGTAATATCATTTTAAGAAGGATGAAATTTTACCAAAGGAAAAACCCCAAGAATGATAATCGAGCTAGTATTTGTAAGGACTTTTAAATATTGCGGGTAACAGAGTATCGAATTGACCTTGAAATTAGCTGCTAATATAGTTTCCACTTGTTGCAGATTAAAAATAATGATGGATTTTTCTAAGAAATACCGTATCGCCTCCTTGCGAGGACTATTGCTGTCGATGAAATAACCCCCCTAACATATCATCATGCGACTGTGATCCCATAATCCATCACAGAATGAAGATTTGGCATACGGAACGAGCAAACTATTATTAATCGAGATTCAGTGCGATGAAGGCCTCCATCTCGAATTAAAGCTTTAATATCGATATCACCATCCAAATATGGTAACTATTTCTTAGATTGTTATTGTAATAAAAAACGACATTATGGACAGTAGCGATACTCAAAGAGTCATCAACAACCCAATACATAATTGATATTTAATTGGAAGAAATACCAATATTAAAATTAATCAATGATACGTCCCTAAAAATTATACAGTTAATTTGTGTGCCAAAAACATCATGATAAAATAGCTTGAATATATCTACCAATCCATTATACTCGGAAAAATAAATTACCTACCACCATAGTATATTTTTCATCACATATCGTGCAACAATGTCGCTGATCCTACAATGAGATCTATGCAAAAATAGTTATTCGCCTCATGTTCCAGTAATAGAATTGCGCACTGTACAAATAAATATCCGAGGTCTTATGAATAATTCTACAATAAAAACATCACATGATCCCCTTTCTTCTATTGCAAAACGTGCTCTAGAAGAAGCTAAACAGCGCAAATCTGCCAACAATAAAGATGCAAAACTTCCAATAGAAATAGGAGGGAGGAAGGGACTAGATCCTACTCGTTTTGGAGATTGGGAAAAAAACGGAATATCAATAGATTTCTAGCATCCATTATCTAAAGAACTACATTTTACTCTATTAAATTCAAAAAAAATTTTTAGATACCACGGACTCCAATAATTTATAGAATGCATGTATATGCGATTAATCAAATAAACTAGAAATAGATCGTTCTTCGAAAGTGCGGTTAATAGCTTCTCCCATTAACTGAGCAATAGTAAGAATACGTATCTTAGCAGAAGATTTTACTAAATCTGTAGGTTGTATAGAATCAGTAATCACTAATTCTTTCATTTTAGATTTTTCTATGCGCTCAATAGAAGAGCTCGATAAAACACCATGTGTAATGTAAGCTGTCACACTTAAAGCTCCCTGTTCATATAGGGCATCAGCAGCACCACAAAGCGTTCCTCCAGTGTCGACGATATCATCAATAAGAATACAATCTTTACCCTCTACTTTCCCTATAATATTCATAACTTCAATTTTCCCTGGATGTTCTCGTCTTTTATCAACGATGGCTAACAAACATCCTAACCTTTTAGCAAGTGCACGTGCACGCACGACCCCCCCAACATCAGGAGAAACAACCATAAGATTGGAAATATCATTACGCTCTTTAATGTCACGTTCTAAAATAGGCAACGCATATAAATTATCGGTCGGAATATCAAAAAAACCTTGAACTTGTCCTGCATGTAAATCCAACATGATAACACGATCAGCTCCAGCTTGCGTAATCAAATTAGCAACTAATTTAGCAGATATAGGCGTGCGAGGACTAGGTTTTCGATCTTGACGACAATACCCAAAGTAAGGAATTACTCCTGTAATACGCCTTGCAGAAGAACGACGCACAGCATCTATCATAATAAGCAATTCCATTAAATAATCATTAGCGGGACAAGAAGTAGATTGAACTATAAAAACATCTTCTCCCCGCACATTCTCCCCAATCTCCACAAATACTTCTCTATCAGAAAAATATGTGACCGAAGCCTTTCCTAAAGAGGTATGCAAATAATCACAAATCTCTTGAGCAAGATTCCTATTGGAATTTCCTGCAAAAATTTTCATATGAAACGTATCCTATTCAAAACGTAAAACAATTTCTTAAACCAAATTTATATTCCAAAAGTAATAAAACTTCTCCTAATAGTTCATCATTATATTTCCCAACCACTCAACATTCACACATCAACTCCAATCCACATTCGAGTAATACCGGCTCCTTTTAAAAATCAAAAGAACACAGTATACAAAAAAATTAAAAAATACCACTCATTCGAAGACGACCTTGCACGGCATATAATACCATTAGACATATCAAAATAATTTTATTTAATGGATTGTTTAATTTAAAATACAAATAATTGATATGCTAATACTTTTTAACAAAAATGCTAATTCACAAAAGGCATCAATTCCACTTTCTCATGAGATACAACTAAAATCTTAAATAATTCTCCCATACTTTTTTTATCAGCGGATGTGCTCACTAAACGTTTTACAGAATCTAATAAAATATCTTTTCTTGCTGTTTGCTTCATAAGGGAAAAAGCTCTTTGCCAAATTCCAAGCCCTTCTAAAAATTTACCCTGCGTTGTCAATCCATTGATATATAACTTGTACAAAATAGCAATTGAAGATAACCGCTGAAAATCAACATGACTACTAAGATCTGCTTGTCCTGGATTTACTAATGGAGAAACATAAGTATGTCCCTTAACTGCCTGCAATGTATCACCTACACGAGATTGCAAGTATCCATAATCAATAACTATTGCCGTTCCACCATCACACGCCAATCTATCAGAAATGGACTGCATCTCACGATCTCGACATGGAGAATTTTCAAATATCGCCCCAAGAAAATAATCACTGCACGTGAGAAAATTTGATTTTATTTCATGATCTCCTATATTAAAGACAAGAGAATCATGCTGATCTATATCTATCATACGTTCACGGATACCATGCTCTGTCATAACAAACTGTTTAATTGGTAAACTATCAAAAAATTCATTGGCCACAAGAAAAGTGAACCCTAGAGGCACATCCGCAAGACTCGTATACCAGTTTATCTTATCCCCATAGGATGCAAGCTGTTTCTTTTGAATTAGCGTGAGCCTTTCACTGGTTTCAACCATATAAATCGATAGAACAGAAAAAAAATCAGGCTTTAATTTGCAAATCACCCGCAGAATATCCAGCATCATAATTCCCCTCCCCGGCCCCAGTTCTACTAATCTGACGCACGACGGAAATCCATGTTGTTCCCAAGCGCAAATTAAAAAGATCGCCAACATCTCCCCAAAAATCTGACTGATTTCTGGCGCAGTAACAAAATCACCGACAGCACCAAAGGGATTACATGTGCTGTAATAACCAAACTCAGGATCCGCAACGCACAATGCGAAATATTGGTCAACAGTCATCTGACCATTTTTTTTAATAAGATTAACAATTTTTCGAATCAGCTTATTTTCCAAAAGAACTCCCTGATTTTGAATTCATAGATTGAAAAACCATCCCTACACCGACGAGAAAAGGCAGTATTGATAAGATCATTCCCATTGTCATCCAACCACCTAACAAATATCCCAATTGATAGTCTGGTTCACGGAAAAATTCCATAAAAAATCGCACAACAGAATAACAAATAGCAAAAGCACCTGCCGTCAATCCCGGACTTTTGAAAGAACCACGATAAACCATCAACTGCATGATCAAGAAAATCATCAATCCTTCAGTGATTGCTTCATATAACTGACTCGGATGACGTGGCAAACTACCTCCATCAGGGAAAACCATAGCCCATGGTACCCAAGAAACCCTTCCCCATAATTCACCATTGATGAAATTAGCAATACGCCCCAAAAATATTCCGACTGGCACAGAAGCAGCTACAAGATCTAAGAAAAGCAAAAAAGAAAAACAATAAATGCGCGACAATAAAAACAACGATACAAACGCACCTATTAAACCACCGTGAAAAGACATTCCCCCTTCCCACAAGAAAAAGATATGTAATGGGGAGTTCCAGAACACTTGCCAGTTATAAAAAAGGACATACATAATGCGCCCACCGACAATCACGCTTATTGCCAACCAAAAAAAACAGCTTTCTTGGCAATCTCCTTCCTTATAAACAAGATTCTCGTTATTTTGCTTCTCCGTCCACAATGCAGGTTTCCCTAGCAAATACTGTATGTACCAAATGCCAAATAACATCCCCACTAAATAAGCCAATCCATACCAACGAATAGCAATAGGTCCCAGTGATAGCGCAACAGGATTAAGGTTAGGATACGTTAAAATAGACCATAACATGTATTCTCTTTCCATTTACTACTCCCTTCTTTCCCCTAAACACCACTCTAAAAACATTTTCCCACCGTTAACACTATAAACTAACATAAACGCATAAAACCAACTAATACATTGTGATGATCAACATAATACGATAAAATACACCTGATTAATTCTTTTACCCATAGGATAATAAAATGTCATTTAGATCAAACCAATTTTTTCAACAAGCATCTCGTTTAGCTAGTTGTGCGTCGGATGCTTTCAAAGACATATCCAAAGAAGCAGAGAGTTTCGCTCAAATAAAAATTCAGAGAACCTTAAATTCTATGGGGGTTGTGCGCGCAGAAGAGATCGAGAACGTTAAGCGCACGACATCCCATCTTCGCGAAGAAATCACCGCGATCGGCAAGCGTTTAGAAAAAATTGAACAACAACTTGCTGACCTTGAATTATTCATAAACCAAAAAGAAAAAGAATAATATCCACGGCATAATTTCAGATTAAAAGCCGATGGATCCTTGAAATTATGATTGTTAAATCATTAAGCCGATTCGGAAACGGTTGTGCAAAATGAAAAATGCCTCGCACTTAACCATTAGATCAAATTTTACAACGAGCAAAAACCTATGACAAGAAAACCCAATGTCATGATTATAGGTGGTACGGTTGGGCGGATTTGAACCGCCGACCTCAGGTGCCACAAACCTGCGCTCTAACCAACTGAGCTACAACCGCATAATAAATAAATCTTCTCGAATTATCCCCTACGAACCTATATTCAACGCCTTCAACCGTATACTGTCATCTCCTTAAAAAACAACATCCACCCTCATAAACAATATATTAACCTTAATGATAAATTAACGTTAATGACTACAAATTTACACTTCCAGATCATATACACGTTCGGTATTCTCTTAGAGAGATGTCGAGCAGGCGTCAATACCCTTACTAGATTTTGAACACATACTGGACACAAGATGATCATAACGCAATATCCTTTCGTAGACAACATTGTACATCCGTACAAAAATTTGATACAAAGAGAAATACTAGTGTTGTCAAAACAGTATCCTTTTGCAAAATATTGGGCGTATATCAATATTTTTGAGAATAACATTCATGCTGACATAGTCTCACCGTTTGTGCATATCTCGTAGAAGAAACTTAAAATCATGTGAGTGCCATAAAAACTGAAAAATTTCTGAACTATACTAGGATAGAAAAAACCAAAAGGTTCAAAAATGAGTACTGATTCTATTATATCAAATCCTGAAGACATTTTGACAAGCAACTGTAAAGGTAATACACAGGATTTATCTAAAAAGAAGATAGACAATGGTTTTGAAACCGAAAAATCAAAAAAAGAAAACCCTTGCCATGATTCTTTTGAGCAATCAAATTTTACAGATCAAAATCAAGAATCTGTAAGTAATACAAACTATTTAGATTCAGAAAATACGTTTGTGTTTGATCCAATTCCTCGCACAGTTCGTTTTACATGGAACATAGATGCTCATGGATATCTAAAAGAAATTTCAGAAGAATTACCTAAAACTATTGGGAATTATGCCTTCAAAATGATTGGCATGCGCTTGTGTGACGTCAGCGATATACTTCATATTGACCCTAATAATCATATTGGCGATCTTTTGAAACGACAAAATACTTGGTACGGCAAGACTACCCTATGGCCCATAGAAGGAACGAATTTGTATGTCCCTATTGACCTCGCTGCTTTGCCAATATACTCAAGGAATCGTGAATTTAGCGGTTTTAGGGGATTTGGAATTGTTCACGTGAACCGAGTAGACAACGATCCAAGGGCATTGGGGAAGAGACTAGATAAGAAATTTTCCCACTTGCATGAAATAAAAAAAGGTCATTCTTCTGTTGAAAAAGAAAAATATGATATCTTCTCTCAACAATCTCCGCCACCTCATCTTAGGATGAAAAACAAAGTATCCTCTCTTACTGAATACTATGCCCATAAGGATGATGTTTTAAAAACCGAGAAATATCCTTTGCTAACTAGTGAAGAATCCTCTCTTCCAGAACAAGAAGACTTCCATACTATTAACTTAAATCAGTATACCAAAAAACAATATTTTGGTACTCTCCAAAATAATTCCAAAGAAAGCTTTGAATATTTATCCCACCGTAATCACCCATCGTTGTCCGCGTATTTTGATGAAGGAGAAAATTTAACACCAGAAACTGTTGACAAATGCCCAATACCTTTTTTTGTATACTCACATGGGAATTTGTTCTACGCCAATCCTTCTTTCCTCCTTCTGACAAAGTATAAAAGCGTCGATGATATAGAAATAGCAGGAGGCTTGTCTACGTTATTAGATGCTCCCAAATTATCAGACAACAATGCTATAAAGCCTGTGATGTTATATCGTTCTGATAGAACATGTATCGCTGCATCCGCTCGTTTGCATACCATTCAATGGAATCGAGAGAATTCACTTGCTATGACTTTTATTCCTTTTGAAAAAGCCAACCAATTTCCAGAAAATATGCCTCAAAACGGGATAGAACCTGAAGATGTAGATACAAGAATTAATAAGAGAAAAATGGAAATTGAAGTCATGCAATTATGCTCCATTTTAGAAGCAACCTCTGATGGCATCGCTATTATCAATAGAGAGGGAATAATACTTTCTACTAATCGTGCGGTCAGTAAGTTATTTGGCTATCCTGTAGAAGATATACTCAGAAAACCATTTACGGTATTTCTCGAGCAAAACACCCCAAGTGTTATGAACCATTATCTTACAGAGATTTTATCTCTTGATTTAAGACAAACACTGGAAAAAATAACTTTAGGAAGTACTAAAGAAGAGAAGCTTTTATCTCTGCGTATTATAATAAAAAAACTTCCTTTTTCTAGTTGTTACTCGCTCACAATGCATGATATATCTGAGTGGAAACAAGAGAAAAATAAACTTTCTCATGCTAAAAAAATAGCAGAGAAAGAAAGCTCGCATAAAAGTGATTTCCTAGCGCGTGTGAGCCATGAAATTCGCACCCCCCTCACTGCTATCATTGGCTTTTCTGAAGTTATCAAAAATCAAAGATTTGGACCCTTAGGTAACCCTCGTTATATAGAATATGCCAATTACATAGATCGCTCTGGGAATCTTGTTCTTGATATTGTTAATGATCTCCTTGACATATCAAAAATAGAATCTGGGAAGATGAATTTACATTTTGAACCGGTGTCTTTAGATGAAGCGGTTTCTGAAGCTATTTCTTTAGTACAACTATACGCGAATGAAAAACGCATTCTCATACGCACTTCATTTGCCAACAATATCCCTCGAATACTTGCCGATCTACGTTCTGTAAAGCAAATAGCGCTTAATATATTATCAAATGCAATTCATTTTACTCCTTCGGGAGGACAAATTATCATTTCTACTACACATACAAGCAACGAAGAAGTAATCCTACGCGTTAGAGATACTGGAGTAGGCATGACAAATTATGAATTAGAGAAGGCTATGAAACCTTTCGGACAAATACCTAATTCTCAACAAATTCGCGGAGAAGGCACTGGTTTAGGATTGCCCCTTGCCAAAGCAATGGTAGATGCTAACATGGGAAAATTTTATATTTTTTCTACCCCTGCAAAAGGAACTTTGATAGAGATTATTTTCCCTCTATACGACACATCACATCCACATGACTGCATTTAAAATACATTTTTGGACACTCAATAATTAAATTATTTTGAATTCTCTTAGATAAAGTCGTATTTTTCTTTCTGTTATTGTCTATCGAAGAGAATTTCTCTAATCATAAGATTTATGCTCGTTGAAATAGTGGATTATTCCCATTCAATAGTTGCAGGCGGTTTAGAGGTAATATCATATACAACTCTATTAATTCCCTTTACCTCATTAACTATCCTTATCGCTACTTGACTCAGAAAGTTCATATCGTGGTGATAGAAATCCGCCGTCATACCATCTATCGAGGTTACTGCCCTCAAAGAACAAACATATTCATATGTACGCTCATCACCCATTACTCCCACTGTCTGAACAGGTAATAAGACTGTAAATGCTTGCCATATCTTACGATAAATTCCTGCTTTATGAATCTCTTCACGATAGATAGCATCAGATTCACGCAAAATATTTATTCTTTCCTCCGTAATTTCTCCAATGCAACGAATAGCAAGCCCCGGACCTGGACATGGATGACGCTCAACAAAACTATCAGGTAATCTTAATTCTTTCCCAAGAAGGCGCACTTCGTCTTTAAAAAGCTCTTTTAATGGCTCTACAAGTTTCATATCCATGTGCTCAGGCAATCCTCCCACATTATGGTGGGATTTAATAATAGATGAAGGACCACCAAAAAAAGAAATACTCTCAATAACATCAGGATATAAAGTCCCTTGTCCGAGAAATTGAGCACCACCTATTTTTTTTGCTTCTTCTTCAAAAACTTCTATAAATAACTGTCCTATAACTTTCCTTTTAGTCTCTGGATCTACAATATTTTTTAATTTTCTTATAAATCTCTCTGAAGCATCTACGACTCTTAAAGGGAAATTAGGATAACCTTTGAATAATGAAATGATATTTTCTACTTCGTTTTTACGCATAAATCCGTGATCAACAAGCACACATGTAAGATTTATCCCTATTGCCTCATATATCAGAAATGCAGCTACAGTAGAATCAACCCCTCCTGATACGGCGCAAATGACACGTTCATTTCCTACTTGTTCCTTAATACGAGATACTATCTCCTTGTGATAGGAAGACATTACCCAATTATCTTGGATACCAGCAACATGATGCACAAAATTGTCTATTAATTGAGATCCACCTACCGTATGAACAACTTCTGGATGAAACTGCACAGCATAATATTTTCTTTTTTCATCCGCAATAAAAGCAAAAGGAGTACTATCTGATGATGCTATTACCTCAAATCCTTCTGGTATATGCTCTACCTGATCACCATGACTCATCCAAACCTGTTGCTTGGAACCTTTTTCCCACATTCCTTTTAGTAAGGAACAATTTTTTTTAATCTCAATGAAAGCACGACCAAACTCTCGACTTTGAGAATTTTTTGTCTTTCCTCCAAGAGATTGACACATAATCTGTTGTCCGTAACATATTCCCAGTAAAGGAATATTCGATTCCAAAATCTCTTTTGGAATTTGAGGGCTATCAATATCCAAGGACGAAGCAGGACTCCCTGATAAAATAATTGCCTGAGGATTTTGCTCTTTAAAATAATCTAGTGCATTTTTAAATGCTATCACTTCGCAATAAACTTTACTCTCACGCACGCGTCGCGCAATCAACTGAGTGAATTGACTTCCAAAATCAATAATAAGAACTTTGCTTGATCTTTCTCTCTTGTGCATTATGTCCTTTCATTTTTCCCTAAGAATTCTCAAATATACCTAGTAATTTAGCTATCCGGAATCATACTTGGAATAAAAACCTCTTTCACTTCGACAATTATTCAATATCAACATTGGCTGATGGACGATATAACAGAAAGAATTTTTCAAAATCCATTTTCAATTCAAATACTTAAATTTTGCAATCCACTAACTTTTACACGATCAATATTATGCCCTTCAAGTCGTATAATCTCAAATTTGAGGTTCATCTCCGTAAAAATCTCTTTTTCTTGAGGCAAATGCCCGAGTCTCCACAAAATAAACCCAGCTAAAGTAGAATAGCGATCATCTTCATCTACTAGATTAACACCAAATAACTTTGATGCATAACGCACATCAATCCAACCATCTACCGTTAAAGAACCATCATCCCCTACTGTAATATCAAGCTTCTGATCATCTTCATCGGGAAAATCCCCTGCAATAGCCTCTAAAATATTAGCAGGTGTAATCATCCCTTCCAAAACACCATACTCATCTAAAACCATCACAAAAGTTTGTGAAGATTTACGCAAGCGTTCCATTAATTTCAAAACACTAATGTTTTCATGAACAACCAAAGGCTTTCTAATAGATCTTTTAAAGTTCATAGAACCTTCTTCTAAAAGATCTCTCAATAGATCACGAGCGGACACTATCCCAATAAAACTATCTAAGCTTCCTTGAGCAACAGGAAATCGTGAATGCCCTAATTCAAGAATTTTCCACTGCAAATCTTCATCAACGCAATTCACATCAAGCCATACAATCTCGGTGCGAGGTGTCATAATGGACTTTGCTGGGCGATCCGCAAGAGTTAGAACACTTTGCACCATATCCTTTTCCTGATCTGATATGATGTGCTTTTCATGTTGTGTAGGTAACAAAACATCTGCCTTAACATTAAGCCCTTGTGGTTGTATAGGTTTCCCGCCTAATAAACGCAAAACAGCATCAGCTGTACGCGCCCTCAAACGCGAGGGAGACATAAGCTGTTCGCGATTACGTCTCGCTACCTGATTAAAAAATTCAATAATACCAGAAAAACCAATAGAAGCGTAAAGGTATCCCTTGGGAATATCAAAATGCAATCCTTCAATAATAAGCAAGAAACCAATCATCAATAGGAAACCAAGGCAAAGTATAACAACAGTGGTATGTCGTGAGATATAACGAATCATTGGTTGCGATACTGCCATCATCATTAGCGCAGATACAGCTACAGCAATAGCCATGACAGAAAAATGTTGTACCATACCAATAGCGGTTACAACGCTGTCTAGAGAAAAAACAAGATCTAGAATAACGATTTGTAGAACAATTACTTGCCAAGATACAGGGCTGAAAAATTTATGCTTTTTATCAAAGCCATCCCCTTCTAATCGTTCGTGTAGCTCTATAGTACCCTTGAATAATAGAAAAAAACCACCAAGAATCAATACGATATCGCGCCCAGAAAACGATAGTCCTTTGAGAAAAAACAAGGGTTGCTGCAACATTACTATCCAATAAGACAGCGATGCAAGCAAAGCAATACGAGTTACCATTGCAAAAGTAAGCCCGAAAACTAGTGCTTTCCCCCTTTGCGCAAGAGGCAGTTTTTCCACTAAGAGAGTGATAAATATTAGATTGTCTATACCCAAGACAAGCTCAAGCGCTATAAGAGTAGCAAGACCAATCCACACGTAGTAATCGTATATCCAACTAAAAAACATCAGATCAAACTATAAAGTATCAGATGACAATATAATAAATTCCACATGCCCCCTCAATTTCATCCTCCTTAGACACTCAGACAGGAAAAATCGATCTTTATCAAAATTATACTCGGGAAAATATCTTAAAAAAATATAGCATAATATTTAAATTTTCAAGAAAGAAAAAACACCCTTCGAACAAAGATATCTTTACAATACATACGTTTACTTTAAAATCAAAAAAATGCAATATCTCTTTTTTCACTAGGAACAAAATACCCTATAAAGTTTCTATAGACTGGATAATCTAAATTATTCCTCTTCAAGACTAATCTGACACGGATATTAAAAATCCGTAGAAAGGCAGTATTTATGACATACGTCGTCACTGAAAATTGCATCTTGTGTAAGCATACAGATTGCGTGGAAGTTTGTCCTGTCGATTGTTTTTACGAAGGAGAAAACTTCTTAGCAATCCATCCAGATGAGTGCATAGATTGTGGGGTATGCGAGCCCGAATGCCCCGTTGACGCCATCAAACCTGATACCGAACCAGGATTGGAATTGTGGTTAAAAATAAATTCAGAGTATGCTACTCAGTGGCCTAATATTACAACAAAAAAGGAAAGTCTCCCGAGTGCTGCGAAAATGGATGGTGTTAAACAAAAATATGAAAAGTATTTCTCCCCTAATCCTGGGGGAAAAAATACATAACTTCCTGACATCAATAGATTCGCAAATTTAACTATTATACATTATTTTATATGTCGAAAAAAGTTAATTCTTGATTAGGATATATTTTCTGATATACTCACCCCGTTTTGTAAGGTTTAACAATCTTCCTAGGAATATTCCAATTCTTAAGAGTGTGCGTTTGTTTGAAAAGAAATAATGGCGTCGACCGTTGGATTTATGGTGAGTTATCGAGAATATTGTAAAGGTACCCTTTCATTAGATTCTTGTATTTTTGCAACTCGTTGATCCTTTGGATGTTTGCTTATTGGATATTTGTATGTATAAGGGGGTTTAATGACATTCCAACAGAAAAGAGATGCGATGCGCCAAGGGTTTAGAACTGGAGAACATATTGTTTATCCTGCCCATGGAGTAGGAACTATTACAGAAATCAAAGAACAAGAAGTTGCTGGGATGAAGCTTGAGTTCTTTGTTATTGCATTTGACAAGGACAAGATGTGCCTCAAAGTCCCCGTCGGAAAAGCAATTGATATTGGCATGAGGAAGCTCTCAGAAGCACATTTTGTAGAACGAGCTCTCAAATTAGTACGTGGGAAGGCGCGTGTTAAACGTACGATGTGGTCTCGTCGCGCACAAGAATACGATGCCAAGATTAACTCTGGAGACCTAATTGCTATAGCGGAAGTTGTCCGTGACTTACACCGCACCGATAGCCAACCTGAAAAATCCTATTCTGAACGCCAGCTATATGAATCCGCTCTCAATCGCATGGTCAGAGAAATCGCTGCTGTAAATAGTATCTCTGAACCAGAAGCCATTAATCTCATTGAAGTTAATTTATCTTCAAAAAGCTCTAAAACAGAAAAATCAACAAGCGAAAATCAAGATAAAGCCGCATAGTATTCTATAGAAAACATTAATATTTTCTGTTTTTCCCACAAAAAACCAGGATGGTGAGAATGTTTTTGCGTCATTCCGCTACTGGGATTGAGGAAGTAAGTGTTCTTTAGATACTTTTTTTGGTCCTCTTACTTTATTTAATGTCAGATAAGATCGCGTGGGTTTATAGAAGTAGTATATAATAAAAGAGTTGCATCGTTGATTTTAAAAGGTCATTGTACTATAAAATATTGATGCATATGGTCATTTCAAAACGTATCTTCCTGGGAAGAATGTATATTCCTAGGATTCGTGAATGTTGGATGCGATTATGCAATTGTGTATGTGAGGAAGTAAAAATTCATGGATCAGAAGGAATGCAAACTGAGCGCGGTGATGCGTGACAAAGTTGGTAAGGGCAGTGCTCGTT
Organism: Candidatus Liberibacter asiaticus; assembly: GCF_000590865.3. Lineage (NCBI taxonomy): Bacteria > Pseudomonadati > Pseudomonadota > Alphaproteobacteria > Hyphomicrobiales > Rhizobiaceae > Liberibacter > Candidatus Liberibacter asiaticus. Next base: position 316,093 of record NZ_CP010804.2, read on the forward strand.
TATTACGTAAAAATGGTCAGATCCCTGCTATCATTTACGGCAATATGTCGGATCCAAAACCAATCGCGTTGTCAGCAAAAGACATATCTAAAAGATTGTATAGCAAGAATTTTATGACCACCATCTTAACGCTAGATATTGGGAAAGAGTTAGTCCATGTAATTCCCAAAGACTATCAGCTTGATCCAGTGAGCGATATTCTTATCCACGCAGATTTTCTACAGGTATCCGAAGGATCTACCGTCACTGTGCATGTTCCCGTCCGATTCATTAATGAAAATAAATCTCCTGGAATAAAACAAGGAGGAAAACTGAATGTCGTTTGCCATGAAGTTTCCCTGCTTTGCCCAGCAAATAACATTCCCGATTCAATTACCGTCGACCTTAATGACTTGAAGATTGGCGATAGCATACATATGGAAGATATACGCCTTCCCGAAAAAACTTCCTCTATGTCACAACTTAATATTACGATAGCAACCATTGTCGCACCTATATCAGGCTCATAGTTTTAGAATCCTTATCGCTTTTTCGAAAAATATTTTTTATCTCTTTGGTGAATTACTTTTTTCGAAAACCGATCTTTATCTTATAGCAGAGTAATGCTATGTATAATTTTCAAACCGTAAACATTTCTCAGGATTGTAGTAACACTAATTTTTAATATTTTTTTTAGGATTTTCTACTATTCGTAATCCTAATTCACGCAGTTGCTCAACACTTACAGTAGATGGTGACCCCATAAGAAGATCACAAAAATTCTGACTCATCGGGAATAAGGAAACCTCTCGCACATTCTTTGCACCCAAAAGAAGCATCACTATCCGGTCAATGCCTGCTGCTATACCTCCATGTGGAGGCATCCCACATTGAAATGCACGATATAACCCTCCAAAACGATTTTCAACAACCTCTTTGCTGATTCCCACATTAGAAAATGCTTGAAGCATCACTTCAGACATATGATTGCGAATCCCCCCTGAAGCAATTTCAAAACCATTGCACACTAAATCATATTGAAATGCTTTAATAGACAACAGATCATTTCCCTTCAGAGATTCCATCCCTCCCTGTGGCATCGTAAATGGATTATGAGCAAAGTCTATTTTTTTCTCTTCCTCATTCCACTCATAGAAAGGAAAATCCATAATCCAACAGAATTCAAAGCAATTACAATTAATTATTCCCAGCTCTTGTGCAATGTGATTTCGAGCATCAGCAGCAAATGAACAAAATTTTAGAGGATCCCCCGCGATAAAGAAACATGAATCCCCATCTTGCATATCAAGACGCACACGTATAGCCTCTGTATTGACAATATTCAAATGCTTTGCAACAGGACCCATCCCCGCCACATTACCACTTTCATCTAAACGCCAAAAAATATAAGCAAGCCCAGGCTGCCCTTGTGATCGTGCCCACTCATTCATCCGATCACAAAAGGCACGATTTCCACCTCCCCCCTTAGCTGGAATTGCCCAAACTTCATATCCTGGATTAACGGATAAGATCTTAGAAAACACCCGAAATTCAGAATGTACAAAATGCTCTGTCACGTTATGCATAATTATAGGATTACGCAAATCAGGTTTATCTGTACCATATCTACGAATAGCATCATCATAACAAATTCTTAGAAAATTATTACTCACAGTATTTCCATTAGAGAATTCTTCAAAAACTCCACGCAAAACATTTTCCATAGTATTCAAGATATCATCTTGTTCTACAAAACTCATTTCCATATCAAGTTGATAAAATTCCCCCGGAAGTCTATCAGACCTAGGATCTTCATCTCGAAAACAAGGGGCTATTTGAAAATAACGATCAAATCCGGATGCCATCAACAACTGCTTATACTGTTGTGGCGCTTGAGGAAGTGCATAAAAAGAACCTTGATTTACTCTGCTTGGGACAAGAAAATCCCTCGCCCCCTCTGGAGAAGAAGCGGTCAAAATTGGAGTAGAACATTCAATAAAATTCTCCGCAATCATGCGACACCGCATAGAATTGATAATACGAGTTCGCTTCACAATATTCTTATGCAAAGTATCTCGACGTAAATCAAGAAAACGGTATTTGAAACGAATACTTTCGGGGTATTCTCTCTCTCCAAAAACTGGCAGAGGAAGCTCCTCTGCCACAGAAAGAATTTCTATTTTCTGCGCAGACAATTCAATCTGACCAGTTATAATATTAGCATTGATGGTTTCTGCACTTCTGGACATAACCAATCCATCAATACACAAAACCCACTCACTACGTACAGATTTAGCAATCTCAAAACAAGCAGAATCAGGATTAGCGACTACTTGCGTGATACCGTAGTGATCGCGAATATCTAGGAAAATAATACCTCCATGAGGACGTACACGATGTACCCATCCTGATAGACGCACAAAGGAACCAACATCAGAAACTCCGAGATCTCCACAAGAATGAGTGCGATAACGATGCATAATACTAAAAACCTTATAATTCCAGATATTTCCTTAATATTGCGATAATCAATCAACAACATCCGCTCAACAAAATTCTACCTGCAAACTGTAATACAACTTTTATAATATTACAGCAAATAAAAAACTTCCCACACAATACTCTACGATTCGCAGTAAATATTTATAAACAAAAATTAGAACATACATAAAACTTTGATACCTATAATGAGAGCAATTTCTATTAAAATAAACCTCATCATTCAATTTCCTCATACACACATGATACACAAAACCAATATGTCTAGGAGATGGAAATATCAATCCTTCATAAGCATGATTAAATGATAATCAAAAAAGATGTCTATCAAAAAAAAATCATACTCTTTACATCGAAAATATATTTAGAAACATACTCATGCGTACAAATATAAAATGCATAATCGCTTCCTTTGATTTTTTATATTACCATATCTCGATTGCACAAGCTCTTAGAATGAGATCAACACATTGTTTTTCTCTTGTGCATAAAATCTATAAAAGTAGAAAAAAGGTAATAACTGTCTTGAGGGCCTGGAGAGGATTCAGGATGGTATTGCACAGAAAAAACAGGTTGATCAATAAGACGAAAACCACAATTACTACTATCAAACAAAGAAATATGAGTTTCTTCAAGTCCCGCCGGCAGACTGCTAGCATCTATTGCGAAACCGTGATTCATAGATACTATTTCCACTGTTCCATTCGATATATTTTTAACGGGATGATTGACACCATGATGGCCTTGATACATTTTAACGGTTTGAGCTCCGAGCGCTAATCCCAATAACTGATGCCCTAAACAAATTCCAAACATAGGCATTCCTGAATCGACAAGTTTACAAATGATGGGTGAGGAATAAACCGAAGTTACAGCAGGATCTCCAGGACCATTAGAAAGCAACACTCCATCTGGTTGAAGAGACATGATATCTTTATAAGAAGTCTCTGCCCCTACTATTGTTATCCTACATCCTAGCGAAGACAAAACTCTCAAGAGATTACTTCTGATGCCATAATCGATACAAACAACATGATATTTAGCATCGCTTGACTTCAAAAATGAGGTCTCTTCTCCCCATTTCCAAATCTTTTCTGACCAATCTCTTCTTTGGGATACTGTAACATGCTTTGCTAATTCAGCACCTTTTAACCCACTCCAATTCTTCGCACGTTCTTTAAGATCTTCCAAATCAAATTGACCATCTGGATGATGTGCAATAACAGAATTTGAAACCCCATAATCACGTATCCAAACTGTCAAAGCTCTAGTATCTATCCCCGACAAACCGATAATCCCGCAAGATTTTAACCAAGCATCAAAATGCATATTCGCACGATAGTTTGATGGCTCTGTAATCTCAGCTTTAATCACGAGACCCACTGCTCCCTTAAAATTCTTTCTAGATATAGATTCGAAATCTTCACTATTCACGCCCACGTTACCGATATGAGGAAAAGTAAAATTAACTATTTGCCCTAAATAAGATGGATCGGTTAATATCTCCTGATATCCAGTTAAAGATGTATTGAAACAAATTTCAGCTTGAATAGAACCTGTTGCTCCACATCCCATCCCTTCAATAACACTACCATCTGCAAGCACTAGAACTGCAGTAGGTTTTTTTATTGTCCACGGAAGCGTAACAGTCATAGAGTTGATTCCTTTTAATTATCGATAGTAGCATAAGCAGTATAGAAATTATTCCTTGATTCTTTTATCTTATAGACTTAATATGCCTAAATTGCCAAAAGCTAGAATGATAACTCGTTGCCACATGAACAAATATAATTTTAATATCCCCAAGTCAATTTTATCTTTTGAAGGACATGTGAAAAATTCAACCTTTTTAAGATTATAATTTAGAGCTTCAAAAAAATTACAGATTAATGTGAATTGGAATAAACAATCTCGTTTCTCTATTTAAATTTGAATACTATATGAACATCTCTTATATTATTCTAGCTATTGAAAATAAATGCGATAGATTGACGTAACTTAGGAGAATATGATGGAATCTAATAACGATGCAAATTCTTACAAGGGGAAATGTAAAATGGGAAAATGTTGTTATAAATGGATAGCTCCTCTACTGATTCTAATGATTTTGTCTTTGGCAATATGGTTTTACCTCTTTGATGGCTCACATGAAAAGAAGAAAAATATCGTAGGTGAGAATTTCGCCCAAGCTCTTGAGTTATTTAATAGCAATAAGTTGGACGATGCTCGCTCTTCTTTCGAAAAAATATTATCTCAGGATAATAAACTGTATAATCCTTTATCCAATATGTATATCGCATCAATACTCGTGGCTAAAGGCGATACAAAGAATGCTGCTGAAATATTTTTAAAGGTCGCCAATGATGATTTAGCTCCCCTCGCTGTTCGCTATGCAGCCACTCTCCAAGCAGCATCGATCCTTGTTGATACTAGCTCATATGAGGAAATTTCAAAAATATTACAAAAATTAAGCGAGCCTTCTAATCCAATGCATCAATTCGCAAATGAAATTCTTGGAATATCTGCGTTGAAATTTGGGAAAGTGCAAAAGGCAAAAACTATTTTCGAAGAACTAGCAAAAGATAACAATTCACCCTTTGGAATCTCAACTCGTAGCCAAATGATCCTTGCAAATATTATCGCTTCCGATCAAAGAAATAAAAAATGATAAAGAACATATGATCTATACAATAGCCATTGTTGGAGCTCCTAATGTCGGCAAATCAACACTTTTTAATCGTCTTGTTAAAAAGAAAATGGCTGTTGTTGGAAATCATCCAGGAATAACGCGTGATCGTTTATATGGACAAGCGATAATCAATGGAGTTATCTTCAATATCGTTGATACAGCCGGCATAGCAGATGGAAAGAACTGCTCTATTGCCAAGCAAATGAACGATCAAACAGAACTTGCGATTAATGAAGCTCATTTGATTCTTTTTTTAATTGATTCTAAAGCGGGGATTACTCCCTACGATCACGCCATAACAAGTTTTTTGCGCAAAAAAAACATCCCGATTATCATCGTTTCCAATAAGATGGACACGCGGATTGCCCAAAGAAATTTCTATGAAATATATTCCCTTGATTTTAAAGAAATTGTAGAAATTTCTGCTGAACATGACTTGGGAACATCGGAACTCCATAGTGTCATTTTTAAAATATTCAAACAAAAATATCCTAATCATCCGCTTGAGATGATAGAAAACAATAAACGAAATGAAGAATCTCCAAAAGAAAATATTACTAGCGAAGGGAAGAGCTCCGTTAAGAATATTTCCAAACCTTTACGCATCGCAGTAGTAGGAAGACCTAATGTTGGAAAATCTACGCTTATCAATCGACTACTCGGATATAATCGTCTCCTAACAGGATCTCAATCTGGCATTACACGCGATTCAGTCTCTATAAGTTGGAATTGGAAAAATCATCCAATCGAAATCTTTGATACAGCAGGAATGAGAAAACCTTCTCGTATCACTGAGTCATTAGAACAAAAAACAGTAAAGAAAAGTATGCAATCTGTCCGCACATGTGAAACAACAATCGTTCTTCTAGATGCGACAATTCCTTTTGAAAAGCAAGACTTACGTATAGTTGATTCTGTTTTTAATACAGGACATGCAGTTGTACTTGCTCTCAATAAATGGGACATGGTTAGTGATAAATTAAACCTATTACAAGATTTACGTACAAAAGCAATAAAGAATCTACCGCAAATTGGCGATATTTATATCAATACTATTTCTGGACGTACAGGAGAAGGCCTTGATGATCTTATGGTATCTGTATTAGAAATAAATAAATTATGGAAAACTCGTATTACAACTAGCTATCTCAATTCTTGGTTGCAAAAAACTCAGTTGCAAAACCCACCCCCAACAATTTTTAATCGTTATAACCGCTTGAAATACATTACACAAATACAATCATCTCCACCTTCTTTTTTAATATTCTGCACTTTCCCTAACAAAATCCCCGAATCTTATAAAAGATACTTAATCAATAGATTACGTATTAATTTTTCTTTGTCAGGGATTCCAATTCGAATGTGTTTTCAGTCATCTAAAAACCCATATATTAAAAAATAACATAATGAACTTGAGGATCGGAAATATTTTCTTAGTTCACAATAGAAATAATCCCCCATAATTTATATCTATTGTCGCACTATAAAAGGCATTACCTTCAAGGCACTACGTTGAAATTCAATTTTCTACAAACTGCTTGTAAAGTTGCCAAGAAAACCTATACAGGCAATACCACGGCGATAATACCATGATTTGCTGTATATCCTCATCGGGATAGAAATGATCTTGTTTACCTACCACATCCTAAATATATATTTTTAAATTCTTTTAAAAGAAAAAAATCAGAATATGACCAACGTATTTAATTTTTTCCTCGCAACAAACAACTGTAATCTTCATTTAATCTGAATTCTACTGTGCAGTCCATTCACAAAAAGAACGTCGATAAAAATACGACAAAGTCGAATTACATGTAATTCATCAATGTCAAAGAAAAAGATAACTCCCACTATTTTTTAACTCGCGAATACCATTCTATATTTTTATCAAAATAATCAAAGATCTTTTTCTATTCTTATCTTTCACCCCAAAACATCAATATTAAAAGATAAACTATATTAGTACAGTGTTATGAAAATTAAATCTAATAAATCAATACCATTGCCATCATGAAGATGCATGCTTTGCAATTTTAATTCTTCCAAACATCTAATAGAGATAAAAACATTGTTCTCAGCCCAAAATTATTCCTTTATTCAATTGATCAATCACAATAAAAAACATCTTTTAATGAAAATACATATTTGTTTTTTAAAATCGAAACCATATTACTTGAATAGGAATCATTCCTTTAATAATCCATCTGCATAATATTTAAATGGGCTATAAAAACCAGTCGTTATACATTCATGATTCAAAAGCCAATAGCTTTTTTCAAAGGCTCAATTAAATCTAATGCCTCCCACGGGAAAAAACCATCCTGATTCGCACTACGTCCAAAATGACCATAAGCAGAGGTTTGAGCGTATATAGGACGACTGAGATTAAGGTGATCACGTATACCAGAAACAGAAAGATCCATTACTTTATTAATTGCATTGGCAACACAACTCTCGCTGACCTTTCCAGAATCATGAAGATCTACGAAAATTGATAATGGTCTCGATATACCAATAGCATACGAAAGTTGTATAGTACAGCGATCAGCTAATCCTGCAGCAACAATATTTTTAGCCAAGTATCGTGCTGCATAAGCAGCTGCGCGGTCAACTTTCGTAATATCCTTTCCAGAAAAAGCCCCCCCTCCATGCGGAGATGCTCCTCCATAAGTATCTACAATAATTTTCCTACCAGTCAAACCAGCATCACTACATGGACCACCTATAACAAACTTCCCTGCTGGGTTTATATACCAACTGCAATCGGGAGATATTTTTATATCTTCTAAAGCTTTGAGAATGTAAGGCTCTACAACAGAACGTACTTTACCTCTATCCCAAGTCGGATCAAAATGCTGTATAGATAAAACAATCGATTTAACCTCGCATACCTTATTGTCTACATAGCGAATAGTAACCTGGCTTTTAGCATCAGGTCCCAATTTAGATACATCGCCACCACTATTTTTACGAGCATCAGCGAGAGTTCGAAGAATGCGATGTGCATAATAAATAGGAGCAGGCATAAAGTCCGCCGTTTCTCGACAAGCATATCCAAACATAATACCCTGATCACCAGCACCTAGAGTACTACAATCATCGCTGGCATTATCTACTCCATATGCAATATCAGAAGATTGAGAATGCAACAACACTTCAACGTCTACTGTTTCCCAGTGAAATCCTTCCTGTTCATAACCAATAGACCGAATTACTGATCGGACAACTTTTTCGAACTTTTCTTTATCTACAACGTACTGACCTGTGATAGAATCTTTTTTTGAAAGACCATGCGGAAGACGAACTTCCCCCGCAACTATTACCTTATTTTTCGTCACAAGGACTTCACATGCAACCCGGACACTATTTACGTCCATTTTGCTTTCTATAGCCTCACGATACACAAGATCTACAATCTCATCAGATATACGATCACAAATCTTATCGGGATGCCCTTCCGAAACGGATTCACTTGTAAATAGAAAATCTGCACTCATTTTTCACCCCTACAATACTTCTAATAACAAAAAGAACATTCTATAGATATAAAATAATGAGTCTGTACCGTCTATGCAACCCGTTTACTGTTCCACCATACATTCTTCCTCGATAGTTCTATATTTCTTTTCTGAGGATACTATAGACCTTACTAGTTCTATGATTTTTTGGCGAACTTTGACATCATCTATTTGAATAAAATACCGATTAAGCTGCAATCCATCGGGAGTAGAAATAAAATCCATAACATTATTTTCTTCAGATGATATATCTGAACAAACAGTGGGAGAGACATCAAAAAAAAAGGAAATTGGGCTCTCCAGCACTTCAGAAATATGTTGAAGACGACTAGCACCGACCCGATTGACTCCTTTTTCATATTTTTGAACTTGTTGAAATGTTATTCCCAAACACTCACCAAGTTTTTCTTGACTCATACCTAGTATCATTCTACGCAACCGAATGCGCTTGCCAACATTAATATCGACTGGGTTAGGGATTTTTTTATTTCCAACCATAATTTATGACCTTGATTATAAAATATATGTTTTTAAAACAATTGATTTAACACAAAAAAGAAAAATTAGAATAAATAAATGTATATCACGTGAAATTAAAATAGGTATTTAACAATGCACCTCTCTTTTATCGTCAAACTATAACAGCCAAAATCAGTAAAATGAACTCAATAATCCAAAAAACTCTCATCTGGATACTAGAACGGAAACTGTCTCTTACTTTAGGTTGGAAGTGCATGTCAATAGATGCACCCCTATCAGCATACACAGATGAAATAATCTGTCCTCTCTCGTCAAGAAAAGCAGAAACGCCATTATTCGTAGCACGAATTAATGGTAATCCGATTTCTACAGCTTGAATCTGTGCATATCTAAAACTATGATCAGTTCCACTACCCATAAATCCAGAATCATCTATTATATTCAGAATTGCACTAACATTTTCTAAATTATTAATGTCTTGGTGAAATAGCGCATCTGAAAAAAGAAGCGGATATAACCTCAATTTTTCAGACAATCCTAATAATGGAGAAATATCAGAAGAGGAATAATCTAATGGAAACATATAAAAATCAAGATTCAATTTCTTCAAGATATTTCTATAAGGCAAATACTCAGCAAAAGGGACTAAATGTTTTGCATTTGAAGAGGCTAAAATTTCCCCTTTACTATTTATGATATAAATTGATTTATAAAAATGACTTCTCCCATCTACCAACTCTTTCCGCATGGAACCTACAATCAATAGTTGGTTTATCTTGAGAACACTGGCTATTTTCTTGAGAATACTTGGTTGATCTACTATAGAAAAAGGAAAGGGTAAATATGCCCAAACAATAATAACAGGCTCTAATTCTCCTGCAGATACCGGCAATGCTGTTAAAGATAAATATCGCTCTAAAATCTTTTCACGATCTTCTTTTATTGCTGGATTTATACCAGGCTGTACTATGCGTATAACTGGCGATATTTTTTCAAATTTTAGTGAAGATTTCGAATCTTCTGTCAAGATCCACCAACCATATGCAATATGCAATATCAAAAGAGTACTAGATAGGATAATACCTATATTGACATCCCGACGCGTTCCAAACAAAGCAGGTGATGCGAAACAGAAAACGCTCAATGCATTCATCCCAAACAACCCTATCCAATGTACAGACTGCATCATTACAGGTATTGGCATGGCAGCATATCCTATAGCATTCCATGTTCCTATTCCTAAAACACTACGCAACCATTCACAAAATCCAACTGCACATGCAAAAACACATATACGCCCCATCCCTGTAGACCATAATAACGATGCCAAAGAAGTAGCAACTCCGTAAAATATAGCCAAGAGAAAAGAAATCATCACAAAAAAAAGAACAACTCCCCAAAAAGGAAATCTGGAACCAATCTGGTCTACTATTCCCTCTCTGACCCACCAAAGTCCTGCCAAAAAATACCCAACACCAAATAGCCATCCTACAAAAAAAGAAGATCCAACTCTACTGATAGCACTCATTCTACCGAGATTTGACGAAATACCATCCAGTAACCATATTAATAATGTAAAAGATACAAAAGAAGAGAGAAATAAATCGCTCGATGGCATAGAAAAACTACCAATAACACCCGCTAAAATTGCAATAAAACACCGCCTGAATCCTGATAAAAGCATAACTTTTCCAGCTATATTACCCAACTTAAAGGCCTCCTTTATATCAAGCGAATAATAATTTATTTATAAAACAACCCTAATTATCAAGAGTATAATATCGCATAATTAATTTTTAAAATGAACAAGACGTCGAATACGCACACGACGGACACAACGAACATCTGCGTCTAGAATGACAATTTCAAATCCAGGAATTTCTAGAACCACTTCCCCTCTTGCTGGTATCCGATCTAAAACAGAAAAAATAAGTCCTCCTAAACTATCAACATCCTGTTCTCCTTTAAGACAATTACAATCCGTACCTATAATTTTGGCTAATTCTTCTAAATCAGTACGAGCATCAACTATAAACGTGTTATCAGATACAGCTGAAATCATTGATTTTTTGCTATGATGTTCAGACGTAATATCCCTCATCAAAACTGATACTATATCTTCATAAGATACAAGGCCATCTGTCCCACCATGTTCATCTATAACGAGAGCCATACGTATCCGGCTTTCTTGAATGTTCGTTAGTAAATCTGACACTAACATTGAAGAAGGTACAAAAAGGATATTTTTTATTAAATTTGATTCAGACAGTTGTATATTCAAATTAATATTATTGGTCTTAGCATACATATGCGAGATATACGAGATTACATCCCGCATATGCACCATTCCTCTTGGATTATCCAAACTATTCTTGTACACTGGCATCCACGACCTGCCATACTTTTCAAACATCAGCATTGCTTCATAAACCGTCGCTTTATCTTCTACCGCATTGATACTGACACGTGAAATCATGATGTCATCAATCCGAATTTTACGAAAACGCAAGATATTATTAAAAATTTCTTTCTCTGTTTCGGAAAATATTCCTTCTAAAGAGGCATCTATCCGTGGTAATCTGATGCCTTTATGATGACTTAACTTCATTAGCTTCCATGTTTTGCATAATGCCCGTATGGTACGCGTCCAAAAAGCGGGAACAGATGTTTTGGATATAGAAGGCGATAAATCTATACCTTCATTTTTTTCTTTCGGATGTTCGGATGAATTTATTTTAAAATCGCTCATCATTCAAATTTTTTTATAATTTAATCCACTTCATAAGGATCGTTTATCCCAAGATCTTCCAAGATAGACCGTTCCAATCCTTCCATTACACAGGCATCTTTATCATCAACATGATCATATCCTAGAAGATGTAAAAAACCATGTATAATCAAATGCACTAAATGATTCTCGAATTCCTTTCCTAACACATTAGCTTCTATTTCTATTATCTCATAGGCGAGAACAATATCACCTAACATTAGACTTGAACATCCATCAGATGATGCAAAAGCAGTGGGAAAAGACAAAACATTAGTTGGTTTATCAATTCCACGATACTCGAAATTAAGTGTTTCAATTCGATGAGAATCAGTGAATACAAGAGATAATTCAACTATATTCTCTTTTACAAAATATCCCTTAGATATCAGATTAGAAACCGCTTTGGCGAATACTACTTCACATAACGTACGCAAGTGAATTTCATCACCCCACAACGCATTTTCCACAGCTATTTGCAGATCTAACCGAGGAAGATTCACTTTTTTTACGGACAAAAAAATAAATCCTTTCGCCAATACAACGGAGATAATACACACCTATAATTTCAAACGAGTAATTTACAGACAAGGCATATCTCAAATACCAAATCATCGATTTTCGACTTCATGCGAGAAAAAAGCCTTTTCCTGACATTACGCACACATATATTTTGAAATTACTTTACAAATCATATCATAAAATTTCCTTAGAAAAACAGAAATATAAAAAATCACTTTATATCCATAACGCCATATTTTTATAATTTTTAAACTACTAATTCTCCATATAAAGTACTAATTTTAACATCCGTGATGCGAACTTTGATAATATCCCCAATATTGTGATTTTTTGAATTTAAAACTACAGATTGCAACCATGGAGATCTTCCTACCAACTTCCCTTTTTCTTTCCCATGTTTTTCTATTAAAACTTCTATTATTTGACCAACACAAGCATCATTAAAAGAAACTTGTTGCTCACGAAGTTTCTTTTGAAGACACAATAACCTTTCTGCTTTAACATTCTCGTCTACTTGCTCTAACATATTTGAGCCTGGCGTTCCAAGACGAGGAGAATATTTAAACGAAAAAGCCTGCGCATAGCCTATTTTATCAACAAGATCCATAGTTGCTCTAAAATCATCATCAGTCTCTCCTGGAAATCCGACGATAAAATCACTTGAAATAGCTATATCAGGGCGCACAGACCTAATCCTATCAATTATTTGCCGATATTCATATGCCGTATGCCGTCGATTCATAGATTTTAATATCCTATCTGAACCAGATTGCACAGGCAAATGAAGGTATGGCATAAGAACATCTAAGTCGCCATGCGCTTTTATTAAACAATCACTCATATCTCGTGGATGACTAGTTGTATACCTTAATCTTACTAAACCTTTGATTTCAGAGAGTGAATAAAGCAAATCACTAAAAGTGCACTTTTCCCCATCTAAACCTTTTCCACGCCAAGCATTGACATTCTGTCCTAACAAGGTAATTTCACAAACACCATTGTCAATAAGTTTACGAGCCTCATCCACAACCTGAGATAATGATCGCGAAATTTCAATTCCTCGAGTATATGGAACAACGCAAAATGTACAAAACTTATCACAACCCTCTTGTATTGTAAGGAAAGCTGTAACTCCACGCTTCCGATTATAACCACCATCAACAATAGAAAGACGCTCAAATTTATCTTCTACAGAATAATCAGTATCTACGACTCTTTTCCCAAAACGAGCACGCTCTAATAATTCTGGCAAACGATAATACGTTTGTGGACCAACGACCACATTAACAATGGGCGAACGTCGCAAAATTTCTTCTCCCTCAGCTTGCGCTACACATCCCGCCACTACGACTAATAAATCCCCTCCTTCTTTGATTCGAGAATTCTTTAAATTACGTATTCTCCCCAGAAATGAATACACTTTTTCAGCTGCTTTTTCTCTTATATGACAAGTATTAAGAACGATAAGATCAGCGTCATCCATAGAATTAACTCTCTCATACCCTTGAGAAAAGAACATATCTTCCATGCGCAAAGAATCGTAAACATTCATTTGACAACCGTAACTCTTAACAAAAAATCTTTGCGGAACGATACATTGATCGACAATCTGCGAAACCATATGAGCAACACCTATTAGTTTGATAAATAAACCCAAATCATTTCTGACTAAGTACATCCCTGTGCTATTATAAAAAAATATTTTTCACCTGAAAAAAATCATCTTCCCTTTTTCAGAACACTGTAAATATCCTACTTTTCTTGAAATTTCCAACGCAAAAAATGAATGGCAAATACAAATGCTAAACCAGAAAGCATGGAGATCGCAAGTAAATAGGAGAAGGGAAAGGAGAAGATTTCGTAATTCCTAATCGAGACAAAACATCCATAGGGAGATGATCAATATCATTTTCAATCCCTCTGATAGCGGATAATCCAGACCCCACTATTTCCCCCTCAAAATTATCCACTTCAGAACGCGTTTGCTCATAATTAAGCAGAACAGGATCAGAGCAAGAAACACCATCCAAAGAAAATTTCTGACAACAAACTTTCTGGTGAAAAAGACTAACCAACACCATGATGGGACGACCAACATGACTATCGAGATGCGCTCGAGCTAAAACCTCTAGATTCCCCACCCCCAAAGCTGGCTGCTTTAAAACCAAAGAAATCCCACGCGCTACAGCAATAGACACCCGCACCCCAGTGAATGATCCTGGACCCAGCGCAGTTACAACCCGATCAACTTGAGAAACTTCTAAACGAGAATCCTTTAATGCATAATCTATAGCGGGCATCAAGTGTTCAGCATGACCACGCCCTAAATTCTTAAAATAGGATCCTAAAATACGACCAGCATGACTATCATAAATAGCAACGGAACAATCAGCGCCTGTTGTATCAAGTGCTAAGACGATCACAAAAATTAGCCTACTCTAAACCGTACGGATATCTTTTACCTCAGGGACAAAATGATTTAAGATATTTGCCACACCGTACTTTAGCGTTTCGCTAGCAGAAGGACACCCTGAACAAGCTCCTCTCATGCTCAAAAACACAATACCATCTCGATACCCTTTAAATACTATATCCCCTCCGTCTCTTGCCACGGCAGGACGCACACGATTATCTAAAACCTCTTTTATTCTCTGCACAACAGCACTATCACTTTCTATAAAATCTCCACTGCCCATATCATCCAATTTCATGTCCCCTAATCCACCATTATGAATAATCGGATCACCAGAAATGAAATGTTCCATAATCATACCAAGAACAGGGGGCCTAAGATGTTCCCAATCATATTGATCTTTTCCAACAGTGATAAAATCATACCCGAAATAAACGGACGCAATTCCTGGGATAGAAAAAATTCGAGATGCCAGAGGAGATATCTCCGCTTCCTTGGCATTAGAAAAATGAATCGCACCTTCCACGAGTACTACCTGTCCCGGAATAAATTTCAGAGTCGCAGGATTAGGAGTATCCTCAGTTTGTATAAACATATCTACCTATTAAATACCAAAGAAAAATTTCATGACTATAGATCAATAGTAACCGACCTGTCGGGTATACAACAATTATCACTTTAAAACAATAGTCGCCAGAAATCACACCTAACTTAGTGCCTAAAATCTACACATGTTCAAAGTCATTCTGAATTTGCCTGAACTTTACGGCGATCATTTACCCGTTGGTATGCGAGCTTTTTATGGTAATCACAATATGGGGAATCATTGCACACATCGCTTCCACAAAAAGAAAAATCTTTTCCAAAAGGATCTCCCAAAGGCCATTTACAGGTATTATCCGTTAGCTCCATCAACCTTAAACAACGCGAGATAGGCAGTACAATTCCTGAAGAAATTGTATTATTCTTCTCCATAGATTTTGATTTCCGTTTAGACCTAACAACTGGGAGCTGTCCTTTTAAAACAGGCTCGCAGATATAAACATTGGAGGATTGTCTAGTTTTGGGAGACGTAGAACCCAAAGTTACATTTTTACGATTACCATCAGATTGCTTATTTTCATTCACCTTTACGCGATTAGACAGAAATAACCTATGTAATTTACCAATAACAGCATTACGAGTCACCCCCCCCAACTGCACAGCAATTTGGCTAGCACTCAACCCTTCTGACCAAAATTTTTTAAGTTTATCAATTCTTTCAACAGTCCAGACCATTGATCTACCCACCTTCTCAAATTTCTAGTGTTGTACTAGAAAGAACAAATGCTCAACGAATCATCTGATAACTACTTATTGACTGTAAACCTTATTCCGATCTTATGTAAGCGTCAACAAGTAGGAATGATTGTAAATCATAATTATTTCTATTATAAGATGAAACTATTCCTATTTGTAATATCTGGAAAAGAGTTCTGTTCCGCAATTTTCTTTTCATCAAAAGTGTGATTTACTAGCATGGTGTTCCAAAGGACAGCACATTAAATTAGAAATTCGCTATTTCTATTTTTAAATATATCCTCAATAGGAATAATTGAATGAATAAAAATGATTTTTTATTTAACACGTATGATCAATCAGATATTCGTTTTGAAAAAGGAAAAGGTGCATGGCTCTTTTCCGAAAATGGAATCCCTTTTCTGGATTTTGCATCTGGTATTGCAGTTAATTCCCTTGGGCATTCACATCCAGAATTAGTTGCAATACTCAAATCACAATCTGAAAAACTCTGGCATGTTTCGAATCTTTATCAGTCAACGCAACAAGAGATTTTTGCAAATCATCTAATACACAGTACTTTTGCCGATAGAGTTTTTTTTACTAATTCAGGAGCTGAATCAGTGGAATGTGCCATCAAAACAGCACGTCGCTATCACTATATGGCAGGTAAAACTAATAAATTTCGCATTGTGACATTTGAGGGAGCTTTTCATGGGCGTACCCTAGCAACAATTTCCGCAGGGGGGAAATTACAATATTTAGAAGGATTTGGCCCCAAAATAGAAGGGTTTGATCAGGCTAAATTTTGTGATCTCCAATCTCTTAAAAATCAAATTAGCAATGACACTGCCGCCATTTTAATAGAACCTATCCAAGGTGAGGGTGGCGTTCGAAAAGTGCCAGAAGAATTTTTACAACAACTGCGTAAAATTTGCGATGATATTGATGCTTTACTCATATTTGACGAGGTTCAAACAGGATATGGACGTACTGGCAAATTGTTTGCTTATGAATGGGCAAATGTTAAACCTGATATTATGACGATTGCTAAAGGGATGGGAGGCGGATTTCCCATAGGAGCGTGTTTAGCAACAAATGAAGTAGCTGCTTGTATGAATCAAGGATCTCATGGATCCACATATGGAGGCAATGTCTTGGCAATGGTATTAGGAGAAAAAGTTCTCAATATCATCCAATCCGATGGGTTTCTTGAAAATGTAATTAACATTGCTAAAATACTATTTGAAGGCTTGACTGCAATCAAAAATCGCTTTCCAAACATGTTCTTAGAGGTGCGGGGACAGGGGTTATTGATAGGATTAAAAACTGTATTTTCTCCTGCATTACTAGCAGCAAAATTCAGAGATGAATGTCTTTTAACCGCCCCATCTAGCGATAATGTGGTACGCATTCTCCCTCCTCTTACAATCACTGCAGAGGAAATTCATGAAGGATTAGAACGCATAGAACGCACTGCAATCAAGCTATCACACTAATACATCAATCGGGTTATGGTATAGCCCTGTAATTCAACAAAGGATTTCTCATATCATGACCTATCCAAAACACTTCGCTGATTTGTCAAATATCTCGTCATCAAATCTCTCTTGTATCATCGAGGTCGCAAAAAAAATTAAAAATTCATCAGAAAATATTTTTGAGAATAAGCCTTTATCCGGGAAAGTGTTAGCAATGATTTTCGAGAAACCATCCACACGTACTCGCGTTTCTTTCGAAGTAGCCATGAAACATCTCGGTGGAGACACAATATTTTTATCAGGATCAGAAATGCAACTTGGGAGAGCTGAAACAATCGGAGACACAGCAAAAGTTTTATCTCGTTATGTCGACGCTATTGTAATGCGTACAACTAATCATTCGCGCCTTTTGGAATTAACAGAATATGCCACAGTACCTGTAATCAACGCTCTGACTGATAATACCCATCCTTGTCAAATTATAGCTGATATCATGACGTTTGAGGAACACCGCGGGTCAGTAAAAGGAAAACTTTTTTCTTGGAGTGGAGATGGAAACAATATACTACACTCCCTCATAGAAGGGGCAGCACGCTTTAACTATCTCTTAAATATCGCAACTCCTATAGGCTCAGAGCCTCGGAATGAATACTTGAACTGGGCAAGAAATCAAGGAGCTTCTGTAGCACTATTCCATGATGCTGTACAAGCCGTTAAAGGTGCTCATTGCGTTTTTACAGACACATGGATCTCTATGAATCAAGAATTTAAAGCCCGCGAAGAACACGTATTTCAACCCTTTCAAGTAAATCTTTCACTTATGTCTATGGCTCATCCCGATGCATTATTTATGCACTGCTTACCTGCGCACCGAGGTGAAGAAGTAATAAATGAAGTTCTGGATGGTCCTCAATCGGTGGTCTTTGATGAAGCTGAAAATCGACTGCATACACAAAAAGCGATTTTATTGTGGTGTTTTGGCATAATTTGATTTCTATCCTACTTGGACGAGATCATCTTTACTTCCAGAACAGTAAATCGTACGTAATAAAGATCTTATTATTTCTGCAAAGATAATATCATGCCATCTTTCTCCCCCTTTATATTTTCATAGGAGATAATTCTATTTTGCTTAGCATTTTGCATAAATTAGCATTACGCGGTTTAACACACTTAGACCCTGAAATAGCCCATCATTTATCGATTGTCGCCCTAAAATCAGGATTATTATCTTTCTTCCCTGTACACAGTGATCCTCGCCTCAATACAAAGGTTGCTGGCATATCACTTTCTAATCCTCTAGGAATGGCGGCAGGATATGACAAGAATGCTGAAGTTCCTATAGAATTATTAAAACTTGGATTCGGGTTTGTAGAAATCGGAACTGTTACTCCCCATCCTCAAGCGGGCAATCCACGTCCGAGAGTTTTTCGATTGACTAAAGATCGAGCAATAATCAATAAACTCGGATTCAATAATGCAGGATATCATACGGTTTTTTCACGCCTTTCTAAAATACAACCTACTTCCCCTATTGGAATAAATCTTGGAGCGAATAAAGATAGCAAAGACTTTATCCTAGATTATGTATCAGGCATCCGTCTTTTTTTTACAATTGCCTCTTATTTTACCATTAATATTTCATCTCCTAATACGCCAGGTCTGCGCAGTCTGCAGAAAAAGAAAAATCTTGAAAGATTGCTTATCCACGTCATGCAAACAAGAGAGGAAGAAAAAATAAAAACAGGCAAATTTGTACCGATATTTCTTAAAATATCTCCAGATCTATCTGAAGAAGAATTAGATGATATAGCCGTCGAAGTTCTTTCTCATAAGGTAGAAGGGATCATTGTATCCAATACCACCCTCTCTCGAAAGGGAGTACAATGTTCTGACAACCACGAGCAAGATGGAGGATTATCTGGCTCTCCTCTTTTTCTAAAATCCACTATAGCCCTTGCAAAAATAAGACAGCGTGTTGGACCTAAAATAGCCATTATTGGAACTGGAGGAATATCTTCTACAAAAGATGCTCTTGATAAAATAATGGCAGGAGCAAATCTCATACAACTTTATTCGGCAATGATTTATGAAGGAATCTCATTACCCAAACGTATTATCCAAGGATTATCTGACTTTCTGAACAAGGAAAACGAAGTAAACTTTGAAAATATCCGAGGATCTTATACCGAATATTGGGCAAAGAAAGAAGTATAAAAAATTATTTTATAAAATCGCGATTATTGATTCTCTAATATGTTATCGATATACACTATGGTCGCTACTCTTGAGAGTTTATCGTGTAAATGCACCATAAAATTAAAAAATCTATACCGGTTTATGCTATAATTATCTAGATAGTACTATAACATCTCAATTCCCATAAAAGGATTTATAAAGAGATTCAATTATGAGACAATTTCTGGTAATAATAGCTATGGCGATGTTGAGTAATATTTTTCCTTTTTTATCTATTGCAGAAACGAATAAACTTCCTTATTACACATTGCTAGATACTAATACTGGTCATGTAATAGCAGAAAATTATCCCGATCACCCTTGGAATCCAGCATCTCTCACAAAGTTAATGACTGCCTACGTGGTTTTTTCTTTCCTTAAAGAGAAAAAAGCTATGCTCACGACACCCATAACTATTAGTAAAAATGCATCCGAATACCCCCCCTCAAATAGCACCTTTAAGAAAGGTAGCACAATGACCCTCGACAATGCCTTAAAACTTCTTATTGTAAAATCAGCAAATGACATCGCCGTCGCGATCGCTGAATCTCTCTGTAAAACAGAAAAAAAATTTGTACAACACATGAATAACACCTCTAAAAATCTGGGATTATCTGCAACTCATTTCATGAATGCTCATGGAGTAGTCCAACACGGACATTATACAACAGCACGCGATATGGCCATATTATCTTGGAGAATCAAAACTGATTTTCCCCAATATATGCATTATTTTCAAATAAAAGGACTAGAGATAAAAGGAAAAAAATATCCTAACACTAACTGGGCAGTCGGCACATTTTTAGGAGCAGATGGAATGAAAACCGGTTTTACATGTGCCTCTGGTTTCAACATCGTTGCTTCTGCGATTCAAGGAGATCAATCCCTAATCGCAGTTATTTTAGGCGCTTTAGATCGAAATACACGTAATAAAGTATCCGCATCACTACTATCGATGGGATTCTATAACAAAACCGATCGAAAAAAAATCAACTATATAATCAAGGACTTTTATCAACAAAACTTATCAAATGAAGTTCCTAACATTTCCGAGGAAGTTTGCACTACACAAAAGGAAATTATAAATTACAATACGCAAATGAAAGAAGCAAAGGATAAAGAATCCCATTTTATAGATTTTGAAAAAATAACTTTATTAAAAAACAAAATAACAAAAAAATAACAATCACAAAGAATATAAATACCCTTTTGTACTTGTGAATTATCCTGAATTCTTTAGTACTATCTCACAGTATTTTCAATGAAACATACAGATACGAATCGTTAATATTTACCTAAAAAACATATGAAAAATAACCTATAATTTCATCAATATTATTATATACAAATAATATGAAAAAAGGACATATCTTACAAATACACAACAGTTTTAAAAAATATCTTATTCATTAACCTCATTGACTGTTGAGCTCAAGTCTTGACTTATTCTTAATATCCCATTTTTCGCCCTATAATATCTTGAATCAACAGATAATGCCTTTTTGTAATACTTCACTGCATTCGCATAAGAACCCTGCATTTCGTATACCATGCCTCCATTGAACCAAAAACTAGCTTTTTTAGGATCAAGGTTGATGGCAAATTTAAAATCCTCTAAGGCGCTATCATAATTTTTGGTAGCCAAATAAGAAATACCCCGTCCATTATAATAGTCCGGCGATATGGAGGAATACAACGATATCGCTTGAGAAAAATCTTCAATGGACTTCTCATACTCTCCACGCATTTGGTATACAAGAGCACGGCCATACCATGCACGTCCATCAGAGGTTTTCAACTGTATTGCACGATCAAAATCAGCAAATGCCTTTTGTAAATCACTATACCGCTCATCGCGATAAATATTACCCCGCCCTATGTAAGCCACATCGTAATCTGGATTAATTTTTAAAGCAGTTCCATAATCTCTGATTGCCATGGGGACATCCCCCATTTTATACCGAATCAGAGCACGATTTGCATATACCTTGTAATACCGAGGATTCAAATCCAAAGCACTTTGAAAATCCAGCAATGCTTTTTCAAAGTCTCCGTTCATCCCATAAACAACACCTCGCACATTGTACCCCTCAGGATCACTGGGATGTGCACGTATAACGGCTGTTAGGGAATCAATGTTAACACGTCTACCCATCGACGGAAAAAGAGAAGAACAACCTTCTATCAATAATATTACACTAACAACTAAAACAGATAGAAGGGAATAATACCCCCGTCTTTTGGAAGACCTTAAAAATCCACAACCAAACTTATCGCTGATCCAACTAGGAAGATACAATGGTCACTCCCTTTACAAAAAATCTATCATCTATGTTGTCGCAATCTAGATACAGGAGCGCCTTCACGCTGAGCTATTTTACGCATCAATTTTCGACTACGACGAATCGCCTCAGATTTCAATCTTACGCGCTTCTGGGAAGGCTTTTCATAGTGACCACGCATCTTCAGTTCACGCAATACACCTTCTCCCTGCATCTTTTTTTTCAAAACACGCAAAGCTTGCTCAACATTATTATCACGCACCAGTACATACACGGCAGATATCTCTCTTCCTTCTGAAAAAATTCCCCGAAAGGCATTAAACACTAACACAAAAATTCTCCTTGACTTTATCAGAGCATCGAAAATATGTCTAGTGTCTAGATGATCTTTAATGACTCTCCTTTGTACGAATAATCATAAATCATCATCCGCATGTCTCATCTAAAATCCATTAAGAAGTTTTCAAATATTTCTCTCAATAGGAGTTTTAATAGAAATAGAAGTTGATTACTGATATGTTTCTACAACCATACAATTCTGGATATTAAATAAAAAATGTCTACTAGCGTATCTGTTAATCTGAATGCAGTTGCTGTACTTCGCAATCGTCGCAATCTCCCATGGCCAAACTTAGTGCATATCGGGAAAATCGCACTTCAATCTGGAGCTTCCGGCTTGACGGTACACCCGCGCCCAGATCAACGTCATATCCGGTATACGGATTTACCTGAGATTCGTCGCTTGATCGATGAACAATTTCCAAAAGCAGAATTGAACATTGAGGGATACCCCAATGAAACATTCCTTAACTTATGCGAGCGTTACAAACCCGAGCAAATTACTCTTGTCCCGGATGATCCTCACCAACTTACTTCTGATCATGGATGGGATTTTTTACAAAATCAGGCACTGCTTACAAAGACTGTTGCTAGGTTACATAATTTAGGCTCTAGAATTTCTCTTTTCGCTGATGGAAATGGAAATGAACACTCTCTCCAAGCAGCTAAATTAACGGGCGCTGATTGCATTGAACTCTACACTGGACCCTATGGAGCATGCTATAACAATCCTCAACAAGAAAGGATTTTCCTAAACAAACTAGCCATTACAGCCCAACTCGCACAGAAAATGGACTTGCAAATCAATGCTGGACATGATCTTACAATACAAAATATACCAAATTTGATAAATGCTATCCCATATATCTCTGAAATTTCGGTAGGTCATGCATTCGCGGCTACTGCTTTAGAATGTGGTGTAAAAGAGGCGGTGTTTTGTTTTCGTCGTGCCTGTGGCCAACACCTAGACAATACAATGCGCTTAACCCACCCAGTAAAATAACCGGACATGAAATAATTTTTTTGGCTTTAGCGCTGTATTAAAATGTTTTCTTAATAGAAAATAGAACAAACAAACTTGTTTTAAACTTGAAATGTCGCTATAAACCTTGCCAGATATTCTCGATCTCTCTCTCCGCTCAAGTGGAACTTTAATAGAATGCAACAAATAACAATAAAGAGATTCCTAAGAAATTATGTCTCACCTTAGCCTATGTTTACCATATTATTGTCATGCTGTAGGCGCAAAAATCAACCAAATTTCCTACACACTATACTTAATAGTGCAACTTAGCTAAAGTACAAAAAAACAATCACCGTAGCAAATTAATACATAAAAAACTATATAAATCGTATAGGAAAAATAGAATGCCTAAACGTCAAGACTTGAAAACACTTCTCATCATTGGAGCAGGCCCGATTGTAATCGGACAGGCGTGTGAATTTGACTATTCTGGGACCCAAGCTTGTAAAGCCTTGAAAGAAGAGGGATATAGAATTATCCTAGTTAACTCCAATCCTGCAACCATTATGACAGATCCAGATCTAGCAGATGCCACCTATACCGAACCTATTACACCAGAAGTTGTGGCAAAAATTATAGAAAAAGAACGCCCTGATGCGATTCTACCGACGACAGGAGGACAGACCGCTCTCAACACAGCACTTTCACTGAAACGAATGGGAGTGCTTGATCGTTATGGAGTTGAAATGATTGGAGCCAAACCGGAGACTATTGATAAAGCCGAAGACAGATCTCTTTTCAGCAAAGCAATGCAAAATATTCCCTTGGCGACTCCAAAATCAATTCTTGCAAATGCTACTGATATTAAAGAACATGACCGTAAGCTTCATGAAGAAGAACGGGAAAATCTGAAAAAAACTCTTTCAAAAGAAGAACTTGATGCGGCGCTATACGCCCTTGAACTTAAGTGGAATTTGGAAGAAAATGATAGGAAACATCGTTATATTTGCCATGCGATGGCTGTTGCTGTGCAAGCTCTCGATGAAATTGGACTGCCTCTTATTATTCGCCCTTCTTTCACTCTTGGTGGCACAGGGGGTGGTATAGCCTATAATCGATCCGAATTCTTGGAAATCGTTGAAAACGGACTGCACGCTTCTCCAACCACCGAGGTTCTAATAGAAGAATCTGTTTTGGGATGGAAAGAATACGAACTTGAAATGATGCGCGATATAAAAGGCAATTGCATTGTCGTCTGTTCAATTGAGAACCTTGATCCTATGGGCGTCCATACTGGAGATTCAATTACAGTAGCACCTGCCCTAACCTTAACGGATAAAGAATACCAATTAATGCGCAATGCTGCAATTGCCGTACTCAAAGAAATTGGAGTGGAGAGTGGGGGAGCAAATGTACAGTTTGCCGTAAATCCAAAAAATGGGAAAATGGTCGTAATCGAGATGAATCCCAGAGTATCTCGTTCTTCTGCATTAGCTTCCAAAGCAACAGGTTTCCCGATTGCAAAAATTGCAGCAAAATTGGCCGTTGGTTATACTCTAGATGAGCTCGGCAATGATATTACTGGAGGCAAGACCCCTGCTTCTTTCGAACCTTCCATAGATTATATCGTCACAAAGATTCCGCGCTTTACTTTCGAAAAATTCCCAGGATCAGATGTAACTTTAACAACCTCCATGAAATCTGTTGGAGAAGTAATGGCAATAGGCCGTACGTTTGCTGAATCTCTACAAAAGGCGTTACGCGGACTTGAAACTGGTCTTACTGGATTAGATGAAATTCATATTCCTTCAATGGAATCAGATAACGACCCAAATGCACTTCGTTCTGCTATTAGCATACCCTGTCCAGATAGATTGCGCACGGTAGCACAAGCGTTACGTCTAGGTGTTAGCGTAGAAGAAACACATCAAAGCTCTAATATTGACCCTTGGTTCATTCAACAAATCAAAATGATCGTTGACGTGGAACATCGTATTCGGGAACACGGTCTTCCAAAAGATTTTCAAAATCTTCAGGCTATCAAAGCAATGGGATTTTCTGATGCCAGATTATCAATCTTATCCGGCATTCCTTGTAACGAAATAAGGAAAATACGACATCAAATGGGTTTACACCCTGTGTTCAAGTGCGTTGACACTTGTGCCGGTGAATTTTCATCACCTACTTCTTATATGTATTCTACTTATGAAACCAATTTTATCAATAAGCCAGTATCTGAAGATAAAGTATCTGATCGCAAGAAAATTGTGATTCTTGGAGGGGGACCTAATCGCATTGGGCAGGGCATTGAATTTGACTATTGTTGTTGTCACGCTTCTTTTTCTTTGAAAGAGGCGGGATTTGAAACAATTATGATCAATTGTAATCCTGAAACTGTATCAACAGATTATGATATTGCGGACAGATTATATTTTGAATCATTGACTGAAGAGGACATTCTTGAAATTTTACGCGTAGAGCAACAAAAGGGAGAATTGGTAGGGATCATCGTGCAATTTGGAGGACAGACACCGTTAAAACTCTCTAAAATACTGGAAAAAAATCAAATACCTATCCTCGGCACACAACCTGATTCTATTGATTTAGCGGAAGATCGCGATCGTTTCCAAAAGCTGTTAATGGAATTAGATCTTAATCAACCTAGAAATGGCATTTCTCATTCTGTAGAACATGCACGATTGATAGCATGTGAAATTGGATTCCCTCTTTTGATTCGCCCATCTTATGTCTTAGGTGGCCGTGCTATGCAAATTGTATACTCTGAAAATATGTTACAAGATTATCTTCTTGATACGCTTCCTGGACTCGTTTCAGAAGAAATAAAACGACAATATCCCAATGATAAAACTGGACAGATTAATACTCTTTTAGGAACACATCCTCTGTTGTTTGATAGCTATTTATCCGATGCTATGGAAATAGATGTAGATGCTTTATGTCAAAATGATCAAGTTATCGTAGTTGGAATTATAGAGCATATCGAAGAAGCGGGGATTCATTCTGGAGATTCCGCTTGTTCTTTGCCATCTCGTTCACTCTCACAACAACTAAAAGATGAGTTGATTTCTCAAACTAAAGCTTTGGCTGGTGCTCTCAATGTTATAGGACTGATTAACGTCCAATATGCCATTAAAGACGGAAAAATTTACATTTTAGAAGTTAATCCCCGCGCATCACGTACAGTACCTTTTATTGCCAAGGCAATTGGATTTCCAGTTGCAAAAGTTGCTGCCCGTATTATCGCGGGGGAGAGCCTTGATGCATCTATAGCAGCTTATGGAAAAAGACCAGATTTATCCCAGATAAAGCACTTCGCAGTAAAGGAATCGGTTTTCCCTTTTAATAAATTTCCAGGAGTCGACATTCTTCTTGGTCCTGAGATGCGCTCGACTGGAGAAGTCATTGGTATTGATCAAGACTTCCCTCTAGCATTTGCAAAATCACAGTTAGGAATTGGAGTTGATCTTCCTCATGAAGGAACTGTTTTTGTTTCTGTTCGTGATGCGGATAAGAAGCGCATTGTTCCCATCATCCAAAATTTTAAAAAGCTAGGGTTTAAAATCATGGCAACCGAAGGAACAGCCCGCTTTTTAGAATCTCATGGATTGGAAACACAAAAAATCAATAAAGTGCTAGAAGGTAGACCGCATATTGAAGATGCCATAAGCAATCGCCAAGTTCACTTGGTGATTAATACTACCGAAGGGAAAAAAGCCATCGAGGATTCCAAATCACTGCGAAGAGCAACTTTGATTAGGAAGATACCATATTACACAACCATTGCAGGGGCAGATGCGGTATTTCAAGCTATTCAAGCACTCAAAGCAGGTAATCTTGAAGTTCATAGCCTGCAAAGCTATCGCTATAACTAATCAGAATATATTAATTAGATTGTACTTTTAGATAAAAAGAGGATACAATTTCGTATGGTACGGTATATCCGGTGAAGAAGCTTTGGAAATTGTGCGTAAAAAAATAAAAGAAGTTCCATATGCCTCTTATGGTAAGTGGCATTTTTATTGCAAGGATGCATAACTATGGTCGATAAAATTCCTGTAACATCTAAGGGTTTTGATAAAATCCAACAAGAATTGCGTTGGAGACAACAAGAAGAACGCCCTCGAATTATCAAGGCTATATCAGAGGCTCGTGCATACGGAGATCTCTCAGAAAATGCTGAATATCAAGCTGCAAAAGAGTTGCAGAATCTGAACGAAGGAAGAATGGCTGAGCTCGAAAACATCATAACACGTGCAGAGGTAATCGATATTTCAACAATGTCTGGAGATAGAATTGCATTTGGAGCAACTGTTTCCCTTGTAGAGAAAAATTCAGGAGATAAAAAGAATTATCAAATTGTTGGAGATCAAGAAGCCGGCGTACAATCTGGACTTGTTTCAATATCATCTCCAATTGCAAGAGCCCTCATTGGAAAAGAATTGGGAGATATCATCTCAGTAAACGCCCCTGGAGGAGAAAAAACTTATGAGATTCTACAAGTTCTATGGATATAGCAAATAGTAAATTACGCTCTTCATGTCAGCCAATTGACATGAATAACATTGATGTCATTGCTCCTAATATGAAGTTCAGACATACAGGCGTTACTTCAACTGTATTCGGGCTCTGTCCAATACAGCGTAAGCTTGGGCAACGTTTGGTTGTTTTCGGATATTGTTTACCTAAAAATATCCCTAGTATCGGCATATCTTCTCTTCTGACGTGTTGGAAAAAACCAATAGGCCAAAACAGTCGTATCTGGCATGCACGTCGTAATAATGAAATGCTCTTGGGCGTTATGATGCGTGATGTATTACGAATGCCTTTAAAACTCGTTTTTACTTCACCTTCACAACGAAATCATTCAAGATGGACCAGATACCTCATTTCTCGTATGGATGAAGTGATTACCACTAGTCAAAAATCCGCACGCTTTATTGAACGCCCTAGTACTGTCATCATGCATGGTGTTGATACAGAACGCTTTCGCCCTACTAGCAATAAACAAGAAGCGCGGCGCCACCTCAAAATATCAGAAGACGCTAAGCTAATTGGTTGTTTTGGACGTATTCGTAAACTCAAAGGAACGGATTTATTTGTTGATTGCATGATAAATATACTCCCTCATCATCCAGGATGGACAGCCGTGGTCGTCGGGAAAACTACTTTAAAACATTATCTTTTTAAAAAGAATCTCCAGAGACGCATATATGCAAACGGATTAAAAAAACGAATATTGTTTATAGATGAACAGTCTTCTATAGAGGATTGGTATCGCGCATTAAACATTTTTGTCGCCCCCCCATTGTATGAAGGATTCGGCTTAACTCCTCTAGAAGCAATGGCAAGTGGCATTCCAGTCGTAGCCTCCAATACTGGTGTATTCTCAGAGTTACTAGATCCAGAAAATGCAAAAGCTGGTGTGATCGTGCCGCCTAGGAATCTTCACGCACTTGAAAAAGCGGTCTTGTACTTCATGAATTCAAAAAAAATAATGTCAGACACTGGCAACCGAGGAAGAGAACGCGCCGTGAAACACTTCTCAATTGTAAAAGAAGCTTCTGATATAGGCAAAGTATACGACCGTCTTCTTCGGACAGCGTAGAAGAATACTTGTTATTAATCCCTGCTTAGAATACTATAAATAACTTTTTACATACCACTTAGTCCATCAGCCCCTATATAAGCAATGCGCAACATATTGGTTGAACCAGGCGTTCCTAAGGGTAATCCCGCAGAAATTATTATACGATCCCCTGGTTTCCCGAATCCTTGTTCTACGACGATACGACAAGCACGATTAACCATGTCATCAGAATCAGATGCATCTTCCGTCACTACACAATGAATCCCCCACACAAGAGCCAATCTACGTGCCGTTTGAATCATTGGAGACAATGCTATTATCTCTAGTTTTGGACGCTCACGTGCAGCTCGTAACCCTGTTGCTCCAGAAGCAGTATAGCAAAAAATAGCCGATAAACGTAATGTTTCTGCTATTTGACGTGCGGCTGAGGAGATAACATCCGCACCTGTTTCATTAGGCTCTATTCTACGAAGAGACCTCATTTCCAACCAACTTGAATCTCTTTCCGCAGAAGATGCAACTAATGACATCGTCCTTACAGCATCAACAGGATAAGACCCTGAAGCGGTTTCTGCGGACAACATAATGGCATCAGCTTCTTCAAACACAGCAGTAGCTACATCAGAAACCTCGGCACGCGTCGGGAAAGGAGATGTGACCATTGATTCAAGCATCTGAGTTGCTATGACAACCGGTTTACCTAATTGACGTGCTATCCGAATCAATTTCTTCTGAATGCCCGGAATCAATTCAAGCGCCATTTCTACCCCAAGATCTCCGCGTGCCACCATCACTGCATCTGACAATTGAATTATTTCCGAAGCATACTCAATAGCACGAGGTTTTTCTATCTTTGACATCAACCCTATTTTATTTTGAGAAATAATTTTACGAATCTCTAATAAATCATCAGCAGATTGAATAAAAGAAAGCGCTACCCAATCTACTTCACAAGTTTGTAATGCAGCATGAAGATCCTCTCGATCTTTTTGAGTCAATGCCTGAGTTGTTAAAAAAGTATCTGGAAATGAAATGCCCTTACGATCGGCAATAGAGATGCCAGCAATCACTTTACATTTTATAAAACCTATACCTTTCTCCTGCACACATAGCTTTACCCTGCCATCATCAATCAGCAATCGATCCCCTATCTTGATGGATGCAAAAATCTCTGGATGCGGAAGCATAACACGATCTGAACTGCCAAGAGAATCTTTGTTGTCCAAAGTAAAAATTTGTCCTTCTGTTAGATCGACTTTAGAATTTGCAAATTTACCAACACGAAATTTAGGGCCTTGTAAATCTATTAAAATGCCAATAGGACGTCTAGATCTTAACTCTACCGCTCGTATTTTTTTTATAAGCTCACACATTTTGTCATGACTAGTGTGACTCATATTGATACGAAATACATCCGTTCCTTCTTCATGCAAACGATTGATAACATCTTCTGAAAAAGAAGAAGGACCCAATGTGGAAATAATTTTAATCCTACGAAGGTTCACCATCCTTATCTCCTATCTTGTGCAGGCTCAGTGAGTTGTACTGTCCAATTCTCATGTTGCCCTGTATCGTATTCAGTAAAACCAACTCTCAAATAACCACGCGTATAACAATTCTTTATATCCACGATATTAAATTCATCTTGCCCTACACACATTTGCACATTTCCAGCCCAGTGCTCACTATGTGAAACTCCCTCGGCATACAAA
This sequence comes from Candidatus Liberibacter asiaticus, assembly GCF_000590865.3. Taxonomy (NCBI): domain Bacteria; kingdom Pseudomonadati; phylum Pseudomonadota; class Alphaproteobacteria; order Hyphomicrobiales; family Rhizobiaceae; genus Liberibacter; species Candidatus Liberibacter asiaticus. The sequence continues at coordinate 346,862 of NZ_CP010804.2, forward strand.
TAATAGTACCGTGAATGCAAAGCACCTTTTACAACAGTTTCACAAGTATTCCCAGGAATCTGCCACCATCCTTCCGTCATCCATCCACCTTTTACAGCAGGATACCCTACAGCAACACCGATTAAATTTTTAGTGCCATTACAAACCCGAAAACCAGCAAAAGACACATTTGAACAAAAAATCATAGCTCCAAAGCAAAAACATATCAAAAAACTACGAAGCATGTAAAAGCCTCCATGCTACAATAAATAACAGAAAACATATTCACCTCTTATCATCTTCCGACTATCGAAAAAATTTACGAACAGACGTCAACGATACAACATACATTTAGTATTGCACCATTGAGGTTTTTACCAATACTTTTTTCAAAAAATATTTTCTTAAAAACAGCAAAAATTCTTTCAACATCTTTATCGCTATTCAACCACTTATGAATTTTCTATTGATCAAATATTATTTTTATCAATTATCCTCTTGGAACGGAAATATGGAATATTCAGGTACCATGAGGAATACATCTCTTGTAACAGCATTACGATATGCTCAACATATTAAAGGCATGAGTGTTGACAATGCTATTTGAGCGAAAATATTCTCTAGAAATCACATTGATATTCATCAATAGAAAGATTAATACGTAAACACATTAAGAAAAAATTTTTGCGTTTGTTACAAAAATATGGTCTCTCTGTTAAGATGAGAAGATTGCCAATTCGGTTTTTTCAATTACTATATCTAGGATTGTTGAATATAATGCTTGTACGTTTCTACCCTTTGAACTTTGCTCTTTCTCCGAAGATACAATACAGAATCTTTTTTTTTCATCAAATGCAATTACAGTCTTTGGTTGTGTAGCATAAAAACACACTGCTTATGAATCCCGACGCGTTTCATCATCATGAACAAGAAACTTTATAATGACCGGACTGTTCTGTGTGAATAATTGGTTCAGTGAAATCGATTTTTATGTCTGCAGCAATATAAAAAGAAAAACAGGATCCTGAAAATCATGACCTCATTTTCACATAAAAAGATATGGGAAGCAATAGATCGGATGGCAGAGCGACATAATCTCACTCCTTCAGGTCTCGCTCGAAAAGCAGGATTAGACCCGACTTCCTTCAATAAATCCAAGAGATTCGGTATTGAAGGACGAAACCGATGGCCTTCAACGGAATCGATTTTTAAAATACTAGCCGCTACAAATGAAACAATCTGCCAATTGCTTGATCTACCATTTTCCGATGGCAGAACTACTGAAAAAAAAGAAAAGGAAATCCCCCTTCTATATTTTCCACCAAGTGGGTCGGGTGGTTTTTTTGATAGCGGAGTATTTCCTACTGGAAACAAATGGAATACTGTAGGAGTCCCCGAAATTCGATCTCCACACAATGGAATATATGCGATTCAGACACAAGACACAAGACACAAGACACAAGACACAAGACACAAGCATGTTGCCTTTGTATAGAAAAGGAGATATACTGATTTTAAATTCTGCTATACAAGTCAATTGTGGTGATAGACTACTGATCAAACCTCGTACAGGCGATATAGTTGCTAAGGTGTTGATAAGCAGAAGAGGAAGATCCATAGACCTCATGTCTTTGAACTGTTGTTATCCTGTCGATACCGTTGAAATGTCTGATATAGAGTGGATTGCTAGAATATTATGGGCGAGCCAGTGATTGCGTTTAGGCTAAAGTATACGGAAAATTTTCGGTACCGAGCAATTTGAAAACCTTGGGACTTTTGCATTTACTATGGAGTCAAGCTTTGGATTATTCGCCTGTGAACTACCGTACATTTAATCTTCCAATTATTTTGTATATCGTGATTAAATAATCCTCAATTAAAAGAGATAAAAGTAATGAATTCCGAATCGAAAGCTAATTATTCTGGTACGCTGTATCTGCCTAGAACCGATTTTCCCATGCGCGCAAAATTACCGCAAAAGGAATCAGAATTAATCACATATTGGCAAAAAATTCGCCTATTTGATAAAATCCGCGAGAGTGCAGTTGGTCGTAAAAATTTTACGTTACACGATGGCCCTCCTTATGCCAACGGACATATCCACATAGGGCACGCGTTGAACAAGATATTAAAAGATGTAATAGTTCGCTCATTTCAAATGAGAAATTTTAATGCTTGTTTTGTCCCTGGATGGGATTGTCATGGACTTCCCATTGAATGGAAAGTAGAAAATGAATATCTCGCAAAGGGGAAAAAAAAAGATGACATCCCTGTGAATGAATTTCGCCAAGCATGTCGTGATTCTGCCAGTGCATGGGTTAAAATTCAATCAAAGGAATTTCAAAGATTAGGTATCGTAGGAGATTTCGAAAATCCTTATACTACAATGACAAGAGAATCAGAAGCGCAAATAGCATCTGAACTTTTAAAGATTGCTGAATCTGATCAAATATATCGTGGCATCAAGCCTATTATGTGGTCAATTGCGGAACAAACTACCTTAGCAGAAGCAGAAATCGAGTATCACGATGTGGATAGCGATTCTATCTTGGTGGGCTTCCCCGTAAAATCCTCTGCTGATTATTTGATAAAATCACAAATTGTAATATGGACAACAACACCATGGACGATTCCTGGGAATCGAGCTATTGCATTTTCGTCAAACCATCAGTACGGACTCTATGATGTAATCTCTTGCAGTGGGCAACATACATTTGACACAGGCAAGAAACTGATAATTTCTAAAAATCTCGCACAAAGCATAGCAAATCAAACCAATGTAAAGATCGCATTAGTTTGCGATGTAAAGGCTGAGGATCTATCTAAGACGATGTGTTCACATCCCTTAAAAAAGCTTGGCTATACGTTTTCCGTCCCTTTAATTGATGCTGAATACGTTGCAAATGACTGCGGAACAGGATTCGTGCACGTAGCTCCTAGCCATGGAGTTGAAGATTTTACCGCTTGGAATGAGGCAAAGGATATACTTCTCAATCGCTCAGTTGATATAAAAGTTCCCTCGCCTGTCGATGGAAGGGGATTCTATACAACGGAAGCTCCTGGATTCAGTGGAGCACGTGTCTTAGATGATGCAGGAGAGAAAGGAAATGCGAATGAAGTAGTGATTGCAGCCTTGATAAATGCTTGCGCAATCCTAAATCGAAGCATTGTAAAGCATTCATACCCTCATTCTTGGAGGTCCAAAAAACCCATAATATTCAGAACTACATCCCAATGGTTCTTACACATGGATAAAAAGCTGGGAGATGGATCTACCCTCCGTTCTCGTGCACTTTCAGAAGTAGAAAAAATACGATTTTTCCCATCTTCAGGGAAGAATCGCCTGCGCTCTATGATTGAGAATCGCCCTGACTGGCTCCTATCACGTCAGAGAAATTGGGGAGTTCCAATTTGTTTTTTTTACAATGAGAAAGGAGAAATTCTTCTAGATAAAGCAATCAACGATCGTATTATCAAAACTTTTAAAGATCAAGGATCAGATGCATGGTTTAGCGAAGGATCGCGTGATTTCTTTCTTGGAGACAGAGCCTCGGAACCTTGGATACAGTCAAAAGACATCTTAGATGTATGGTTTGATTCTGCTTGTACACATACCATCCTTCTTGGGAAAGACCCGAAATTAGCGTGGCCAGCAGATGTATATTTAGAAGGATCGGATCAGCATCGTGGCTGGTTTCAACACTCACTGTTAGAAAGTTGTGCAACGCGTGGATCCACTCCTTTTACATCACTCATCACTCATGGGTTCTCTGTCGACGAAAATGGCGAAAAAATGTCAAAATCAAAAGGCAACGTGGTTTTCCCTGAAGAAATAATTTCAGAATCAGGCGCCGATGTATTACGATATTGGGCAGTTAATTCTGACTATCATGATGATCAACGCCTTGGGAAAAATATTATCCAAACCAATATTGATACATACCGAAAATTACGCAATACAATTCGTTGGATGCTGGGAATGCTTGCACATGATACAGGTAACGAACCGTCTCTTGCTGACATGCCTGCTCTTGAACAGCTCATGCTTCACCGCTTAACAGAACTTGATCAAGTAGTGCGCGAAGCTTATGATGCCTTTAATTTCAAAGAAGTCGTTCGTCAACTTACAAATTTTTCTAATGCAGAACTCTCTTCCTTTTATTTTGATATACGTAAAGATTCTCTTTATTGCGATTCTCCTTCTAGCTTGAAACGTCTTTCTAGCATTGCGGTAATACGAATATTATGTCGGCATCTGATAATTTGGATCGCTCCTATATTGCCGTTTACAGCAGAAGAAGCGTGGCTTTCCTTGAATCCAGAGGCTGTTTCTGTGCATCTTGAGCTTTTTCCTATCATACCGCTGGAGTGGCAGAACGCTTGTCTTTCTAAAAAATGGGGAAAAATCCTTCAATTACGCAAAGTAGTCACGAGTGCTTTAGAAATAGAACGAAAAGCAAAACATATAGGATCATCTCTAGAAACTGCTCCCACTCTATACATCACAGATTCATCTCTGATATCCAATATAGAAGGAGAAAATCTTGCCGAAATATGCATAACCTCAGACATAACAATCGTTCATAGCAACGGTCCTACTGACGCATTTCGCCTATCTGACGTTCCGAACGTTAGCGTCCAATGCCTCAAAGCAGAAGGGAAAAAATGCGCTCGATCATGGCGTGTTACTAAAGATGTTGGATTAGATGCCTCCTATCCGGATGTATCTGCTCGTGATGCTGCTGTGTTGCATGAGTTGGGATATCCTAAAAATTCAAATGTGTAATCATTATTAGATTTTTGAACTTGCAAGCATCCTTTGTTGTGAGGTACGGCAAAAGGATGCTATCTCTTCTAAGATGGAAACATCTTATCAATATTGATGGATAGGTTGTCTATAGAAGAGCTATCGCTGTGATATGCTAAAAAAGGCAGAAAACTGGCACTGAATCCTCAGTGATGTTATTGTTCTTCAGACGATTTTCTTTAACAAACTGAAGAAGCTATGTTACATAGCAAAGACATATAAGAGGATTAGGAAGAAAAGGAAAACACGTGACTGAATACGCGAGCTATTTGACCATTCCACACCTTTTTCCTAGAAAAAATTTTTACCGAGAAGAATCATCAAAAGAGTTATTGACTGTGTACTTTCCAAAACCATTACAGATGCGATCTACGTAACGACGATAATGACCATACTCTTTAATAGCAACGTATCCAATTATTTTGGATTTCGTTTATTTTTCTATCATCCAATAAAATGATACCCTGATAAGGTGCAATCTTGGCGTTAGGTATCGCTAGCTCCTTTAATCCCATACATCTGATAAGCGTACTAGCAACGGAATTACTGTTTTTACCAATCCCTAAAAAGGGATAGGGCATATTTTTTTCATTAAGAATTTCTTTTGTGTGTACGGCCGCATTCCACCTACTCATCACACATTCTTCAGAAGAAGAACATAAAACCACTTGTTCTTGATCTTCTTTATATAAACAAGGATACTTAAACTCAAATACTTTCAACCTATCAGACGGAAGATACCCAATTGGCTTGAACTTCCCATCTTTGTTGACAACAAGACCATCAAGTTCAGCAACGAATTCTTTATTGGAATCAAAAACGACCAACAACCTGTGTGCAAAGAATAACCCTATGGTTAATTGAGATAAAACTATGGTAAAATTCTGACTGGTATCACTTTCAGCACTGATCACGATTTATCCCTTACTGTCAAAATATTTCGCCTATCTTCTTTTGCATCGCGCCATATGTTTTCATTAAACAATCAAGATTCTATGAATCAAATAAAAATTCCATGTCAACAGTCATATCGTCATTAGACAAAAAATCTCCTCTATATCATTAAGGATGAAAGACTTGTTGTCAAAAAAAACCGCAGTACTTCTTATCTGAAATCATGAAGTAATACACGCGTCGATAAAAATCATACATTCATTTTAAAAGTATAGTTCCTTCCTATTGGTAAATTATATTTTAAGCTTATATTTAAAACAAATTTTAATTTATATTTATAAAAAGTAAATAATATAGATACAATTAATAAACTATAATTACAAAATAGATTATAAATTACATAAAAAAATATCTATAATACAAATAGAATTTATTTTAATTATTATTTTTATATTTAAAGGAATTATTACTATGATTATTTCAGAATTGAACAAAAGCTCACCACAGATACTTACTCAAAAATCAGAAAATGCTCTTAATAATAATATAAACAAAAAAGAACCTGCCGCAAACTTAGAAAGCAGATCAGTAGTAACTCCTATCGATAACCAGCCTTCCCACAAAACATTAACGTGCATCAAAGAGGCATGCATAAGCATGATCCCTGTTTATGGCACCATCCAAGAATTTAAAAAAGGAAATTATGGATGGGGCGCATTGGGAATTGTAAGCGACGTTGCCTTACTCGCAATACCAGCTGCATACCTTGGAAAAGTACTATTTGGTTTAGTACGCGGAAGCAGTATTGCTACTAAAATAGCAACGACTGGAATTGCAACCGTTGTCCAAGAAGCAACTGTTATGACAAAAACTACTCAAGAAGGCGCTCTTCTAGCAAAAGAGGGAATAGAAGCGACCCATATAATGGAAGGAGGTTCTACCGCTATAAAAAGCGAATCTGTAGGTGCTAAAGAATTAATTTCTGCATCACAAAACAGCCAAACAGTTACCCAAACTGGTAACATAAGCGATGCAACAAAGGCATCTTCAACGATCAAGGATGCACAATCAATCGACAGATCGCAAGCAATATTTCAAAAGATGCCATTAGAGGAATATCCTAGACTACAAAAGATAGGCATCAATTACTTTCGGGATTTTAAATTGCTCGGTACAAATAAGGTCTATAAAAATCTATTAGATGCGAGTCGTGCTACCGAATTCATCATAGATGGGAAGAAAATTAATATTGATAGCGCTCAAAATATGCTAGCAGAACTCAATAAAATATTTCCTAAAGATTTCGAAAAAGTACAACTTATATCTAGTTATGCTCATGAACATATATTTTGTAAGCCTTTCACAAAGGATCTCCTCAATCTTGCAAATAAGAACATATACCAATTATCTAATCCTCGTTACTCTTATCAATTCAATACCTTAAAAGATAAAACAATAAGTTTTGTTGCAAAAGAAGAGGGACTGGTTACCTACTTAAACGGGTCTCTACATCGCAATTATGGTATTAAGGCTGAAGGAATTCTTTCTCGAAACGCCCCCCCAGAACTTCATTTTTCATCCTATGTCAATTGATGATGCATGCAAATAGATCTTTAAAAATAGAATAAGGAATGCACGATTTACAAGTTCATTCCTTTCTATTCATACATTTAAAATTAAAATAAGTATTATTTTAAGTTTATAAAAAGTAAATATTATATATACAATTGATAAACTATAATTATAAAATTAGTTATACTTTTTATAGAAAATAAATATAATATAATTAAGATTTAATTTTAATTTTAATTTTAATTTTAATTATTTAAAGGAAATTATTACTATGAATATTTCAGAAATTAACAAATATTTCCCTCCCAATAATAATATAGAGAGGAAAGAGATCGCTGATAAATTAATCAAAAATATCTCAATTGTTGACAAAACGATGGACGTATTGCCTCTGTATCATCAAGTTCGCGAATTGACACAAAACAAAGCTTCCACTGAACAAGTCATCGATATCTCAACAAAAGTAAAAGACGTCGCAGTAGACGTCGCAGTGAGCATGATTCCTATTTATGGCACTTACCGAGAATTTAAAAAAGGAAATTATGGATGGGGTATAGTAGGAGCTATCAGCGATGCCGCCCTATTGATACCAGTAGTCGGATATGGCGCAAGAGCGGCAATCAATTTAGTACGTGGAGGCAGTATCGCTCTTAAAGCAGGAACAGCCGGAACAATGATCGCTGCTAAAGAAGCCTGTACTATAGCACAAGCCACTGAGAAAACCGCTAAGCTGACAGCTCTGACAAAAGAAGGGATTACATCTATCCGTACAATAGAAGGCAGTTCTGTAACCATAAAAAGTGAGTCTATAGGTACCAAAGCATCAATCTCTAGCACTAATACAGCTGAAAAATCAGCAATTTCCCAAAAAATTACAACAAATAGCACCACAGAAATAGGAAAAACAACTGAAGTCGTCGAAGAATCAATTTCTAAAATAAACTCCCAATTATCCAAAAGTACTCCTCAGGGTATTTGGACAAAAGCCCTTACAAAAGCAGATCCTGCATTGGAATCTATATATCAAAGAGGTAAAATATTTTCAAATACAATAAAAAACAATGCATTTATAGAGAAATTAGCGCACACTACAAAAGCAATTGATAAGAAAATACCTTTCATAGGCAATCAATGGAGAGACATCAATACAGCACATAGTGAATTTAAAATGGTTCCATTGTCTGATCAAACTTTATTCAGAGATTTCCAAGGTCTATGCGGGAAAAATATCGATAACCAATTTATACTTGATCTCAATCGCGCCTCATTTATTTTCAATGGAAAGAAACTGGCGAGAGACAATTCAGCGGAAGCGATACAAAAACTTATGAATCAATTTGCTAAAAACCCTAAACAACTTCAACTGATTTCTAGTTATGCCAATCAATCTATTTTTGCCGATTCAGTGGTTCACTTGATGCAGTCAATACCTGAGTTTGCAAAATATGCATCAAAAAGTGGCAGTGCTAGTAAATTTACAGCTAAAACTTTAACAAATGGGGAAGTGGCATTCACAGCTAAGTACACTACAAAGGTTCAAGCCGTCGATAAAATAGCAGGGAAGCCACTTAAAGAATACGGATTAAAAATATCAGGAATTCTTTCTCCAGACAAAGCAACAGAACTACAACGTTCTTTTTATCTCAAGTAAGCATAACAAGCCATATTCACCAGAGTATATGGCTTGTTACTCATAATCAATAGCGAACAGATTTTCTCCTTGAATAAACCACAAAAGATAATCTACCCATCAAATAATTTAATGAACGATCCGATAGTTGTCTTCGAACCAGAAGATTCCACATAATTGCTCTTTCTCAATCAAAAATTTTAAATCTTATGTACACATACTAATATTTTTCTGATTTGTAATAGTACTCAATCAATTCATTATCTGATTCAAATAATATTAATGAATCGAGCAATGCTAACGACAATCTGAAGTTTTTCGTGTCTATCTCTATATCTTTTGATTGAATATCTCCTGAATAAAGGATAAATTATCCTTACATACTCAATACAAGATAGAGACAGGATTGAATCGGTATCTATGATGGAATCCTACCCTGAGCCTAAAAAATAAAAGGAAGTATTTGTATTGCTTACAAGTATAATTTTAGAAATAAGGTCTTTTTCGGCCTTGATTCTAGTGATAGTAAATATTAACTTCTGCGATACAATGAAGAAAATTATTAGGCTGATGGTATGAGTAGAAAAGTACGAAAATTCGATACTGTATTTCCTTTTACCAACTATATACGTTACTCAATCATAAGCCTCCCTGTAGTGTTTCTAGGTGTGGTTTGTTGCCTTTTAGCTATAATATTAATCATTTTTAAGGATTCCCTAGATAATAGCATATCCTTTGGATTGTTCGGAATGCTTGCTATCGTTGGGATATTATTATTGCTACTGCTCGCAATTGGTTCTATTGAAATGACAATAAAACCGAAGATTCCTCTTGAAACAATTTTTATGGATAGTGAACCAGAGGGGATATTAATTACAAATGAACGTGGGCATATAATTTATGCAAATAATGCATATAATGCACTTACCAATGCTGTCTGGAACAAAAGAACTAAATCTTTGGAAAGTCTTCTCTCGCGCAATCAAGAAGCTAGCGAAGCGCTTTATCGCCTTATCAACAGCTTGCGTTTAAAAAGCGAAGGTAGTGAAGAGTTTCGTTTAATGCAATCTTTAAACAACTATTCTCAAAATTCTGAACCTCATTGGTATCGTCTTAAAGCACGGGTTCTACCTATTTCATTACATAAAGAAAAATTGCTATATGCATGGCGTATCACTGATATTACTTCCGAACGCAAGGATCAGGAAAAGTTCTTTCGAGAATTACAAAATGCTATTGATTACCTTGATCATTCTCCTGTAGGCTTTATGTCAGCCGATCATCAAGGGAAAATTTTGTATATTAATGCTACTCTTGCAGAATGGATTGGCATTGATCTTACTACGTTTACATCAAAATCAATATCTATCGGAGATATTACAGCGGGAGAAGGACTGGCCCTCATTCAAGCTATTCGCACAGAACCCAGCCATCAAAAAATTACAACATTAGATTTAGATCTGCGCCGAATAGATAATGGACATGGAATTCCTGTAAAAATTGTACACCATATCTTGGCTTCATGCGACGGCAAGCCCGGAGAAAGCCGCACTGTTGTCGTCTCTCGCAAAAACTGTGATTCCGGCGATCCATCTGGAACAATCGCAAATATGCGCTTTAACCGTTTTTTTAATAATATACCTATGGCTATCGCTTCTATCGATAAGAAAGGCAGAATTCTACGTACCAACGCACATTTTCTTAAACTTTTTCCTAATTGTACGGAAGGCGATGGCACTTCTAATGATATATTCTCCATTGTCCATAAAAACGAAAAACGCAAGATTATCGCTGCTCTATATGATGCAAACGATCAGAAAAGTGATATTTCCCCTATTGATTCTCCTCATCCCCAAGACGAAAATCGCTACTTTCGTTTTTATATCAGCGCCACACTTGACCGTAGTACAGAAGCACCTGAGGAACAAGCAATTCTGTATACTGTTGAAATAACAGAACAAAAAGCCCTAGAAGCACGTATGGCACAGACTCAAAAATTAAATGCTGTTGGCACGCTTGCTGGGGGAATAGCTCATGACTTTAACAATGTGCTCACCGCAATTCTTCTATCTTCTGATCATTTATTATTACAATCACGCTCTTCTGATGCTAGTTTTGCCGATCTTATGGAGATAAAGCATAATGCTAATCGCGCAGCAATCTTAGTACGGCAATTGCTTGCTTTTTCTAGAAAACAAACCATGCGCCTTACGGTACTCAACCTTACCGAGGTAATCGGTAATTTACGTATGATGATTCAAAAATTAATTTCTGAACCTCCACAAGTGAAACTCACCGTAGATTATGAACGTGACTTGTGGGGTGTCAAAACCGATTTATCTCAGTTCGAACAGGTATTAGTAAACCTGTGTGTTAACGCTCATCACGCGATAATGCTCAAAGAAAGTGGTTCTTTGACCGTGCGCACTCGTAATATTCCATCAACAGAAATACACACCTTTAATTATTCAGATCTTCCAACAAAAGATATGGTATTAGTAGAAGTAGAAGATACGGGGATTGGAATGTCTCCTGATATTATGGAAAAAATATTCGAGCCATTCTTTACTACTAAAAAAGTAGGAGAAGGAACAGGGCTAGGACTTTCAGTTGTTTATGGAATAATACGACAATCTGGCGGATACATATTACCCGAATCTGAAGTAGGGAAAGGCACTATATTCCGTATATTTTTGCCAAGATATGTTCAAGAGCATACTCAAGAATCCCATTACTCCCACGATATTGCTATTATACCACAAGAAGAACCCGCAGATCTGACAGGAAATTCAGCTATAGTCTTACTTGTAGAAGATGAAGATTCTGTGCGACGTGGTAGCAAAAGAATGCTAGAAACACGTGGTTATACTGTACATGAAGCGTTCTCTGGAACGGATGCTCTAAAGGTTATGGAAAAACTACAAGGCCGCGTTGATATTGTTATCTCTGATGTAGTGATGCCCGAAATGGATGGACCAACACTCCTTCGCGAATTAAGAAAAACGTATCCAAGTTTAAAATTTATCTTTATTTCCGGCTATGCAGAAGATGCATTTTCTAAGAATTTACCTAAAGATGCCAAGTTCAGTTTTTTATCAAAACCATTTTCGCTCAAACAATTAGCTACATCCGTTCATGAACTTCTCCAGTCAGATTCTTAAGACCGTTCTTTTTTTCTATCAAGTGAAGCCAATACCAATTAAGATACTTTTTCCAACAGATCATACCAATGTAAAATTACTCCAATGGTACATAGGCTATATGCTGAGCGTCAAAGGATGTGAGATCAATAATCTATCACTCCAAAGGAGTATATATTATTTCTCCAGTCTATAGTTGATTCACTTAAAATAAATTATTTTAAACATATCACCATAAAATCAACTGTACATGTACATCATCCTCAAATAACTGAAATATAATCGAGAAGATACTGTAAAAAAAATTATCCTGATCAAGAAAGCTGTCTTAGAACCGCCTGCAAAATACCACCATTTTTAAGATGGTTAATCTCATCAAGAGTATCAATACAACAAATGATAGGAACACATTTAAATGTACCATCAGAATAATGAATTTCCAAAGTAGATTCTTGTCGAGGAGAAATCGTTTTTAATTTTCTAATATTAATGATTTCATCACCTTTAATGTTCAAATTTTTCCAAGAAATACCTTTTCCGAAAGCAAATGGAATGACCCCCATACCTATCAAATTTGACCGGTGTATACGCTCAAATGATTCTGCAATCACAGATCGTACACCTAATAGTCTTGTACCCTTAGCAGCCCAATCCCGCGAAGAACCATTCCCATATTCAACACCAGCGAATACCACCAAAGGCACTTGATCTACCTTATATCTCATAGCAGCATCGTAAATAAATAACTCTTCCTTAGAAGGATAATGAATTGTATACCCCCCTTTTTTTCCTTCTTCCCCCAGCATATAATTACAAATCCGGATGTTAGAAAAGGTACCTCGCATCATAACTTCATGATTTCCTCGTCGAGTACCAAACTGGTTAAAATCTTTTTCTTTAACACCTCTTTGACGTAAATAGCTAGCAGCAGCAGATTGCAATGGGATCGATCCAGCAGGAGAAATATGATCCGTAGTGATCTTATCACCCAACAAACATAAAATACGAGCTCCACAAATATCTACAATTTCTGGAATATGCTTACTAATCGTTTCAAAATAAGGAGGATTACGCACATAAGTTGATTTTTCGTCCCACATATAAGTTTCGCTTTCGGGCACCTCAATATTCCACCAACTACTATCACCCTTAAATACATCAGAGTACTTTTTCTTATATAAATCACACGTCACATACTTATTAACAAAACTTTGAATCTCACTATCCTTTGGCCAGATATCCCTTAGATATACAGGACTTCCTTGTTGATCTTCTCCTATAGGATCTTTTATGAGATTTTTTCTCACGTTTCCTGCAAGAGCGTAAGCGACTACTAAAGGAGGAGATAAAAGATAATTTGCTTCTACATCTGGAGAAATACGACCTTCAAAGTTACGATTTCCGGATAATACACCCGCCACTACTAAGCTTTTTTGATGAATAACTTCGGAAATTTCTTTTTTTAACGCTCCAGAATTCCCAATACATGTGGTACATCCAAAACCGACAAGGCTAAATCCTAATGCTTCTAGATATTCTACAAGCCCCGCTTGTACAAGATATTCATACGAGACTTGCGATCCTGGAGCACACGAGGTTTTGACCCATGGCTTAGATTTTAAACCTGCTCGAACCGCATTACGAGCTAATAAACCAGCTCCTATCATGACAGATGGATTGAAGGTATTCGTACAAGATGTTATAGAAGCAATTGCTACATCTCCGTGCTTTAAATGAAAATCACATCCTTTAACAGGATATTTTTCGTCTAATGTATGTGATTTTTTATAATACTCATTCATCTCAGTAACAAAACTAGAAGGAACTTCGCTAAGGGAAAGACGAGATTCTGGACGTCTAGGTCCCGCAACGGAAGGAGAAACATTTCCAAGATCCAGCTTCATTTTTTTTGTAAATGCAACCTTCTCGTAATCTATGTCCTCACGCCACATACCTTGGACCTTAGTATATGCTTCTACAAGGTCAACACGACTGTTAGAGCGCCCTGATAACCTTAAATAATCAATAGTTCCTCTATCAACTGGGAAAAATCCACATGTAGCACCATATTCCGGCGCCATATTTGCTATAGTCGCGCGATCTGCAAGCACCATACTTTCAAATCCAGAACCAAAAAATTCAACAAACTTTGATACTACCCCTTCTTTGCGCAACATCTGTGTAATCGTCAATACAAGATCCGTTGCCGTAACCCCTTCTTGCAGGCTACCTGTTACCTCAAAACCAACAACTTCTGGAAGCAGCATTGAAATAGGACATCCTAACATCGCAGCTTCGGCCTCAATACCGCCTACACCCCAACCCAAAATACCTAAAGCATTAATCATCGTAGTATGGCTATCAGTACCGACGCAAGTATCAGGATAAGCTATATTCTCTCCGTTTTCATTTTTGGTCCAAACCGATTGACCAAGATATTCAAGATTGATCTGATGGCAAATACCTGTCCCAGGAGGGACGACTCGAAAATTCTTAAAGGATTTTTGTCCCCATTTCAAAAAACGATAACGTTCTTCATTACGCTGATATTCCAAATCTTTATTACGAGTGACTGCATCCTTATTTCCCGAGTAATCTACTATCAGAGAGTGATCTATCACAAGATCTACTGGAACAAGGGGATTAATATTTTGAGGGTCCCCTCCTAAGACGACAATCGCATCGCGCATAGCAGCCAAATCAACCACAGCAGGGACACCCGTAAAATCCTGCATAAGAACACGCGAAAAACGATAGGAAACCTCACTTTCAACCGTCCCTTTGTTGTCTAACCATTTTACAAATGCATGAATCTGTTCCTTAGTGACAGTACAACCATCTTCAAATCTTAATAAATTCTCAAGCAAAACCTTCATTGAACATGGGAGACGAGATATACCTTGCAAACCATTAGCTTCAGCTTTTGGCAAGCTGTAATAAACATAATCAATCCCTCCCACTGATAGTATAGAACGACAATTAAAACTGTTTAAGGATCGGGACATCTATTCATACCTTTATCGTAAAATACACAGAAAAACGTAAAAAAATTATTATAATTGAATAGGCAAAACAAAGAGACTAAATCCACCGCCTACTCATTCAATCACAACATCATTAAATCTTATTTAACCTTATAAATATTTAGGTGAGATTATATCTATTTTACTCTCAATAACGAAAAAGCGACCTTCAACAGGTCGCTTTTCATCATTCAATAACTTATATATACGTACTTTAATCTCTTCTACTTCCTAAAAATCTAAGAAGATGCACGAAAATTTGGATAAAATCCATATAGAGCATCAAAGCTCCTATCACAGACTGGCGCTCCGCATAAGCTACATCATAACGATCCGAATATGCCTCTTTGATTTTTTGAGTATCATACGCTGTAAGGGCAGAAAAAATAACCAATCCCATAGCACTCATAGTTAAATCAATTGCAGAAGAACGCATAAATAAATTAACTAAAGACAGTAAAAATAATCCGAATGCCCCCATGATCATGAAGGATCCAATAGGACCTAAATCCCTCTTTGTTGTGTACCCATAAAGAGATAGGGAACCAAAAGAAGCTGCAGTAATAAAAAACGTCTGTACAATGCTCTTGCTAGTATAAACCAGAAAAAAACTAGAAAGAGACAATCCTATGAGAGCAGAATACAATAGAAACATCATTTTTGCCGCGTAAGCACTTAAAGAATGTAAACGGACGTTCAGAAAAATAAATACACCCAAAGGCGCGAATATGAATATCCAACGCAAAGGAGAAGTGTACATAAGAGCACCAAATCCCGTCAACATAACACCACGGTTAATGATGATAGATGCTGCATCTGGATCCACAGTAGTTGCCAAAATATTGACTAAAAATGACATAATACCGGTGACGCCAAGCCCTAGAGCCATAAGGTTATAAACCCTAATCATATACGCCCGTAAACCCTGATCGATTGTAGAACCAAATCCACTTCCTGAGTTTACCACTCTCTGGTAATTACGAATATCAGACATTTTCACCCTCTAATAATTAAACATCTTGTGTACATAAACAAGAAACAATCTTAAATCTCATCCATCATTCAACGGTCGTAACACATAACCTGATGCAAAGACAAGACCTAAATAAAACCCTCTATCACATCGTATACAAACCAAACACGTGGGCTGATTATAAATCATAATCTAATCTTTGCAAATAGAAATATTTCTCTTCACATTTCTAAAGACAACCCGATTCATACCATATAATATCTTTATTAATTTGAGCATATTTAATGCATAATGATTTGTGCTATTCAACGGTTATCTACACATCACATCATTTCTACCATATCTAAGGCTTAAAAGGAAACGATGTGATACCACCTCTTAATTAAGGAAAAATGGCAGAGAAAATTTTTATATCACGAAATTAAAGAAATAGCACGTTGAAACTCTTGAGCTGCGGATACTGGATCTGCAGCCCTCACGATAGGACGAGAAACAACTATATGGCTAGCACCATATTTCAACGCTGTTTCCGGAGTCGCAAATCTTTTCTGACCATCTGTTGCACTCCCTAGCATCCTAATACCAGGAGTCACAATAACCATATTATGACCTACTATTTCTCGTACCATCCGTACCTCTTGAGGAGAACACACTATTCCACCCATTCCTATATCACGTGCTTGAACTGCACGCATTCTCACCATATCAGAGATATCTTTTTCATAACCCGATTCTCTGAGATCAAAATCATCCATTGAAGTCAATACGGTCACAGCAAGCAAGCAAATACCTGTATCTCGCACAACACTCACAGCCGAACGCATAGTTTGAGGATATGCATGCACTGTTAACATGGCAACTCCCATGTTTGCTATATGCTCAATAGCTGCAGTGACAGAACTTCCTATATCAAATAACTTCATATCTAAAAAAACACTTTTGCCATCTGATATCAAATCACGTGCTAACTCTAATCCTCCTGAAAAAGATAAATGATACCCTATTTTATAAAAGGAGACCGTATCACTCAAAATTGACACGATTCTTTCTGCCTCCTTTACCGTTGGAAGATCAAGTCCAACAACAAGACGCTTCTTCTCGTCAACATCAATGATTAATCCAGCATCCATACCCACTTACTACACCAATCGCTTATTTTATTAATATAAAATTCTCTTTTCTAACAAAGAACCTGACCAATCAAAATTGAAAAAACTGGTAGTTCACAATTTATAATCTGTATTTCACGCATTTTATAAATATAAACTTTGGATTTTAATACCTCTATATCCTCATAGGCATCAAAACATAAAATGCATTCACTTTGTTATCTTTGTTATTTTTGCTATCTTTGTCTTTCCCTCGGATAAAAACAGATGAATTAGAACTATCCAATCGAAAAACAACTTCATCGTCAACGACTTCATCACTTGAAATATTATCAATAATTTCCAGTAAATATTTATAATTAAAACAAATATCCATGGGACATTCGTTATAATACACATTCATACTTTCTATTGCTTTCCCCATATCAGGATTATCAACTGTCATACATAGTTTATCAGAAGATAAAGACAACTTTACTGCTTGGATCCGCACAGACGACATTATTGATACGCGATCCACAGCTTGCCTCAAGTTAGTACAATTAACTCGTAATTCTTTATCATTACTACAAGGAATTACATTTTGATAGTTAGGAAATTCTCCATCTATCAACCTTACACTCATAGAAAGGGATTCTATATTCAAATGAATGCGTGATTCAGAAAGACTAACCTTTACAGACGAATCTTTGCTAGAAAGAATCCTGAGAATTTCTCCAACTGCTTTACGGGGCACAATAATACTCGGCATCTTTGCTATTTGGGCCACAATGTCAACCTCAGCTACCGCCAAACGATGCCCATCAGTTGCCACAGCACATAATTTCAGATCTTCTTCATTAATATGAAAAAAAATACCATTTAAGTAATATCTTATCTCTTCAGTCGCCATCGCAAAATGCGTGCGTTCTACAAGATTTTTTAAAACAGAAGACGCAAGTTCAAAAGAATACACATACTCTTCTTCTTTTGTACTAGGAAATTCCGATTCTGGAAAAGACTGTAAATAAAAATTTGAATCTCCATGAGAAATATTTACTTCTGTTCCAAGTTCATTTTCCTTAAAAAACGAAATCTGCGCACCATCTTGCAACTTACGTACTATATCATAAAGAAGATGCGCAGAAACAGTAATAGAACCACAAACATCAACGCTAGCAGGGATCGCTCCCGTAATTTCAATTTCAGGACCGCTTGCCTTTATCTCCAAAAGACCATCATTGGCCTGCAGTAAAACATGACATGAAACGGGAATAGTATTCTTGCGCTCAATAATCCTACAAGCATGACCTAAAAGTTCCAATATATCAGAACGCTCAACAGTAATCTTCATATAGCCCCTGCATTTCCGTACGATACAAAAAATTTCTCACCATATAATACTAAACAACACAATTCATCAATAAGATTTAGTTGATAATAGAACCATACCTTGCTAAAAAAATGTACTATTACAGCTCCTGATTTAAAACGCGCACCAAGATACAAAAAATGGTATGCGAGGAATTGATAATACTGATTTAAGCAATAAAGTCACCTCATAAGATAGTGAACTAAGGTATATCATCCAAACGTTCAATGTCAGCGATTCACATAATAAGAACAAGGTGCATTATAACAATCTCCCTCCTTAAAAAAGAAGGAAAACCCTGATGAAAGAATATTTTTCAACATCTGATCCTATAATCAGTAGTTTGCTGGATACAGATTTTTATAAAATTCTTATGTTACAATTAATTTGGAAATTCTACCCAGATATTAAAGTTACTTTTTCGCTATTTAATCGTCAAACACAATTACATTTATCAGATAAAATAGACGAGTCCGAGTTACGCACCCAACTAGATCATGTCCGCTCCTTACGAATCACTGAAAAAGAAAGGAAATGGCTTGTCGAGAATAGTTTCTATGGGAAAAAGCAACTTTTTGAACCGAAATTTCTATCATGGCTTTCTGATTTTCAGCTACCAGAATATGATCTTTCACATAAAAAAGGACAGTATGTCCTTAATTTTCATGGATTATGGAAAGATGTAACCTTATGGGAAATTCCTTCCTTGATCATAATAAGCACACTTTATTCTCGCATCACTGTTCGTTCAATGAATCCTTTTTCTGTAGATCTACTGTACGCCCAAGCAAAAAAAAAACTCTGGTCCAAGATTATCAAATTAAAAAATTTCTCTGGATTAAAAATAGTGGATTTTGGAACACGTCGCCGACACTCTCTCACATGGCAGAAATGGTGCATCGAAGCTTTACAAGAAGGCATTAAAGATTCATTTCTTGGCACTTCTAATGCCCTTCTTGCAATGAATTATAAAATCAACGCCATTGGAACTAGTGCACATGAATTGCCTATGGTAGCAGCTGCAATCACACGCACAGACATAGAAACTCAAAATGCCCCTTATCAAATGATGCAACAGTGGAATAGATTGTACGATGACAATCTACTTATAGTATTACCCGACTCTTTTGGAACTGATTTTTTCTTAGAACACGCCCCTTCCTGGATGACTCAATGGAAAGGGTTTCGTCATGATAGCGCATCTCCTATTGAAGGGGGAGAAAAAATCATTGCTTGGTGGAAAAAAATGAATTGCAACCCACAAAATAAATTCTTGGTTTTCTCAGATAATCTTGATGTTGATTCAATCATCTATACTTATAAACACTTCGAAAATCGCGTACAAATGATCTTTGGATGGGGGACAAACCTCACAAACGATTTTGATGGTTGCACACCTTATCAGAATCTACAAACAGAAAAATTGCAAATTGTATGCAAAGTAACTAAGGCCAACGACAAACATGCCGTTAAACTATCGGATGATCCAGCTAAAACGACAGGAGATATCTCCGAAATCAAGCGCTATCTAAAAATATTTAAAATAAAAAAATCATAAATAATTTCTGCCAAATAATTCGCCATCTTTATAGCAAAGCATTAATAAAACAGAAAAAAATATATTCATTGCCTATTTAAAACTACCCATTCACCGGCATAAGCGAGAAAAAACCGCAAAATAGGAGTATATTTTTTAACTCAAGGCCTCTATCTAGATAACGTCATTTCCATTTTCATGGCGGACAGAGAGGGATTCGAACCCTCGATACGCTTTAACGTATACACGCGTTCCAGGCGTGCGCCTTAGACCACTCGGCCATCTGTCCTATTAGAAAGACCCTGAATCACTGAGCCATCCAACCTTTTAGTCCACAAGGAATCCTTCTAATAAAAAACAAATCTATCCCTGATTATCATTGGAATCGCCAGCATCATTCCCACGATTCTTAAGAGCCATACCCAGTATATCACCTAGCGATGCTCCTGAATCTGAAGAACCAAATTGTGCAACAGCACCTTTCTCTTCTGCTATTTCCAAAGCTTTGATAGACAAAGAAACTTTTCCATCCTTCTTAGAGACATTGACAACGCAAGCGTCTACTATTTGCCCTTTGGAAAAACGTCCAGGATCCTGATCTACACGATCACGCGATAAATCAGAACGACGTATAAAGGAATTAATACCCTTGTGATCAATAAGAGAAACTTCTATACCACCTTCACTAACAGAAATTACTTCACACGATACGACATCATTCTTCCGCAAGCTACTCACAGAATCGACAACGTCCGGAGCAGAGCCACTGAGCTGTTTCACCCCTAAAGATATACGCTCTTTTCCAACGTCAATATCTAGAACAACCGCTTTAACGATATCTCCTTTAGCATACTCTGCAATCACCTTTTCCCCTGGACGATTCCAATCAAGATCAGAAAGGTGTATCATCCCATCTAAATGTTCGTCTAGACCAATAAATAATCCAAAATCAGTCTTGTTTTTAACTTCACCCTCAACCTCCGTACCAGGCGGATGACTTTTGGAAAACTCTTCCCAAGGATTAATAAGGGCTTGCTTTAACCCGAGAGAGATGCGCTTTCTAGCAGGATTAACTTCCAAAATAACAACCTCAACTTGCTGCCCAACGGAAAGAATCTTGCTAGGATGAATGTTCTTCTTCGTCCAAGATATTTGAGAAATATGAGCTAATCCCTCAATACCAGATTGCAATTCGACAAACACTCCATAATCTGTAAGGTTTGTAACAACACCCGAAACCTTACTCCCTTCAACATACTTATCCTGAACATCATCCCAAGGATTTTTTTCTAATTGTTTCATCCCCAGAGATATTCGATGTGTTTCCTGATTAATCCGTATAATCTTTACTTTAACTTGCTGTCCTATACTTAAAACTTTTGAAGGATGAAGAATACGATGCCATGCTATATCAGTAACATGTAACAAACCATCAACGCCAGACAAATCCACAAATACGCCATAATCCGTAATATTCTTGACAGTACCTTCGATAACCTGCCCCTCTTCAAGCTTCTGGACTATCTCAGAACGCTGTTCGGCGCGTGATTCCTCTAGGACTGCACGTCGGGAAACAACGATATTCCCACGTCTTTTATCCATCTTCAAAATCTCAAAAAGCTGAGGTTCATGCATGAGAGGAGTAACATCTCTAACTGGGCGAATATCTATCTGCGAACGCGGCAAAAAAGCCACTTCTCCATTAAGATCAACAGTCATTCCACCTTTAACTTGGTTAAATATCACACCTTCGATTCTCTCTCCAGCCCGAAATTTGGCTTCTATTTTTTCCCATACCCCTTCACGCAATGCTTTATCTCGAGAGAAAACAGCCTCTCCTAAAGAATTCTCTGTGCGTTCAACATACACTTCAACTTCATCGCCAACCTTGATAGGAGTATACTGCCCTTTCCCCATGAACTCCCTTCGAGGAATACGCCCCTCAAATTTGAGCCCTACATCAACAACTACAGTATCCTTCTCTAGGCCTACAACGATACCCTTAGTTACACAATTCTCAGCAAGATCCTTCTTAGTAAAGCTCTCCTCAAGAAGGGTAGCAAAATCCTCGCGGGACGGATTGGTAAAAGACATCAACACTCCTGATAAGCAACAAACAAAAAATCCTATTACTTCATCTGTCCCAATAATCTGAGATCAACGAAACAATCTGAAATCAACGAACGTAACAAAAACCTAAAATCACACAAAAAAAGAAAGCAGGCAAGAACTTTTAACTGTTGTCAAGCTTTGTGTCAATAAGTCCTTTTGCAACTTTACACATAGTACCTATATCCATCTCCGATGTATCAAAAAAATAAGCATCCTTATCTCGTACAAGTGGGCAATAACTCCGATTTCTATCTTGATTATCACGATTTCGTAAATCTTCAAGAATCTTAACGTAATCAACTTTTTCTCCACGAGAAACCATTTCATTATAACGCCTCCGCGCTCGTATATCCAAAGAAGCTGTTACGTAAAATTTTATCCTAGCATCTGGAAAAATGATTGTCCCTATATCTCTCCCATCAAGAATCACACCCAGTTTATTTTGAGCAAAAGACCGTTGAATATCAATTAGCGCATCACGAACAGAATCTATTGAAGCAACCTGTGATGCCACATTAGCAATGGCATTTGAAGAAAGTTGTGCCTTATCTAGATTAGACAATACGATATTTTGCGCTATTTTTATTGCCATTTTTTCATCATCTAATGATATACCAGCATCTAAAATATTTTTAGCAACAGCTCGATAAATCAGCCCCGTATCAAGATAATGAAATCCATATTCAAGCGCAATAAAACGAGATAATACTCCTTTGCCAGCCGCCGCAGTGCCATCAATAGCAATAATAATACTCTGTGATTCTAATCTACCCATTCAATCCTAGCGCCTAAAGTCTTCATTAAGTTTATAAAATCTGGAAAAATAGTAGAGATCATAGTATAATCGTCAACAACAACCGAATATTCCGATGCAAGCCCCATAACAAGAAAGCTCATTGCTACACGATAACCAAACTTTGATTGCACCATATGCCCTGTACTACATCCCAATCCCTTACCTCCAGGGACTCCTTTAATCATGAGATAATCCCCCTCTCTTTCATATTGAATATTATTAATATTGAAGCATTCGATAATCCCAGAGAATTGCTTGGATGTCATTACCTCTGCCAGCCCCTTTATAATCGTTTCTCCTTCGGCAAAAGCAGAAATCACCAATAAAATAGGATATTCATCTACTATAGATCGTAAACGATTATCGGATATCGTAATCCCTTTGATCTTGGAAAAACGGACTCGAATGTCAGCAATATTTTCACCACTCTCAATGCGAGAATTTGAGAGAGTAATATCCGCTCCCATTTCTCGCAAGATGTCAATTATTCCAACTCGCAATGGATTAGTTAACACATTTAAAAGCTTTATATCAGATCCAGGAATCAATAAAGCAGCGGCTAATGGGAAAAAAGCAATAGAAGAATCTCCTGGTATTTTTAAATTACATCCTGAAATCCTTTTTCTTCCTTCTATTCGAACTGAATAATCTTCAATGGTATCGGACTTGATTAATAAATCGACTCCAAATTCTTTGAGGATAATTTCCATATGATCTTGTGTCTTTACAGGCTCTATAACTTCGGTAATGCCGGGAGTATTGAGTCCTGCTAATAAAACAACCGATTTCGATTGCACTGAATCCATAGGAGATTTATATACAATTGGATTTGGTGTTCTTGGACCATGCAAAACCAATGGAAGACGCTTATCTTCAGGAAGTTTTACCTGAACTCCCATCTGATATAAAGGGGCTAAGAGAGATTCGATTGTCGGCTGTAAAATTTCTGCCCTTCCCTTAAAAAAAGTTTGAAAATCATATACGCCGACAACTCCCATCATGAGTCCATATCCCATATCGAAGCCTTTAAAATCTAATGGATATTCTGGGGATAACAAACATCCATTGCCTACACCTTGGACAATCCATTCTCTGTCTTTTTTAGTAAAACGTGCTCCTAAATAATGCATCATTCTCATTGTATTGAGCACATCATCGCTTTCCAACACCCCCCTTATCTGCGTCTCTCCTGCAGCAATGCCCCCTAATATGATAGAAAAATGTGAAAGAGACCTATCTCCTGGAATGCAAATAGTTCCCTGAAGACCACATGAATAAGATGATTGAATCGTACTTTTTTTACAAACAAATGACATGAAGGGCAAAAATTTCCACTTAACTAAGCTCTGAATTAGAGAAAAACACGCTACCTCTCGAATTACAATATTGCAAATAAAAATGTATTATTACAAACACATGCTCTCTTGCTTTTTTATAATCCTTATAATAAAGTTCCATCCTTGTTATAGATGGCGTAGATTGCGCTAATTCACCTAACATGAGGACTTTACATTTTGGCAAAACCAGAGCTTGGAACTAAAAGAACTTGCCCAGATACGGGTAAAAGGTTTTATGATTTAAACAAACAAGTGATTGTATCTCCTTACACACAAAATTCTTGGCCTCTCGCATACTTTGAAGCCCCCACCTCTCCTGAAAAAGAAAAAGAAATTTGTAGTCTCGAAGAAGAGACGGAGGTTAAGCCTTTCGTGAAGCACACATCAGAAGAAGAAGAAGAAAGCCCTATATCCAAGGAAGAAGATGATACTAGCCTTGATATGGAATATGTTCAAGAAATGGATCTTGATGACGACGACGATTTCCTCGAACAGAATGATACCGATACCGACACCGATGTAGTTGACATGGATATTAGTATCCCTGATGATGCAGACGAAAACTGACGATTGTAAAGGATAAAATATAGGCAATTAACGATTTAGCCATGATTAAGTTTCCTAGCCCTTATGCGCTAAGAAATTCTAATTTGGTCAAATTCGTTGCAGGTCAGGGGCTATAGCTCAGTTGGTAGAGCGCTTGCATGGCATGCAAGAGGTCAGCGGTTCGATTCCGCTTAGCTCCACCACTAAGCAGGCAATGTGTGCCACTATTACTATATAATTCTAGTAGCTATCCATGTGCGTTATTAAACGCTCTCGAAAATGCGCGCAAGAATTGACAATACCTCTCTGAGATTAAAAACTTCTTTAATAAGTTTGCGTAGTACATCGCAAGCATGCATTTATGCTATTTAGTATGCGGCGAGGCTTTATGCTCAAAAAACCGACTTCATATCGTTGCAATTCAGATACAGATCGTATATCCGTAAACGACACGTGGTAAGTCCTGTGTAAAAAGTGTTTTTGCGTTGAGTTAGTTGGAACTTTAGCTTATGAAGTCCTCGTTCTTAGGAGGAAGAATCGCAAATTTATTGGGAGAAGCAATACATACTTTCTGTATCCATCCTAATAATATAGAGGATTTATTGTAGAATAAGTGCTTTATTGATCGGAATGTGATATCGCAACTCTAAAGATTAAAAAAGGAAATTTAGGATAGAGCGTTTTGTCATGAAAAATAGAAAATCTAGCTATACTTACGAGGAGATTCTTCGCTGTGGAGAAGGAGAAATGTTTGGAGAAGGCAATGCGCAACTTCCTAAACCTCCCATGCTAATGTTCCACCGTATAACACAAATTTCTGAAACTGGAGGCAATTATAACCAAGGGGTGGTACGTGCTGAAATGGACATTACCCCTAACTTGTGGTTCTTCGATTGCCATTTTAAAAACGATCCTGTGATGCCCGGATGTCTTGGATTAGACGCCCTATGGCAACTTACAGGTTTTTTTCTCGGATGGTTGGGAGAACTGGGGAAAGGAAGAGCCGTATCCGTTTCTAACATAAAATTTAGGGGTATGGTAACACCTGATTGTAAACTCGTTGAATATGGAATAGACTTTAAAAAGATATTGCGGGGTCGAGTAGTTCTTGGGGCTGCTGATGGATGGGTAAAAGTCAATGGAAAAGAAATATATCAAGCAAACGATTTACGCGTTTGCCTTACTATAGACCGTGGAGTGACTTAGTGCAAAACGTAGTTATTGCAAATAAAAGGAAGAGACTTTTATTATGAGACGGGTAGCTGTTACAGGAATGGGGATTGTGTCTTCCATAGGGAATAATGTTTCTGAGGTGGCGATTTCGTTGCGAGAAGCAAGATCTGGCATTACATTCTCAGAAGATTTTGCGAAATTTGGCTTTCGTTGCCAAGTATGGGGGAAACCCCTTCTTAATGCAGCAGAGTTGATTGACCGAAAAGCCATGCGTTTTCTATCACAGGGAGGAACGTGGGGGCATCTCGCTATGCAAGAAGCGATTACCGATTCCCGCCTGCAACCGTGTGAAATAACTCATGAAAGGACAGGGTTAATTGCTGGATCAGGTGGGCCTTCTACGAAATGCATTGTTAGTGCCGCTGATCTTACTCGCGAACATTGTAGTACTCGGCGTATAGGTCCATTTGCAGTACCTAAAGCAATGTCATCTACGGCATCTGCCACTTTGTCAACTTGGTTTAAAATACGCGGAACTAGCTATTCAATTTCTTCAGCTTGCGCTACTTCTGCCCATTGCATCGGGAATGCTGCAGAATTAATTCAATCTGGGAAACAAGATATAATGTTTGCAGGGGGACAAGAAGATCTTGATTGGACGATGTCTAATCTTTTTGATGCAATGGGCGCCATGTCGTCACATTTCAATCACGATCCTTGTTCTGCCTCTAGACCATATGATTCTAGACGCGATGGATTTGTAATATCTGGCGGAGCAGCAGTCATTGTTCTGGAGGAAATGGAACGAGCTAAAGCACGTGGTGCAAAAATTTATGCTGAATTAACTGGGTATGGCAGTACGTGTGATGGCGACGATATGGTGTCTCCTTCTGGAGAAGGAGCTATACGTTGCATGCGTCAGGCTTTAAGCTCAGTGGAAGAGCCCGTCGATTATATTAATACTCATGGAACAGCAACTCCTAAAGGAGATAAAAAGGAAGTAGAGGCTATTAGAGAGGTATTTAAAGGTAATATTCCATATATCCAATCAACGAAGTCTCTAACTGGACATTCGTTAGGCGCTGCAGGAGCTCAAGAGGCAATCTATTGTTTAATAATGATGCAAGAGAGGTTTATCGGAGAAAGTAAAAATATTGAGGAAATCGATCCTGAATTTAAAGGAATCCCAATAGTTCGAAAACGCATTGATAATGCAAAAATTGATACGGTTCTGTCCAATTCTTTTGGATTCGGTGGAACAAATGCAACTCTTGTCTTTCGCCGATATAAAGGATGATAGGATGATCAATATCCTAAAAGGAAAACGTGGTTTAATTATGGGGGTTGCGAATGATCATTCCATAGCATGGGGGATAGCCAAGGTATTACATTCTGCAGGAGCGCAACTCGCCTTTTCTTACCAAGGGGAATCAATCGGCAAAAGATTAAAACCTCTGGCATTAACGGTAGATTCTGATTTTATGATTCCTTGTAACGTGGAAGATCCATCATCCATGGATTTACTATTTGAACGAATTAAAGAGCGTTGGGAAACCTTAGATTTCGTCGTCCACTCCATAGCTTTTTCTGATAAAAATGAATTGAGAGGACCTTACTACAATACTAGCCGTGATAATTTTATCCAGACTATGTTAGTATCTTGTTTTTCTTTTACTGAAATCGTGAGGCGTGCAGCACAATTAATGCCCCATGGAGGTGCTATGATTACACTTACCTATGGTGGTTCTATGAGAGTAGTTCCTAATTATAATGCTATGGCACCTGCTAAATCAGCTCTTGAATCTTCCACTAAATATTTAGCATGCGATTATGGGGGTATGAACATACGCATTAATGCTATTTCTGCTGGACCTGTTCGCACTTTAGCTGGTGCCAGTATTTCAAATGGGCGTGATATCGCTGCTTGGAGCAAAGAAAACTCTCCTCTTAAACGCACCGTATCACTCGAAGATATAGGAAACTCTGCTCTTTATTTACTCTCTTATCTCTCTAATGGTGTGACTGGGGAAATTCATTACGTAGATTGTGGATATAATATTGTTGCTATGCCTTCATATAATAAGAACAAGGTAATCGAGAATTAAACTAAAATTGTATTTTATTGAAAGTATATCAATGTAATTGCATTTATATTGGTGTCTCTAATTTTAATTGAAAAAGAACCATAGTCCTATCGTGTTTTTAACGATGTTCTGTTAACTTATCGCAATGTAGCCTTTGTTCTTTTGGATGGAAAATCAACTGTAGTTACTCCGAATAAAAATCTTGTATCATATTATTTTTTTTCTAACCACATCGACTTCGTTTTTATAAAACGCATTCTATGTAATCTTCGAAATAACATTTTGTAATAATCAGAATAAATCGTCACTACAAATATCAATCATTGAGGTATTTAAGACAGGTAATCAGGGTATTCACTCTTAAAAAGGTAATGATCTCAAAAATATTATATAAATTAACTAGTTTTTAACTACGTTTGAGGGATGATCATTAGTATTAAGCCTGTTGCGATTATCATCGAATATTAAAGAGTAAACAAGACACGATGAGTGGATTAACACCCTTAAAAGATCATTCTAGTTGTGCGGTATCTAAAAAATCAGAATTAGAGAACCCTTCTGGTATGACAGACATTCATCGTATTAAAAATTGGATCCAAAAAGTTATAGGGGAAGAGAAAAACAAGCCTTTAAGTCAAGAACAAAAAGAAAAAATAAAGATTTTGTGGTCCTCGTTAAGAAAAATTGCCGGTAGCAATGAAGAAGTGAGTGATCCCAACTTGAATTCCCCTATCCAGAGAGAAGATGATTGCAATGTAGTAAGGACAAATGATGATACTAAGCAAATATTTAATCTTTTGAGAAAAAAGCTTTCCAATCCTCATCTGCAACAACATATTGAAAGCAAAACAGAACAAAACGGAGGTATAGATCCTAACCTACAATCAGAATCCCTCCCTACCATCCCTGGTACTGCAATACGAGAAGATGATGATATAGACATTTTTCATTCTGATATGGCTAAGCTATCAAAAAGTATAACTGAATTATGCCGTATTATATCTATTCCAGGGATAAAAAAATCTCATTCCCAACTTGAAAAAATACTTTCCAAAATGGAAAATATTGCAAAAGAGTGTTCTCTACAGAGTGTAGAAAATAATTGGAAAGGTGCTCTACAACACTTTAAAAAATTGGATTTCAAAAATCTTCACGAAAAAATTAATACTCTCTCCTGCCAAATGAATGTTATGCAGTGCACTTTTGATAAAAACAACAATGGATTCGCAGCATCCGGTATTGATGAAAAGCTGGTATCTATTGTAAATAGTACTCATAATCTTTTATCGTTACTGAAGCTTTTGAATGAAAAAATATCAACAAAAGGTGTATTATCATTCGATACCAAACTATCGGAAATCAAAACTGCTGTCGAAAAAAATAGAAAATATGCCCAGTCTTATACCCAAAAATTTGTTGAAAAATTCGAAAAACACTTAGAAAGTATTGGCGCGCAAGTTCAGGATATACACAGCGACGTTAGAGAGCAGCAAAAACCTGCGAAACCAAGATTAGACCTCATTGAAAAAATCGGTGAACGTCTTGGCAATTTGGAATCCCATGTTGCAAATATCATGCTAAAGTTGGAGGAAAGGCAAAATACTTCAGAAGATCCCGCCATTTTACGTAATTTAGAAAATCAACTTCTTAATATCAAAGATCTTGTAACAAACGATTTGAAAGATAATAGGACACTTCGGGAACCTGATCAGCATGTTTTTGGTCTAGAGGATTATATCGTTAAAACTGCCCATAAAACAGCTAGATCGATGTTGAATTCAATCAATAAAAGTCAAGATATAGAACGAATCTTACAAAAAAATATGCATGAATATTGTAAAGAAATACAGAAAGTACATGCAGAACAAACAATCAAAAACTTCACTACACTTTATGACATGCTTGTGAAAATTTTCCAAAAATTAGGAACTCTCACAGAAGAAGGACGCAGATTACCTTACTCTACCTCTAATGATTTGTCTCCAAACCATCAGGCGTCGCACAAATATTCCGAACTCTTCAAAAATCTCTGTAGTGATAATACTCCATCAGTAAATCAAACCAGAGTTGAATCGAACACATATAATGAACAATATCCAATATTATCTTCCAACAACTCTTTAGATCAACATAATCACCCGCACGACATCTCAGAAACACAAGGCGATTCGGTTTATGATCAAAAAAAACGAGAAAAAGAGTTCAATAGTCCTCATGACATACAACATATGTTGGAGAGAGTATCCCTAATACAGCAGGGAATTTTAGAAGACGATAACACAATTCCTACTTATATCTCTGCTGTAAGACGAACAACATCGACATCAACTATGCGGAGTAATGATCTCAAAGAAAAAAATATAGGGAAGAAAATATGGAATTTCACTAAGTATATCACCTCTAACCGGTGGGTTACATCTATCATGTTAGTAGCAACGTTACTAGTTTCTTCATTTTTATTATCCCCTGCTTTATTGGTTAGGGAAACATTTTTCTTTAAAAGTTAAATCACACATTACCTTTTCAACACTCTATTTAAAAAGAATTGTTTATCCAGATCATTCTTTCTCTTCTTTTTATTCTAGATATATTCCTTCCAAAAATGTTCGCAAGTTCGATGCATTCCTACAACAGGCTACTTAGTAACTAGGTGTTGTGTTACATACTTCTAAAGCCTTCTAAAGCATGTATTAATTCACTAGTAGTAGGAACATGATCCATGGGAGGGCCTAAGATTGCAAGAGTCGGCGTGCTACTAAATATTTTTTTTGCTACTCCTACAATATCTTCACAGGTGATAGCCGATATTGTATCGATTATTTTTTCGCTACACAAAATACTACCACAAAACATTACTTGTTTAGAAATTTCCAAAGCACGTAAATAAGACCGTTCTTGACTTTTTATCAACTTTGCGTGGATTTTAGCACATTCCTTATCTATTTCTCTTTGTTCTATATTTTCCAACAAGGACTGTACCACTTCAACAATAGAAGATGTCAACGCCATAATGTTTTCTTTTGCTGTAGCGGAAGCAATGTAAAGAACACCATTATCAGAAAAATTTTCATGATGGGCTGATATCGAATAGCATAGTCCACGTTTTTCTCTAACCTCTTGAAAAAGCCTTGAAGACATTCCATCTCCAAGAATAGATGCTAATATATTTGTTAGATAGAAATCACGCGACTGATATGCACATCCATTAAATCCTAACATCATATGTTCTTCTGCAAGATCTCTTTTTTGAATATATTCCCCACCAACATATACTGCTGGCTTCATACTTTCTTTTATTTTTGCCACTGAACACACATTAAAATAACTCTCAACCTGAGACACACAGAATTCATGATCAACTGCCCCTACACATACTACGTACATACGATCTGCTGTATAATTACGGGATACAAAGGAAATTATTTTCTCTGGTGTGAAAGATGAAATAGTCTCTGGTTTCCCTAAAATTGGTCTTCCTATAATTTGATCTTTCCAAACCATTTCCGAAAAACGGGCATCAAGAAAATCCCATGAATCATCTTCAGACATACCAATTTCTTCCAACACGACATTTCTCTCGCGCTCTATATCAGATGGATTAAAGGAAGAATTACTTAACATATCACCTATAATCTCAAGAGCTAAGGGAACATGCTCTTTTAAAACCCAAGCATGGTAAGAAGTATGTTCAAGTGACGTATAAGCATTGATATCTCCGCCTACTTTTTCAATCTCTTCTACAATTTCTTTTGCAGTACGTTTAGTTGTTCCCTTAAATAACATATGCTCAAGGAAATGAGCCATGCCATGTTCTTCTTGCCTTTCATTACGAGAACCAGCACGTATATTTACTTTTACGAACGCACTGTCAATTGGCATTACCTCGGTTATAACGGTAATACCAGAAGAAGTTTTGCTAATTCTAAGGTTCAATTTTACTCTCCATATTTCTTTTTTTTATGAATTTTTTAATTTCATCTATATTCTTATTCATCACTTTACAATTCTCAGGTCTTCGCATCATCTGTTCCAACGATATAGGACAATCTGGAACTATACCTGAAGCCGCTTTGACAGTATCTGGGAATTTTGAAGGATGCGCCGTAGCAAGCGTTACCATTGGTGTTGAAGAACTCTTCCTGCATGCTAATGCAGCATGAATACCAACAGCGGTATGCGGATCAACGAGATAATTAGACTTTTCTAAAACAGACTTAATAACAGAATTTACATCTTCCATAGAAGCCCTTTTAGCAGAAAAGGACAAAGACATTTTCTGCAAATGCTCAGAATCAATTCGAAAGTACTTTTTGTTTTCAAGGGAATAAAATGCTTCTTTTACAAGAAGAGAATTCCTTCCACTAATTTCAAATAATAGTCTTTCAAAATTAGAAGGTATTTGTATGTCCATTGCAGGTGATGTAGTTTCCATTACTATTTCTGGCCTATACATACCCATATCAAACATACGCACAAGTGTGTCATTTTCATTAGTCGCTATAATCAACTTCTCAATAGGGAGTCCCATCATTTTTGCCATATATCCTGCAAAAATGTCACCAAAATTACCGGTTGGAACGCTAAAAGAAATATTACGATTTGGACTACCTAGAGCAATAGAAGAAACAAAATAATAAACAATTTGCGCCATAATACGCGCCCAATTTATGGAATTAATGCCTGATAGATTGACTGAATGGCAGAAAAAAACATCTGAAAATAAATTTTTAACTATTTTTTGACAATCATCAAAACTACTTTGAACAGCTATAACGTTAATATTAGATGCTTCAGAAGTCGTCATTTGCTTTTGCTGAACAACAGAAATTCTGCCTTCTGGAAAAAGAATATACATATTTATTCTTTTCTTACCTGCAAATGCTTTGATAGCAGCGGCACCTGTATCCCCAGAAGTTGCGCCTACTATTGTTATATAATGATCTCTTTCTTCTAAAATATGATCCATCAATTCTGCTATGAATTGCATTGCTATATCTTTAAATGACAAAGTTGGACCATGAAATAGTTCTAACAGGAACTCATTCGCATTTAATTGGATCAGCGGTGTAACCGCTGCATTTCGAAAACAATGATATGACCTGTTCACTATATCCCGAAGTTTACTAGACTTGATCTCTTGTCCAATAAAAAGACGAAAAATAAATAGCGCAATTTCCTGATAACTTAAACCCCGCAGATCCTTGATCTCTTTCTCAGACAAACGAGGAATATATTTTGGGATATACAACCCCCCATCTGTCGCTAATCCAGAAAGAATCGTATCACAAAAACCAAGACTTAAGTCAACATTACGGGTGGATATATATTTCATAAAATACTAAAAAACCATATTTGCCCAAAAAAAGTATCACTAAAACGAAAAAATAATTTTCTTCGGCTAACGTATACGAAAAAGTAGCTCAATTCGACGTAATACCGGTATCAAAAAAGTATTTCAATATAGTTACCGTTACTTTACCATACTGCACAAATAAATTTCCTGTCCATAGTATCATGACCTGCTTGAAGAAAAAAACTCTACTATCATTAAGATATTTTCTATACGTGAATAGTATTCTATATCGAACAATTTTTGATATTTTCGCATATAATTTAACAAAAACAGTTTAGCTTAATACTTTATCAACTAACTTCGGTAACCATATTATCATGGTTTAAAAGCGTTAACACAAAAATAAAGTATTCTTTCATGAGCCAAAAGAACTCTCTTGCTATTAATGAAAATCAAAATTCCATTTTTGAATGGAAAGACAAAATAATCAAAGGAAATAGCATATCGGTTTTGGAAAAATTGCCTGCTAAATCCGTTGATCTCATTTTTGCAGATCCTCCCTATAATCTCCAATTAAATGGGCAATTATATCGACCTGATCATTCTTTAGTTGATGCTGTAACTGATTCGTGGGATAAATTTTCTTCTTTTGAAGCTTATGATGCTTTTACGCGTGCATGGCTTTTAGCCTGTCGACGTGTTCTCAAACCCAATGGAACATTATGGGTCATAGGTTCATACCATAATATTTTTCGGATAGGAACCATGTTACAGAATCTAAATTTCTGGATATTGAACGATATTGTATGGAGAAAATCCAATCCAATGCCAAATTTCAGAGGTCGTCGATTCCAAAATGCACATGAAACTCTTATTTGGGCATCTCCCTCTCCAAAAGCAAAAGGTTATACTTTTAACTACGACGCTTTAAAAGCAGCCAATGAAGATGTGCAAATGCGTTCTGACTGGCTTATCCCCATTTGTTCTGGATCGGAACGTTTACGTAATAAAGATGGTGAAAAATTGCATCCTACCCAAAAGCCTGAAGCCCTCTTATCGCGTATTCTTGTCTCTTCTACCAAACCTGGAGACATAATCTTGGATCCTTTTTTTGGATCTGGGACCAGTGGCGCTGTCGCAAAGAAACTTAGAAGATCCTTTATAGGAATAGAAATGAAACAAGATTATATTGATATTGCGACTAAACGAATCGCATCCGTTCAGCCTTTGGGCAATATTGAACTGACTGTCCTAACGGGAAAGAGAACGGAACCACGTGTTGCTTTTAATCTTCTCGTAGAAAGAGGACTAATACAGCCAGGACAAATCTTGACCAATGCTCAAGGAAATATCAGTGCAACTGTATGCGCCGATGGCACTTTGATCTCTGGTACAGAATTAGGCTCTATTCATCGTGTTGGTGCCAAAGTAAGTGGTTCGGAAACTTGTAACGGATGGAATTTTTGGTATTTTGAAAAGTTAGGGGAATTACATTCCATTAATACATTGCGTATTTTAGTCCGCAAAGAGTTATACAACTGTTGAAGCACCAATGATAGTTGATGGTGATAAATAAATATCACCATTCTCCTTATGTTTTTTAAATTCCCCAAGTATATCAACTCAAATATTCTCGTATCCATATAATAAAAAAAACATATCACTACCTTCAGATAATAATTTTTCAGAATTTTATTGGGACTACAATTATCAATAATGTAGAAAATTTTTCCATTATTAGTACTCACACGGAAAAAATAAGCTCAAAATTGCCTAAAAAAGGATTAAAAGTGTTACACAAGCGTCGCAAAGCATTAAGATATGGTTTTTTCGCTGATTTTTTTCTGCTACATTCCTGCTGATAAAAGGGTGGAAAATTATAGCCTTACGTTATCGCAATCGCTGTGGCGAAATTGATATCATTGCACATCGTAATAATCTTGTTATTTTCGTAGAAGTCAAAGCAAGAAAAAATATTCAAGATGCCATTTTTTCTGTCTCGCATAATAGCCGCAGACGCATTCGTTCTGCTAGCGCGATTTGGCTTGCACAGCAGACTAATGTCCAATTACTGTCATATCGATATGATATCATTTTAGTAATCCCATGGCGATTACCACAATATTTTCCTCACGCTTTCTAATCCTTGATGATATGGTTCATTTATAAATGAATATTTTTAGACTTTATTGCGATTGACTTATAGAATACTTTTTAAAGGTACAAATATATTCTTTATCCATATTGGATCAAGAAATACATTACAATCCATCATAGGTAATAATACAGTAGCCGGAGGAGTAATAATAATGAATGATGATTCAATCAATCTAGACGATCTATCTCATCTACCTTTTGAAGAAGCAGTATCGGAACTTGAAAATATCATCGCAAAACTTGAACGTGGGGATGTAACCTTAGATGAATCCATCTCTATTTATGAACGGGGTGAAGCTCTAAAATCGCATTGTGAATTCTTGCTTTGTTCTGCGGAAAAGAGAATTGAGCAAATAAAATTAAACCGTGACAATAAAATACAGAGCGTTAAACCTTTCGATGAGAAAAATTAAAAATAAGGCATATCACTTTTTAATATGAGAACTATACAAAAAAATTATCAATAGCTTCTGCTTAGGTATTTTTAACGAGAGGGAATCTCTCTTTTAATAATTTCAATATAGAATTAAATCCCAGAGGTGAAGCAACATGAGAATCTTGGATATAATCACATCCCATCCTAGTAAGCTCTTTGATATCAATCTCTCCATAAATATCCTTGGCAATTATCGTCGTCTCTATATTTTTTGCCATTGGAATGATCGAACGTAATATAGCAATACGCTTTTCTGTAGAACCAGTCATTAAAGATCCATTAAATTTTACCGTATCAAACGGAATATATCCGAGATATGACAATAATGAGCATTTCGTTCCAAAATCATCAAGAGTTAAACTAATTCCTATTTTTCGCAGCCTACCAAGTAACAACCGACTCCTTTCGGGGTTACCCATCACAACAGATTCAGAAAATGACAACTTAATCCTACTAGGAGAATACAGTGTCTTAGAAATCAAAGCCTGCATACCTTCACATAATTCATTGTCTAAAAGATCTTTACTAGCGATATTAATCAATATAAAAATCGGTGGCATATTTGCTTGATCACGCCAACTTATAATATCCCTAGCAATCCGTTCTAACATAAACAAATTTATCGCTTTGATCATACATAGCTCTTCGGCAATCAACATAAATTCAGAAGAAGATATATTACCCCATTTAGGATGATCCCACTGTATAAGCGCTTCAAGCCCTACAATTTCCTCATCCATTAAACGTATTATAGGATGATATACGAGATACAGCTCAGAATTTTCCACTGCAAGACACAAGTCTTCTTTTATCATCACTCTATCACTGCGAAAAGAAGAAACTCGAAATGACTCCACATGATTTCCTCCTCTATGCTTAGCATGATACATAGCTAATTCAGCATTTTTAAGCATCTCACTTGACGTAATCTTAGAGCTTGTCCAACTTGCAAAACCAATTGACGCAGTAACCGTAATTTCGCGTTCCAAAAGATTAATAGGCATGGCTATGGACTTTCTCATAGCTATCGCAAAATCCGCTATTTTTAAGGAATTATTTTCAGATATAAGAATAATACCAAACCGATTACCAGAGAGACGTGCAAGTATATCCGGAAATTTTAACAATTCACCAATTCTCCTAGTCAAAGACACTAGGACATCGTCTCCAACCGCAATACCTAATACATCATTAATCTTCTTATATTTATCAATATCGATAACCATAACAGTAGGACGTAGGTTATCATCTGTTGCCGACAAATCAAGAATTGTTGTAAGACGATCTAGAAAGGATTGTCGATTCGGTATTCCTGTCAGATTATCTTGAAATGCATTACATAAAATACCTTCTAGAGACTTTTTCTGTTCGGTTATATCATTTGCAATTCCAATATAGCGTAAAATATCGCCATTGGAATTTGACATAGGCCGAATCCGAATAATCATCCAATGAAATTGATTGTCTGCTGCACGTACTCTAAATTCATACTGTAATCTTCCCCGTCGATATCCTACGAAACTATCCAGTATAGTGCGAAAATTATCTCGATCATTGATATGTATATATGGCAACCAATTGCGTATCGGTCCATGCATAGAACCAGAAGCCAAACCTAATATAGTAGCAATATCTGGAGTAGTTGTTACCCTATCACGAACTATATCCCAATCCCATACAATATCTCCTGATCCCAATACTGCTAAAGACTGACGCTCTCCATCTGAAAAAATACCCTGAGAAAAATATCCTGTTGCCAATACGTGCTGAATCACCGTAAAACCTATCAGTATAACGATTAATACTAAGCCACCAACAAGAGCTGGTTGTATAATATCGTTATCTAATCGCTTGGTTATAGCCATCCATAGCCCAATAAACCATATAAAAATTAGAATCCAAGCTGGAATCAATAAAACAGCACGTTCGTACCCTTTCATTCCATGATAAATAATAAAGTATGTGTAATACAAAACGATGCTGGCAAGAGTAATACGAGCAATACTTGCTGTTACCATGGGATAATAAAAAGACATACAAAATAATATTGCTATGCAAGCAATCCCACTAAACGTAATATATCCTACTTTAGCGTGCCATCTATTCCAATGTAGATACATAAAAAGAAAAATAATTAAAGAAGAAGATAATGCTATTTCAGAGCAAGCTCGCCAAATTAACAGTTCCCCTGATGGCAGATTAACAAGTTTAGAAAGAAAACCAAAGTCAATACTAATATATCCAAGAACAACCCATGCCATTGCAAAAGTGGGGATAAGCATAGAACTTCTGTTAACCATATAAAAAATAGTTAAAAAAATTGCTAACAGACTCGCAACGCCAATTATGATTCCTCGATATAATGTAAAAGAATTGACTGTATCTTTATAAAAATTTGGTTCCCAAAGATAGATTTGAGGCAAATTTGGAGTACTTATCTCCATAATAAAAGTCACAACAGCCCCTGGATTAATAGTGATGCGAAATACATCCGAATCAGAATTAGGTATACGATCCAAAGAAAACCCTTCTGAAGGTGTAACGGAAATAATACGACGAGATCCAAGATCTGGGGAAAAAAAATGCGACCCTACAAGACGATAATGAGGGACAACAATCAAACGCTCAAGTTGACTATCAGATGTGTTGGCCAACGCAAAAACAGCCCAATCCCCTCGGTGCCGAATACTTGATGCACTAACTTCAATACGCCTACTGATACCATCTATATCTGCTGCCGTGAATACTTGAAAATCTTCCCCCTGATTAACATAAATTCTCGTTATAGACGTTAAATCTAAGACCCTGTCACTAGAAGAAATATTAATCGGCTCAATAGCAAAAGATGGTGATACCATCCACAAAAGAAATAGCACTAAAATCAAAAATGCTTTTTCAAAATGACTTCTCAAAGAATTGCTTAACAGCACAATACTACCCCGTGTGTCTATAAAACAATAGACTTGTATTTGATCTCAGATAGCATACCTTAGAGAGAAAATAGAGGAATGCCCTCTAATTCTATTTACATTTTTCCCAATAAATTTGCTACAAATTCGGTAGTATTTTTCGATAATATCCACTGCCTAATATAACCCTGCAATTATAAGTGTAAAAGGAATAAACAATTGACAATACTTACTTCCTACATCGCAATAGTGTCCTCCATACACATTCTTATCTAAATGGAGGACATCTTTGGAATATAATATATATACTACCAAATCTATATCCACGCGCGATAGATCTATAGGCAGAAGAATACGTTAAATACAATTTATAGAACCATCTAGAACGGAAAAGAAACAATACTCCTTTCACACAATATCCACGATTTCTTTCAAGAGCTTCAAATACCAACTAACCTGTGATAACTTTCATTATCAATGTTTCAGAAATTTAAAATGCAGGAGTAAATCAACTTTAAACACCCGTGGTGCCCAGAGCCGGATTTGAACCGGCGACACATGGATTTTCAGTCCATTGCTCTACCAAGCTGAGCTATCTGGGCATTAACACAAAGACACCACCATCTTGAGAAACAAAAACATATCGTATTTACAATATATCCTTGACTTCTTCCTCAGATTTTTCATCCTCCACTGCTGCGATTACATACTCACCATGAAGCCAACGCGAAAGATCAATCGAACGACACTGTGTAGAGCAAAAAGGATAAAACTCAACCATAGATCCCTTTCTACATTCAGGACAAATAGATTTTAATGACCTAAAATCTGATGTTTGCAAGTTTTATTATCCTCTTCAGACTACAATTGCAATACACAACCTAAACAATCCGATAAATCCTGTCGGTAATAGCATGTTTTATCCAAGATACACAATACCCCACACAAGCATTTTAAACAGGAAGCCTACCTAATAGCACGCAAATAAAATGATCACTTGAAACGATAAGTAATACGAGCTCTCGTCATATCATATGGATTCATTGCTACTTTTACTTTATCCCCAAGTGATATGCGAATTCTATGCTTACGCATACGACCTGCAGTGTAAGCAATAACTACCGCATTATCAAGATACGAAATAGGATCAACACCATCGTTCCCAGATTCAGAACCAGACTCTGAAAAATTGGATTTTACTTTAGAATCCAATTTGCAATCAGCGGAAGAATCATCATCATTTGTAATTAACTTCACTCGGAAATTAGCATTCGGCAATAACTCAGATACAATACCAGAAAATTCAAGGGTTTCTTCTTTAGGCATATTAGATAAGACATCCTATAATCAATAAATATTGATAGCTTTTACGCCATAAAAATATAACATAACATAACAACGAAAATGCTAAACATGATTCGAGTATTTCTTCTAGAAGACTACTTGTCAATCCTTAATTTTATTACCATAGGAGAAAATCTCCCTCATCATTCTGTCTTCAAAAAATAAGGGGGAGATCGACTTTCCCCCACCACATAAAATTAATGTACAAACTAATAATTTTTTACACTGAATCCAATCCTCAGACAGTTATTTTTAGATCAAGGAATACTCAACATAGCAAAAACCACTCATTATATTACAATAATTTTTATCAATGAATGCTACGCATACCCTCCATGGACATCATATTGTTATTAAGATGATACATCACCCACATCGACCCAACAAAACAAATAGCCACCATGATAATCGTGAAAATCATTGCCATAATACTCCATCCATCTTCAACCTTGGTACTCATGTGCAAGAAAAACACTAAATGAACTATTATTTGCGCAATAGCACATAGGACAATTGTTAAACACATTATATTTTTATCTAGGAAGAAACCTTTCATAACTATTCCAAAGGGAATAATGGTTAAAATCAAAGATAATATGAAACCAACTAAACATTGTTTTTTTGTCCCATAAGAATGCATATTCATATTGTGAATGTTGTCATATTTCATCCTTATCTTCCTTCTATCAAAAAGATCACACGACACCCATAAGGTATACAAAAGAAAAAACACATATCCAAATCAAATCCAAGAAATGCCAAAACATAGATAAACAGATCAAACGACGCTGATTACCAGAAATAAGACCTTTCTTTAAAATCTGAATAACTAGAACAAAAAGCCAAATAAGACCAAAAAATACATGCAAGCCATGCAGACCCACCAAAGCAAAAAAAGATGATAGAAATGCAGAACGCTGAGGTACCGCCTCCATAGAAATCAAATGTGCAAATTCATAAATCTCCATTATGATGAAAATCATTCCAAAAAACGCCGTAACCAACAACCAACTAACTGTTTTATGAATCAGCCTTTTAGTAGCTGAAGCTAACATTGCAAAACTACAAGATAGCGATGATAACAACAAAACAATGGTCGAAACAAAGATTCCGCTAATATCAAAAACATCTATCGGCGCTGGACCTGCAGCATAATTTTTCCCCAGAACAGCATACGTTACAAAAAAAACGGCAAACATCAAACAATCACTCATCAGATAAATCCAGAAACCCAGATACGTACCATCATGATCAACGCAACTTTCTTTTTTATCTTTTACGTAAAAAAGAGAGAAATTTGGTGATTTCCCAATTTTTTGTCTGCTCATTTTAACAATGCTCCCTGTCTTTTGGCATGTTCATTTTTCTATGAACTTCTTCAGAAAATGCCACATCTTTCGCAGAAACTTCATATCCGTCATTATAATTAAATGTATGAAATATCGTATAGAAAACAATTGATATAAAAGAGAGAAGTGCTAGCCACCACATATACCATACCATCGCAAAGGAAAAAACAATACTCAACGCTGCCAAAATAATACCCGTAGCAGTATTTGACGGCATATGAATTGGCATAAAACCTTCGGATGGATAGCGATATCCACGATTCTTCATATGTTCCCAAGCATCTATTGTAGATACGATAGGAGTAAAAGCAAAATTATACTGTGGACTAGGAGAAGAGATAGACCACTCCAAGGTACGTCCATCCCATGGATCCCCAATCGTATCCTGTAATTTAGATCTATTTAAGAAGGAGACAATAAATGATAAAACAAAAGAAAACACCCCAATTCCTATAAGTACAGCTCCTAACAACGCTACAACATAGTAAACTTGCAAAGTAGTATCTTCATATTGACTTAATCGACGAGTCACACCTTTTAATCCAAGGGCATAAAGCGGCATAAACGCTAGGTAAAAACCGACAAACCAACACCAAAAAGAAACCTTTCCCCAAAAAGAATTGAGTTGATAACCAAAAGCCTTAGGAAACCAATAAACGATCCCCGCAAACAAACCAAAAACAACACCTCCAATTATAGTATTATGAAAGTGAGCAACCAAAAACAATGAATTGTGCAGCGTAAAATCCGCTGGAGGAACAGCGAGCAATACCCCTGTCATACCCCCTATCAAAAAAGTTATCATAAAACCTAAAGTCCACATCATCGGAACTTCAAAACGCACTTTTCCTAAACGCATTGTAAAGAGCCAATTGAAAATTTTAGCCCCCGTAGGCACTGCTATAACCATTGTCATGATTCCAAAGAAAGCATTCACATTAGCCCCAGAACCCATGGTAAAGAAATGATGTAACCAAACAGTATACGACAAGATTGTTATTGCTAACGTCGCATAAACCATGGAATTATATCCAAACAGTCTCTTTCCCGAAAAAGTTGCAACAACTTCAGAAAAAATCCCAAAAGCCGGTAATACGAGTATATACACTTCTGGATGTCCCCATATCCAAATCAAATTAATATACATCATTGGATTACCACCAAGATGGTTAGTAAAAAAATTAGTACCTATATAACGATCAAGTGTTAACAAGAAAAGTGTGGCTGTTAAAATAGGAAACGCAGCTATAATCATTATATTAGAACAAAAAGCAGTCCAAACGAATACTGGCATCTTCATCATCGTCATTCCTGGACAACGCATCTTTATGATAGTCACTACTAAATTTATTCCGGATAAAGTCGTTCCGATCCCCGCAATTTGTAATCCCCAAATATAATAATCAACTCCAACTCCAGGAGAGTACGATATTCCAGATAACGGAGGATATGCTAACCAACCTACAGAAGCAAATTCGCCTATAAATAAAGAGCACATTATAACTACTGCGCCCGCAACAGTCATCCAAAACGAAAAATTATTCAAAAAAGGGAAAGAAACGTCTCGAGCACCTATTTGCAATGGAACTACAAAATTCATGATGCCTGTGATCATGGGCATAGCCACGAAAAAAATCATAATCACACCATGAGCTGTAAATATCTGATCATAGTGATGAGCATCCAGATATCCTTCTCCCCCGCCAGATGCTATAGCTTGCTGAAGACGCATCATTATAGCATCCGCAAAACCTCGAAAAAGCATCACCAAAGACAGTATTATATACATAATACCTATTTTTTTATGATCAACACTTGTAAACCATTCTTTCCACAAGTAACCCCAAAGACGATAGTATGTAATAGCGAAAATAATAGATACGCCTACTAAAGCCACCACAAAAAATGTCCCCAATACTATAGGGATGTTATAAGGAATGGAATTAATCGTTAAACGTCCAAATATGAACTTATGGAAATCAATGTTTTGTAGCATCTATGCTCTTTCCCTACACAATAAACATTACCACCTAAAATATGCAAAAC
The DNA here is from genome assembly GCF_000590865.3 of Candidatus Liberibacter asiaticus. NCBI lineage: Bacteria > Pseudomonadati > Pseudomonadota > Alphaproteobacteria > Hyphomicrobiales > Rhizobiaceae > Liberibacter > Candidatus Liberibacter asiaticus. Next base: position 390,459 of record NZ_CP010804.2, read on the forward strand.
TAGGATACGAAAGAACCCTCTTTGAGAACATATTGCTCACAATTGAATTATTTCTACATCTTCCTCCTACTACTGTCTATAACCCTCATCATATATGAGAGAATGACGATCAATACCCCTCATTCCCCCTCCCCCTAAAGCATCAATCCGCATCATTTCATCCATACATATTTTACCTGGATGAACACACAAATTAAGGATGGAATAATATAATCCTTTCTCTATAGGAGAAAAATAACGGACTGAATCACGTTCTGAAGGCTTTTTTAATAAGAGATATTCCTGCCGATTAAGAAAAGTTCCTTGGCGTTTTACTTTTGAAATCCAATCTTCAAATCCCTTCTCCGATTTCCCATAAAATTTAAAACGCATATGCGAAAAACCTCTACCTGAATAATTAGCAGAAAATCCGCTATATGCCCCTTTTTTATTCATCACAGCATGCAATTTAGTCTCCATGCCAGCCATGGCATAAATTTGTCCAGCCAAACCAGGGATATAGAAAGAATTCATAACAGAAGAAGCAGTAATCCTAAACTCCAAAGGACGATCTATTGGAACAACTAATTCATTAATTATCGCAACTTGCTGTTCTGGCAATAAGAAAAGCCATTTCCAATCCAAAGCTACAACCTCTACAACAAGGGGTTTACTATTCTTGGCAATAGATTTGCTCTCACTAATCCTTTCTAAGGGCGCATAAGGATCCATGCGATGCGTAGCATCCCAAGTGATTACGGCCAAAAAACCAACAATCACCAATGGGACAAGCCAGACAAAAAGTTCCAATAGAGTCGAATGACACCACTTAGGGTCATAACGGGCTTTCTTGTTGGTAGAACGATATTTCCAAGCAAAAAACAAGATAGAAAAAAAAACTGGGACGACTATTAATAACATCAAAGCAACTGCTATACGAATAAGACTCGCTTGTTGCAAAGCAATATCCCCGTAGGGATCCATGACGATAAATTCAAAACCTGAAAGCATTACACTCGAGAAAAATAGAAAAAAGAATTTCAGAGATTTACCCACGCTAACCCCCATCCAGTTAAGACAATCGCTCATAATAATCGAAAGTGGACTCCCTAATAGTTGCCTTAAATTATATAAAAAAATAAAAGTTTTAAAAAATAATTACGCTAGTTATCAACACGCCGTGTGTTATACTATGTAATCGAATTATTTTCTACCGTATTTATATAGAAACTATTTGCCTCAAATTTCACAAAAGGAAATAAGAATTCTTCTTGACTTTGCTAGAAACCAATCATAGGATTTCCTCTCTACTATGTATGGATTTATTATCGCTTTTTCACCCTTATATCGTGAAGCGGAATTTTACGGGATGCAAAATGGCAAAAGCAGCAACTATAAAGATTAAACTAATATCATCTGCGGGAACCGGTTCTTTTTATGTCACTAAAAAGAACTCCCGTACCATGTCAGGTAAAATGGTAAAAAACAAATATGATCCCGTAATTAGAAAACATGTAGAGTTTAAAGAAGGAAAAATAAAGTAACAGTAACAACAATTCACTCTTACATCCTCTTTAGATGGATAAATAATGTGCTTGTGGCATGTTTTTGAACAGAGATGATCGCTTAGTTAGTGCTTTTTGGATCGTATATCAACCAAGGGCTCTATATTTTCTCCCACTCTATACAGTAGAGAGTAGTGTAATTCCCATAAGTCTCGATCAATATGCATTAAATTTGTGTATTTTCTCGAATTTTCGTTCTTGAAAAATAATGACACGATTGCAATCAATGCTCACATATTAACATCAGGCTTCTCCTATATACTTTTTAATCGTTTCCATAAAGATAGACAAAGAAATTGGCTTAGAAATATATGCCTCACAACCTCCCTTACGAATCCTCTCCTCATCTCCTTTCATCGCAAAGGCTGTTACCGCTATGACGGGAATCTCCTGTAGTTCACTATCTTCTTTTATTTGCTTTGTAATCTCTAATCCAGAAATTTCCTGAAGCTGTATGTCCATGATAATAACATCTGGTTTATGTTGCCGAGCAAGCTCCAAAGCCTCCATACCATTTCTCGTCTGAAGAGCTATATACCCAGACGTCTCGATTAAATCTCTAAAGAGCTTCATATTTAGCTCATTATCCTCTACGATCATGACTTTTTTCAGCATCTTAACATTCCGATCATAAAATTCTCTCAAATGCAATAAAATACACTAAAAGAAACCTCTTAATAATTTGTATTTCATATTGATATCTCTATCCATCACTCTCGATGACAAATTGAGTTTTCAGTCAATTTTGACCAGTGACACTATCTCAAAAAATAAAGACCTCACATGCGATTATCTGCACTTCGCATATCGCCTGATCTCGGTCTCATATAAAAATACTCGAAACCCGTTATACAAAAATTCACATGCCAAACGAGACTCTAAACGATAAAAATAAATTACGCATTAAATTATAGTCATCTACAAAATACCCGAAAACCTAAAAAGTGAATCACTCTAACGACGCGTACTATCCTGTATCATGCTATCGATTATTTTGGAAAAAACACCTTCCGACATATCACCAAGATACAGATTCCCTCCTATGAAGAAAACAGGGGTAGAATCAATTGCAAAATCCTCGGAAGCGCGTTTTTTCCCCGCTTTAATATCATCTAAAATGTTTTGATCGTTCAAACACGTGTCAAAATCATTTTTGGAAAAACCGGCAAATTTAGCCATATTCAATAAAGCATCTCGGTAGTTTTTCGAATTTATCCAATCATCCTGTTTATTAAATAACAAAGAAACAAAACCCCAATACCCACCGTCCATGCGCTTCTCCGCACACCGAGCCAACATAACAGCAACCGTCGACACAGAATCCAAAGGAAATTCTCGCAAAATATACCGTAACTTACCAGTTTTTATGTACTTATCTTCAAGATATTTGAACGTTTTATTATGAAATTCCGCACAATGAAAACACGTCATCGATGCATATTCAACCATTGTAACTGGCGCATCTTTTTGCCCAATTGATACATCTTTCATGGTGCTGGGAGAAGCAGCAAGCAAAGCGCGAAAATCTACTACACCATCGGGAATTGGCAACTCATTTAAAGCAGAACCTTTTCGGGTGTAAAAAAAGTAAGATGCTATAAAAAGTAATACTATTCCCCCTAAAACCCCTATTCTAGTTGTGCTCATCACCATTATTTCTCCTACTTGAATATTATTCCCAACCGAAACGTTGTTTGTTATTTTATCTCAATGAATTCTGTAATAATTTACTTACCTACTATAAATAGGAACATCCGACTACTGCATGACCAAAGCGAATCAGCGCTCGTTTTAATTGCTCATCCTTAATTCCCTCAGTCATTTTGTCAATTTTTTCACAATCATCTTTTTCAAGAGCAGGAATAGAAACAGAAGGAGCTTGATTTACAATACTCATAGATCTTTGCAGAAAACGAATTCTTTTGATAGCACAAAAACCAAAAAAAATATTCACATTTCTGATGATCTTCGATTGATCATGCATTAAAAAAAGAGCATGTGAACCCTCACATGCAATAATCAAAGTGCCACTAACATCGCTCGAGATATCTTGTCTTTCAATGGAAGTTCTATTCGGCCAAATTATTTTTTCTGGTCTACAACACCTAGCAATATTACTTCCTACAATTTCACTCCACGCGCTGACAAGAGACATGCTAATACCCGCTCTACGACGCAAAAAAGGATCAAGCAAATCATCTATGACTTGAGAAAAATGTATCATAACCTTACCCGCCCCTTCACATATACAATTATCTTAAACTCATATAAATACATAAAAGAAACATACTGCGATAAACAGAACATATTTACTCTCATCACTGAAGGAAAAACCCTACCTTGAAGGCAACTTACTTTTACCATCTTTTCAATTTAATGAACACTACTATAGTTGGGTAATATTCCCAATATGCAAGTCAAATTTAAATGGAGTTCAATAACACCATATGCCGCAGCCTGAACACATAATTCAGTCCAAGATTCTCGATTGGTACGATACTAATCACCGTGTACTTCCCTGGAGAACTTCTCCTAAAACCGAGAAATCTAGCTTACCTTCTCCCTATAAAGTATGGATTTCCGAAATAATGTTACAACAAACAACTGTCAAAACGGTAGAACCATATTTTAAAAAATTTATGCAGAAATGGCCCACAATATTTTGCTTGTCTTCTGCTAAAGATGAGGAAATTTTATCTGCATGGGCAGGACTCGGATATTATACACGCGCAAGAAATCTCAAAAAATGCGCTGATATTATTGTAAAAAAATACGAAGGAAATTTTCCTCATAAAGTTGAAATTCTAAAAAAACTCCCTGGTATTGGGGATTATACAGCATCTGCTATAGTTGCCATTGCATTTAACCACTTTGCCGTTGTGGTAGACACCAACATTGAGCGAATAATATCTAGATATTTTGATATTATCAAACCCGCCCCTCTCTATCATAAAACGATAAAAAACTATGCTCGTAAAATTACTTCGACATCTCGTCCAGGAGATTTTGTTCAAGCTATGATGGATTTAGGCGCACTAATCTGCACTTCCAATAAACCTCTATGCCCCCTGTGCCCTATTCAAAAAAACTGCTTAACTTTTTCTGAAGGAAAATCTCATCTTCTCGGCATAAACACCATCAAAAAGAAAAGGCCCATGCGCACTGGTGCTGTTTTCATAGCCATAACCAACGATAATCGTATCCTCCTAAGAAAAAGGACAAACACACGCCTTTTGGAAGGCATGGACGAACTCCCAGGAAGCGCTTGGAGCTCTACAAAAGATGGAAATATCGATACTCATAGCGCTCCTTTCACGGCAAATTGGATTTTATGCAATACAATCACCCACACGTTTACCCATTTTACCCTAACACTATTCGTTTGGAAAACAATTGTACCTCAAATTGTAATAATCCCAGACAGCACATGGCACGATGCACAAAATCTCGCAAATGCCGCCTTACCAACTGTTATGAAAAAAGCCCTCTCTGCAGGAGGAATAAAGGTACCACAATAAACGCGATATCATTACATTTTCAGCATTGCTTAATAATTCAACTCTTTGCCGAAAAGCAATCGTCTAATCATTCTCATCGGGAAAATTCTACTGAGTCTGGTGAAAATGTTTTGATAATTTTAATGCTTGAGATTGATAATGAGATCCTCTTGCTTCCCCATAAAGACGCTCTGGTTCTCCGTCCATAGATTCATACTTAAGGCGTCCAATAATTTGACCATGTTCCAACACAAATGGGACAGATGAGCGCACCTCTAAAACAGCTTTTGCACCTACTTCTTGTGGCAATACACACCCAAATCCAGGATCAAAAAACCCTGCATAATGAACTCTAAATTCTCCTATTGAGTGATCATATGGTATCATCTCAGCCACTAGGGAAGGCGGGATTTGTATAAACTCTCGCGACGCAAAAATGTAAAATTCATTGGGATCCAAAATAAATTGACCTTCAGGTGCATCCCATGAAAACAGGGGGTCCCAGAAATCTGATTCGTCATATTTATTCTCCGAATCAACATCTATTGCCGCCGTATGACGTTTGGCTCTATATCCTATAATGCTTTTTTTACCTATCTCATTCCCCTTAAGATCAACAGATAACGCCACACCTTTTCCCGAGAAATCACGTAGCCCATCTTGAACCAAAGGACTGAGTTCATGAAGCGCACTTAACTCTTCTTGAGAACAAAACTTCCGTTCCTTCACAAACCTGATCTGCGATAAACGAGATCCAACTCTCACAACTATGGGAAAAGTCCTCGGCAAAATTTCTAGATAAAGAGGCCCACTATAGTTTGGGGAAATGCTATCAAACTCTTGAGATCTATCACCGATCACTCGGGCGAATACATCTATTCTCCCTATAGAACTCTTAGGATTTGCATAAGCAGAAATACCGTTTTTAAGATTAAGACTTTCCATTAATGGAACAATGTACACGCAATTGGCATCTAATACCGTGCCTCCTGAAAGATCTATTTCGCGTAATTTAAAGTGCTTTATTTTATCTGAAACAAGACCATCTATATTTGGCAAAAAACTCGCTCGAACACGATATGCTTTTGAGGAAAGCCGTAAATCAATACTAGCAGGCTGAATCTGATTTTTTTCTAATGGGTGCTCAGAAACAATATCTCCACGCTCAGCTAATGTAGCTATGGCTTTGTCTGGCAAGACTCCTTTGTTCATCTTTATCTACCTATCTTACTTAGAATCAAAGTAATGATCTACCTAATATGCCCTGTCTTATAAACCTAATCACTTCTAAACTACAGTACCTAAAATCACATTAATTAAATGAAATCAAACACTGAATTGACTTCGAGTAGTTTCTTATTTAGAGTACGGTATTCTATGGTGTATTAATCGTGAAGGGCCTCCTAGGTTATTGATCAAATGAAACGTACATATAATCCTTCTAATATTGTCAGAAAAAGACGTTGTGGCTTTCTTGCACGCATGTCCACACGCAGTGGCATAAGAATTCTGAATCGGCGGAGATCTAAAGGACGTAAACGCCTTTCTGCCTAACGAACTTCTTTGCTGTCCTTTCCTTATAGGAGGTGAGTTTTGAGCTGTGCTATCAAAGTGCTAACTGTGAATCTTAAGATGCGTGGATGAGTAATATCTGTATACTTAAAAAGCGCAGGCAATTCGCACTAGTAAAAAAAGGAGAGTTGAGAAAAGGTCCTTTTTTCTCTTTAGAAGTTTTGAACAATAATAATTCCAATCTGTTACCACGTGTGGGTTTTACTGTCACGAAAAAGCAAGGATGTGCAGTTGAGCGCAATCGGATGCGTCGTAGATTAAAAGAAGCAGTTCGACTTTGTGCAGAAGGTGTTTTAAAACATGGTCATGATTATGTACTAATTGCTAAGAGGGATGCTCTTTTTATTCCTTTTAAGGAACTTTGCAATCATTTCGTTGAACGTGTTCGTCGCAACAAGCGATCATATTATTCGGGAAAAAATTTCTCTAGGAAATCGTAATGGAAAGAAATTGGAACTATTTTGTAGCTATCGCCCTATCTGTTATCATTGTATACGCTTGGCAAAATTTTTACGTCTATCCTCGCATTGAGGAAATGAACAACGAACGCAAAAATATTCAAACAGTAAAACAACCGAATCAAGTTGATAATTCGTATGCTGCTGTATTGATAGATGATCGTGCGCAAGCTTTATCTATGTCTCCCCGCGTTGAGCTTAAAAATCCTTCTCTCATTGGATCAATTAATCTAAAAGGCGCTCAGTTTGATGATCTAAACTTACGAGGCTATCATTTAGATGTGTCTAGCAACAGCCCTATTGTCACACTTTTAAGCCCATCAAATACAAAAAATGCCTATTTTGCCGAATTAGATTATGTGTCCACAGCCAATAACATAGAGTTGCCAAATTCAAATACTGTCTGGAACTTGATTTCTGGCAAAATCCTCACCCCTACTACTCCAATAAAATTGGTTTTTAAAAATGCAAACAATATTTTATTTGAGCGCACGATATCATTGGATGAGCATTACCTCTTTAAGATAGTAGATACAGTTACAAACAATAGCATAGATCAGATCAGATTTTCTCCGCGTGGGCGAATTATGCGCCATAAACCACAAACGGCAACCAATACCTTTGGAGTACAAGAAGGATTTATAGCTGTTTTAGGGGACAAATCCCTTGTAGAACAGAAGTATTCTGATATTGAAAAATCTAGCATTTCTAATTTCCACGAATCTAACAGTTGGCTCGGAATATCAGACAAGTATTGGGCATCTGTTTTCATACCATCTAAAGAAACATCATTTCATAGCCAATTCAAATATTTGTCTGATGGACACGCTCGTTATCAAGCAAAATTTAGCGCCAATGAAATTACTATTCTTCCTGGAAAATCAATCACAACAACAAATTTTCTATTTGCAGGCGCTAAAGAGTTTCCCACGATTCATCACTACGAAAAGGATTTGGCAATTCCGCGGTTTGAAATGCTGATTGATTGGGGTTGGTTTTACTTTATTGCGAAACCCATGTTTATGCTTATGAGTTATTTTTATAACCTCGTAGGGAACTTTGGTATTGCAATTATGCTAACAACAGTTTTTGTCAAGCTTCTGTTCTTTCCATTAGCAAAAAAGCAATATGTCTCTACGGCTAATATGAAAAATATTCAACCAAAAATAGATGAATTACGCGAGAAATTTAAACAATCCCCTCCTCAAGTATTGCAAAAAGCAATGATTCAACTATACAAGACACACAACATTAATCCTCTTGCAGGGTGTTGGCCCATATTATTGCAAATTCCAGTATTTTTCGCTATCTACAAAGTTATTTCTATATCTTTAGAAATGAGACATGCTCCTTTTTGGGGATGGATTAAAGATCTCGCTGCAGCTGATCCGACCAATATTTTTACACTATTTGGAATATTGCCGTTTTATCTCCCTGGATTCATGCATGTTGGTATCTGGCCAATAATTATGAGTCTATCCATGTTTATTCAGATGAAAATGAGTCCACCTCCTGCAGATAAAGGACAAGCAATGATTTTAAACTGGATGCCCGTAGTATTTGTTTTTGCCCTGTCTTCTTTCCCTGCTGGATTGATTATATATTGGTCTTGGAGCAATGTTATATCCATTGTCCAACAAGCAGTAATCATGAAAATGCATGGTGCAGAAATTGGACTGATAGATAGGTTGCGTTCTACGTTTTCGAAAAACTATAATTCTCAATAAAAGTTAGTTCGATTTCACTGTTTTTCATAAAAATTCAAATGGATAAAATTATTGGTAAGTCATACAATATTCACGAAATCAGCATGGATATTTCTACGAGGAGTTCCAGAAATAGGTCTCCTGCCCAAAGCAGGACCTCCTGAAATAGCATTTTCTGGCCGTTCAAATGTTGGAAAGTCATCTTTAATCAATATTTTAGTCAATCGAAAAAACTTAGCTAGGACATCTAATGCGCCTGGGCGCACTCAGCATCTAAATTTTTTTGTTCCAAAAGATTTTTCCAACCTAAAAAATAATCTTCCTGCCATGGCTTTAGTTGATATGCCAGGATATGGGTATGCTCGGGCTCCTAAGAAAAATGTTGATTCATGGGGGGGATTAATTGTCAGATATTTATCTGAAAGATCAACTTTAAGATGTGTATATCTATTGATTGATTGTCGTCATGGCGTAAAACAAATAGATCAAGATGTTTTTTCCTTTTTAGATAAAAAAGCTGTCTCCTATCAAATTGTCCTTACAAAAATTGATAAACTTTCCCCTACTACAGCACAAGAAACACTAGAAAAAACCAAATATTTGATACGCAATTACCCTACTGCACATCCTGAAGTAATACCTACTTCTTCCGTTAAAAGAAAAGGAATAGAAGTATTGCGAAAGGCGATTCTTGAAACAATAAATTATTAACAATAAAAATCATTTTTTCAACAAACATCAATCTATCTTATTCTTTAAGCATATCTTTTTATAAGAACTTGTTTTACCCTTGTGTATGATAATCAACGGTATAGAGTAATAATTAATGACTGAAAAAATATATCAATTTCAAGCAGAAATTTTAGAACAAGTGCTACCTTTCGTACAGTTTTATGAGAATGAAACTATTGTCGTCAAGTATGGTGGACACGTCATGAATTGTACAGATCTAAGCAAGGATTTTGTTAACGACATTGCTCTTTTAAAAAAATCAAATATTACACCTGTTATTGTTCATGGAGGTGGTCCGCAAATAGGAGCCGTTCTTGAAAAAATGGGCATAAAATCCAAATTTGAAAATGGCCTGCGTATTACAGATCAGCAAACAGCAGAAGTTGTCGAAATGGTGCTTGCAGGATCAATCAATAAAAAGATAGTTTCTTTAATTAATCAAACTGGTACTCAGGCTATCGGTATATGTGGAAAAGATGGCAACATGGTATTTGCCGAAAAAGCTCGGCACAGTTTAAGATTATCTCCCAATACCAAAAAAAACATAAACTTGGGTTTTGTAGGCAACGTAATAAAAGTTAATCGTACTATTCTTGACCTTCTTATAAAATCAGGGATTATACCTGTTATAGCTCCTATTGCACCTGGATATGATGGAGCTACTTATAATATAAACGCCGATACCTTTGCTGGAGCTATAGCTGAAAAATTAAATGTTATACGCCTTTTATTCCTTACAGATGTCCCTGGAGTCCTAGACAAAAATAGACAATTAATTAGCAAATTATCTATCAATGAAGCCCGTACACTAATTAAAGATGGAACTATTTCTGGAGGAATGATTCCTAAAATCGAAACATCAATTAAAGCTATCGAAAATGGTGTAAAAAGCGTTGCCATTCTTGATGGAAAAAAACCACACTCTATTCTCATGGAAATATTTACTAAAAACGGCTCTGGAACACTTCTAATCCCTTAATAACTTATTACATTACACAAAATAAGAGAATACCTCTGCCACAAGCCACTCAAGTAAAATCTATTTTATAATTTCCTGATAAAAATAAATTATGTACTCTCAAGTTTTTTATAATGTATTAAGTGGCAATCCTAACAATCTTATTGTTAATACTACTCGGTTTTACATTGTCATCTATTCCCCTTAATTCAAAATGATCTCCGTATTTTCTTGCCAATTTCAATTATGAATTATAATTGACAATATATGTAATTTTATAATAGAAATATTCCCGTGTATATCATAATCGTTATTACTTTACACCCTTAGATAAAAGACCTTTATGAAGGTTGTAGTAAAAGAGTATCTTCTCAATACGGTACTCATTCCTAGAAGATTCAATAAGAGAAAGATATGAGCAGATCAACCGTTGTTCCAGAGGAAAATCCTACTAAGAAGCCTAAGGTTTGGACTTCTAAAGAGGTATTTCAAATATATAACATGCCATTCAATGATCTTCTGTTTTGGTCTCATACAGTTCACAGGAAAAATTTTGAACCAAATCATATCCAGCTTAGTAAACTATTAAACATTAAGACAGGCGGATGTCCGGAAAATTGTGGTTATTGCAATCAGTCTGTACACAATAAATCAAAATTAAAAGCGTCAAAACTTATAAATGTTGATCAGGTTCTAAAAGAAGCAAAAAATGCCAAAGAAAACGGCGCTACTCGTTACTGCATGGGCGCTGCTTGGCGTGAACCTAAAGAACGTGATCTCAGCATTATTGTGGATATGATCAAAGGAGTAAAATCACTTGGACTTGAAACATGTATGACACTTGGAATGCTATCTTTTGAACAAGCTCAAATATTATCTAAAGCGGGACTTGATTACTATAACCATAATATAGATACTTCTGAACGATTTTATCCTCATGTTACAACCACTCATACTTTTGAAGACCGCCTGCAAACGTTAGAAAATGTTCGAAAATCGGGCATCAAGGTGTGCTGTGGTGGAATATTAGGACTTGGAGAAATGATTGATGATCGCATTGATATGCTCCTCACTCTAGCAAATCTTTCAACACCTCCAGAGAGCATTCCAATAAACTTACTGATTCCAATACCAGGATCAAAGTTTGAGGAAAATAAAAAGGTTGATCCAATTGAGCATGTCCGTATTATATCGGTTGCTCGTATATTAATGCCAAAGTCACGACTACGTTTAGCTGCAGGACGTGCCATGATGTCAGATGAACTACAAGCTCTTTGTTTTTTTTCTGGTGCCAATTCCATATTCGTGGGAGATACATTGTTAACAGCTAAAAATCCTTCTTATAATAAAGATACTATACTTTTCAATCGTCTGGGATTAATACCAGATTTAAGTGCATGAAAAACATTCAAATGTCTTTTTATGAAGAAAGACTGCAAAAAATTAAATCAAAAGGACGTCACCGTCAATTATTACGTCGTCAAGATATATGGGATTTTACTTCTCACGATTACCTTGCATTATCGTCATCTACGTTACTGAGAGAAAAAATATTATCATCTCTTGATTCTAAAATTCCTATAGGTTCCGGAGGGTCAAGATTACTTTGTGGAAATTATAATCAACATCTAGAGTTAGAAGAAGAAGCAGCTGATTTTTTTGGATTTGAAAAGATGCTGTACTTTGGAAGTGGTTATGCAGCAAATATGGCAATTCTTTCAACTTTACCACAAGCAACTGATTTGATCGTTTACGATAAGTTAGTGCATGCAAGTATTCGTGAAGGAATAAACTCTGGAAAAGCACAAGCTATTGCTATTCCTCATAATAATATCAATTCCTTTGCTGAAAACATTAATAAATGGCGCAAAAGTGGAGGAAAAGGATTCCCGTGGATCGTCGTCGAAAGTATTTATTCTATGGATGGAGACAAGGCGCCTTTAGATGATCTAGTCAAGATTGCCAATGATTATGACGGTTTTATTGTTGTAGATGAAGCACATGCTACGGGAGTTTGTGGGCCACTTGGTAAAGGGCTGACACACATTATAGAAGAACGAAATAACGTAATCGTAATGCATTCTTGTAGTAAGGCACTTGGATCATCAGGAGCACTCGTAGGATCTAATAAAATAATATATGATTATCTTATAAACTATGCCAAGCCGTTTATTTATACTACCTCTCCTTCTCCAATTCTAGCAGTTGTCGCCTGCGAAGCTTTAAAACTTATCAAAAGAAAACCAGCTCTTCACAAGTCTCTATTGCAGTTGATTAATATTACAGATAAAATTGCAAATAAGAAAATAGGTTTTTCGAGCCAATCCCATATACAATCAATTGTCATTGGAGACAATAAATCTTGTTTAAATATCGCTAAGAATCTCCAAAAAAAAGGATTTGACATTCGCGCAATTCGCCCTCCAACTGTGCCAATAAACACAGCGCGCTTGCGCATTAGTATTACATTAAATGTAGATGAACCTACTATTGTAAAACTTTTTGATATTCTTCCCCAAATTATTTCAGAGGGAAATTCATGAAATTACGTTTAGTTATAGTTGGAACGGATACATCCGTTGGAAAAACAATTTTTGCATCTGCACTTGTACATGCATTGAATGCATATTATTGGAAACCTATTCAATCAGGTATGTATGAAGAAACAGATAGTAAAACTATTCATAGAATTGGACGCATCCCAAAAAGTCATATTATTCCAGAAAAATGGAAACTCAGAACCCCTGCATCTCCACATTTGGCTGCTGAAATAGATGGAGTAATAATTGATCCTGCCACAATTAATCCACCTGATATAAATGATTCCATTATCATTGAAGGAATAGGCGGGCTCCTTGTTCCTCTTACAACTGAATATTTATTCATTGATTTAATTGAACGCTGGCAATTCCCGATTATCTTGTGTGCACGCACATCACTTGGCACAATCAATCATAGTTTACTTTCCTTAGAAACGCTCCGCAATCGTAACATAAACATTATCGGAATCGCATTCATTGGCGATTCAATGCCAAAAGTAGAAGAAACAATCGTAAAAATCGGACGAATTCCACATCTTGGAAGATTACCTAAAATTGATCCTATAGATCCTGATGTACTCCACCAAAAATTTCAAGAACACTTTACACAATCATTATTACAGAAATATTTCTATGAATCACTTACATTCTAATTATCCGATATGGCATCCTTTTGTTCAACATTTTTGTAATCCTACTTTTAAAAAGATTATTAAGACAGAAGGATCTTATCTTATTGATGAAAATCACGATAAGATTATTGATGCCATTTCTTCTTGGTGGGTTATTACCCATGGACATCGTCATCCTATAATTATGAATGCAATACGATCTGCATCTGAAAACTATGATCAAATAATTTTTTCCGAATATACTCACGAACCCGCTGAACAACTTGCAAGATTACTCATTAAAATTGCACCTCTAGGGTTACAATACGTTTTTTTTTCTGATAGTGGCTCTACTTCTATAGAAGTAGCACTCAAAATGGCCCTAGGGTTTTTTAATAATAATAACATGCCACGTAACAAAATTGTCGTCATGGAACATGGATACCATGGAGATACAATTGGATCTATGTCAGTTAGTATGCGTGGAGCATTTAATAATTCTTATGAACCTCTACTGTTCGATGTAGAAACCATTCCTTTTCCACATCATAATGAAGAACAAAAAACCCTTGATGATCTTGAAAAACACTGTAGTACCCAAAAAATAGCTGCTTTCTTGGTAGAACCATTAATACTTGGTGCGGGCGGTATGCAAACCTATCGTCCATACATTCTAAAAGAATTTATGCGTATAACAAAAAAATATGATACACTTCTAATTGCAGATGAAGTCATGACTGGATGGGGAAGGACAGGGAAAATTTTTGCTTGTAATCATGCAGATATTACTCCTGATATTCTTTGTTTATCTAAAGGAATTACAGGAGGTGCATTACCATTAGCAGCTACACTTTGCTCTGAAGAAATTTTTGATTCTCACTTATCTTCTGATAAGAAGAAAACATTTTTTCATTCCAGCTCGTA
>NZ_CP010804.2:710000-850000 GCF_000590865.3 Candidatus Liberibacter asiaticus
ACTGTCCTTTTTTGCAGGTGTGTTGGTTTCTTTTTTTGGATTAATCTGATTCTTGTTAAGTATTCCGGTTGTATTTTCTCAATTATTTTGTTTGGAAGTAAAATCCCAAGGAGTAGAAAGATGGCTGAGTGCCCTCATTATGATATAAGGGGGTAGATCCCCAATTACAGAGGTGTTTTTCTCTGCTCTTTGAGATCATTATTAGAGTTTATACCATGTGGAATGGTTGGTATTTCGTATTTTAACGCTGGTGCAGTGTTAAAAAAGAAAATTTGTCGTGGTTGGCACATTTTTTTCTGTAAAGATGCTTTTACTTAGGTGGGTTCTGTGCTGTTTTAATGAGCTCAAAAGATTCTCTATTTGTATAGGTTTGATCGTTGAATTTGCGATTGGTAATTATTCCTTTGATTATGGGATATTCACCGAGTGCCGTTGCTATGTATTGTTGTACAATAGGAAGTAGCAGAAAACGAAGAAATTGTGTTGCTACACTTTTTTTTTTTGAAGATTCTGCAATTCCACCGACAGTCGAACAAAGTATATTTCCAATATCTTTCGGGAGAAAAGGGGTGTAGGAAACGGAAACTTCACTATGGTGGTTTTTAAAAATTGCAACAGAAGAGGCATTAATCAACGATATATCAACTTCTCCGTTTTCTATCGCTTGTATTTGGTCAATATCTCGTTGGCAGTAATATTTTTTATAAAATCTTGGACTACCGTCTTGTTTGGTGTTTGTTCCATTGTATTAAGCAATCTATGGAAAGATATATTATTAGGGGCGATGGAGAGTCTTTTTTTCCATTGTGCATTTGTCAGGTCGAAAACGCTTTTAGGTAAATCAGCGATTTTGATCCGTTTGGTAGAATATGCTAACACTTGAGTATCGAAGGAAATTCTCATCAATTTTTTGTTTTCATTTTTGAGTACAAAAGAATTCTTTTTGATGAGATGAGCGGGGAGCTTATGTAGTAAATCTTCATTTAAAGCAAGTGACGTTTCATCTTTAGTTATTATAACATCTACAGGGCTTCCTTGGGTTATAGGGGGTCTTTGTATGGAAGAAGTGTATATTGGACTGATTTTTACTCCTGTTCTTTCCTCGAAAGAGTGTATGATAGGAAGCATAACGCTTTGGTTTTGATCAGTATATAAAGTCAAATATTTGGTAGTATTTTCCGTGGAGAATGCTTCTGTGAAACCGCAAAGCAATAAAAGATATGTATATATTGTACGTTTAAACATGATTGCCTCAAGAAAATTATAAATAAAAATTGATTATAAAAAATTGGCATAATGTAATCACATTTATTTAAAAACATAAAGGAAATTAAGAATTGTAAATTATTTTATGATAATATGCCCGAGTGTATTGAAAATTTCGATATACATTTTGAGGTATTAAGTATCTGAAAAATAAAAGATAGTATACAATATTGTATCGACCTTATTGAGAAGATAGAGGGAGGGGAAAGTAGACCATCAAATTTTTTTCATGTGCTATTGAATAGTAGTGAAAGGAAGAATCATGCTAGCTAACACAGAGAAACAAGCGCTACAAACAGCAGATCATTTGGATTCTTGCATTGCAACTGTTATGGAGTGTTTAAAAGAATTAAAAGCTGAGGATATATGTCATATAGAAAACACATCCTTGCGCTCTTTAATATGTGATAACATGGTCATTGTTTCAGGTAGATCTACAAAACATGTGGCTTCTATTGCTGATAATCTGATTTCCTATCTTAAAAAGAAAAAAATTAAAGTTTTTGGTGTTGAAGGTTTATTAGCTTCTAATTGGGTTTTGATTGATATTGGAAATGTCATGGTCCATGTATTCCACCCAGAATCTCGCAAAATCTATGATTTAGAGAATATGTGGGTATAGTCAACAGTTAGCGAATTTTCGCACTCGAATCTAGGGCATCAATGTATATTGGTGCCCATTTTCATTTATCAAGATATTGCATTACTGCCGAAATTTTATTGATGAAAATGGCATTTAGATCATTATAAAAAATACATACTACTATTTCACAACAATATATGTTTTATAAGATTTTTTTATTTTTCTTCTGTTCAGAATTATTGAATTTGCACTATAATTGACAGAGGATTATACAATACTTGTCCTTTTTATGCACTTTTTAGCCGTATTCACATATTGGCAATATTTTTGAACGGTTACAATGTGGAATATTTTAAAAAAGGCTAAGAGTTTTTCGCTTATTTTTCAATTTACTATCAATGAGTATTGCAGGAGTAACAGAAATTCTATTACGTTTTCTAGTGGAGAAATATAATCTATTCAAAAATAGCTTGCCTTACTTAGATAATGGAGAGGAAGGGATAATTAGTATTGAAAAAGTTCGCAAGAATAGTAGTGGGTATTATGATGATTACTGGCGTAATATCGTATTGCACTTTGGATGGTTTGCCGGCAAAACCTGTGTTGACGGTGTACACATACAATTCCTTCGTTGCAGATGAAGGGGCTGGTCCTAAAATAAAACAGGCTTTTGAAAGAAAATGTAATTGTGAACTCAAATTAATTGGTCTTAGTGATGGCGTAGCTTTATTAAATAAACTTAGAATGGAAGGGGAAAATAGTGCTGCGGATATTGTACTTGGATTTGACAATAATCTTATTGATTTAGCTAGAAAAACTGGTTTGTTTGCGAAAAGTAACATTGATGCCAGTCAATTGAAATTACCAATAAAATGGGATGATGATATTTTTGTCCCTTATGATTATGGGTATTTAGCGTTTATTTATGATAAGAGACAAATAACTCAGCCACCTAAAAATTTTGATGAGCTGATTAACAGTACAAAACCATGGAAAATTATTTACCAAGATCCACGGACTAGTACATTAGGTTTAGGATTATTGCTCTGGATACAAAAAATTTATGGAGATAACAGCGCTCAAGTTTGGAAAAAAATAGCTACAAAAACGGCAACTGTTACTAAAGGTTGGACTGAATCATATGGATTTTTTTTAAAAGGTGAAAGTGATTTTGTGCTCAGTTACAGCACGTCTCCAGGTTTCTATCTCTTGAATTATGGGCAAGATGATTACGTCGCCGCACTGTTTAGTGAAGGTCACTATTTACAAATTGAAGTAGCAGCCCAATTGGTAAGGAGCAAACAACCTCAATTGGCACAAGAGTTTATGCAATTCATGATTTCTCCATCTTTCCAGAGAATTTTACCAACAACTAATTGGATGTATCCCGTTGTTGATATTTCTATGCCTGATGTTTATCAAGCAATACGGATACCGCAGAAGTCATTGCGATTTAACGCAGAAGAAACTACTAGATATCGCAATCAATGGATCTCTTCATGGCAAAATGCTGTCAGCCGTCTATAAGAAACGCTTTGTGGCCTGGTGTAATTATTTCTTGTTTTTTAAACTTTATTTTTTTTCTTGTTGTTTATTCTTTATGGCGACATATGCCTCTAATAAGTTGGCGAGAATTTATGGAGGATAGTTATTTATGGCATGTCATTGGTTTTACATTTTGGCAGGCATTACTTTCTACTTTATTATCTGTTATTCCTTCAATTTTTTTAGCAAAATCTCTTTTTCGGCGGCATTTTCCAGGGCGTATATTATTTTTGCGACTACATACTATGATTTTCGTATTGCCTGTATTTGTAGTGATTATGGGTGTATTCACTGTATATGGACGGACGGGATGGATTGCTCAATTGTGTCAATGGTTGGGTATTGTCTATCAATTTAATCTTTACGGAATCAAAGGTATTTTGTTAGTACATGTGTTTTTTAATATGCCGCTAGCTATTCGTATGTTGTTACAAGCGTTGGATAGCATTTCTATCGAACAACGTCAACTTGCGCTACAATTAGGCATGAATCCATGGTATTTTTTTCGTTTTGTTGAATGGCCTTATTTAAGAAGGCAAATTTTACCAACATCCTCTTTGATTTTCATGTTATGCTTTGCCAGTTTTGCGACAGTGCTTACTCTTGGAGGAGGGCCAGCTTCAACTACTATTGAATTAGCGATCTATCAGTCATTAAGTTATGATTTTGATCTCAATAAAGCAGCCTTTCTTTCCTTGGTTCAAATTTTTTGCTGTTTAAGTTTGGTATTATTCAATCAAAAATTTAATGTTTCTTTTTCTTCAGGATATAGTTCACGATTCTTGTGGAAGAATGAAGATGATAGTCGATGGAGCAGGTGGTGGGATTTTTTTCTTATCAGTTGTGCAATATGGTTTTTCATTCTTCCTTTGTTGGCCATTATCATTGAAGGCATGAATGCAAAGTTGTTATTGCGGCTATTACAACAATCTGGATTATGGAGTTCATTTTTCAATTCTATTTATATTGCTATAAATGCTGGTGTATTGTGTATGATCTTTACTATCATGTTGCTCTGGACTAAGAGAGAATTGCGTCTGCGTCGTCTAAAATTTTTTAATCACATTTTTGAATTGAGTGAATTATTAATTTTAGCTGTTCCGAGCATTGTATTAGCAGTAGGATTCTTTTTGTTACTCAAGAATACTGTTAATTTAACCTCTTCTTCCTATAGTTTAATAATAGTGACCAACGCTTTAATGGCTGTTCCTTATGCAGTTAAAATATTAGAAAATCCGATGTATGATTTAGCAGAGCGATATAATGCATTATGTATTTCATTACAAATCAAAGGGATAAATCGACTATACCTTATTGAATTTAAGGCTTTGAAGCGTTTGATGGCACAAACTTTTTCTTTTTCTTGTTTACTTTCGATAGGAGATTTTGGCATTATTGCGCTTTTTGGCAATGATAATTTTTGTACTTTACCGTGCTACCTCTATCAACAACTGGGTTCTTACCGTCAAAGTGATGCTGTAGTTACAGCGCTGTTATTACTATCACTTTGTTTGGGACTATTCAGTTTATTAGAATATTTGTCAGGAAAAGAGTATGATTAAACTAGATCACTTAATCTATTGCTATGATAATCTGAAAATGCAATTTGATTTTCAAGTGAATAAAGCTGAAAGAATTGTAATACTAGGTCCTAGTGGGGCAGGTAAAAGCACGTTACTCTCTTTGATGGCAGGATTTAAGTATCCAACACGGGGAAGTATTTTCTTAAACGGACAAAATCATACGCGTAGTTCTCCTTCTAAACGTCCACTTTCTATTTTATTTCAAGAAAATAATCTTTTCTCTCACCTGACTGTTTGGCAGAATATTGCTTTAGGTATTGCACCTAATTTGCGTTTAGATCACTATCAACATGCTCAAGTCAAACAAATGCTAGAAAAAGTTTTTCTTGAGGATTTTTTTAATCGATTCCCATCGCAAATGTCAGGAGGACAACGTCAGCGGGTGGCTTTGGCGCGTTGTTTAATTCGTCAGAAGCCTATTCTGCTACTAGATGAACCTTTTGCTGTTTTTGATCCTGCATTGCGTCATGAAATATTAGGATTATTGAAACAGGTATGTGATGAACGCCAACTAACCTTGCTCATGATTTCTCATAATTTAGAAGATTCCATGCAGATAGCAACACGGTTTATTGTTATTGCTGGAGGACAAATTGTCTATGATGGAGATCCAGATCGTCTTATGAATGGACTAATACCAGAGAGTACACTGCTGGGTATACCATCTCGTTGTTAATATTGTGGGAAAATGCGTGATCGCGATTCTATTTCATTTTTATAATGGGAATGTTTTGCGTTAATTTAATATATTTTATACAATGGTAGATTATAATTTCAGTAACGTTATAGCACTGTAGTCGACATTCATATTGGAAAGCATGGGATATGGTTCTGTGGAGAACTATTATTAAATGGAAGCCTATCTTGGCACATGTTTCGTATGTTGGTGTAGGGTTGAATATTTTCTTCTCAATTGAGCGATGAGGATTCTACGTATTGCTTAAAAATGGAATTGTCTTCATTCAAGCATCGGCAGATAAGGTAGCAGATTTTTCTTCACAGTAGTTTATTGCAAGGGTATTGAATAATCTTAAAATAAAATAACTATCCGTGAATCCGAATTAGTGATCAAAAATCGTTAGGAGAAAAATGTTTAACTCGAGAAAAGTGATGTTTGGGTAATTGTTCTCTAATACCTTTTGATGTGATATTTAGAGATTGAAAAGAAAAAATATAGATTTTTATGAGTTCGATTTTTTTTTAAATATTAAATAAATATTTCATTCTATTTAGATCATTTGTTGCGAGAAATTATAGGATGAGCGCTATGATTTATTCGCTGTTTCGAAAGATAAATGGGAGGAGATGTTGAATTGAGTAATAGTATTATTTTCTCTTGTAGCGGTTACAGTGAAGGAAAAATAAGCTTTATAATTTATGAACATTAATAATTATTTGAATAAAGTGTAATATTTGTGAGTATCGATTTAAACCATCCTTTAAGGAAAAAGACGCCTAAGAGAAAATCTTTTTATTCACAGATTATTTCTCGATTAGGTCTTTTTTTGTTGTTCTGTACTTTTATTGTCGGGCTTTCGATTTACATTTTAATTTCACATGCTTTTGTCGGAACGATATCAGAGATGATTCCGTACTCTGTTATTAGAGAAATTGCTCCTATTCCATTGACGATTCCTCTTAATATTGAGGATAAACAATCTCCTAGTAAGAGAGATAATAATACCGTTTGTAATCAACTTAAGAATGATTCATCCCAACATGATGGTCAAATTCAGAATGATATTTCTGGTAAGACAGTCGTCAATAAACCGACAAGATCGACGTCCATAGATTCCTTGCCAACGATAGAGGAAAGATTGATTCTAGGACTATCTAAAAAAGAGTTATTGGCAAAAAATAAGGTAGGACGGGAAGATACCGAAGTTCCTGCTATGGATAAGAATTTTTGTTCCAATGCTAGTGGTGCGCGTATAGCTATTGTTGTTTCTGGTTTGGGTATAAGTCAGACCGGAACACAACGTGCTATTAATTTATTGCCTGCAAACATCACACTTGCTTTTGCTTCTAATGGCAATAGTTTAGATAGGTGGATGAAAGAAGCAAAGAAAAAGGGGCAAGAGGCTATTTTACAGATTCCTATGCAGGCTTTTGATGAATCGTATAATGAAGATGATTCTTATACTTTAAAAGTAACACAAACAGTTCAGCAGTTACTTAATCGATTACGCTATTCTTTGCGACGTGGTACAGGATATTTCGGTGTTATGAATTATCGTGGAGCCATGTTATTGTCCAATAAGGAATCTGCGGAAGTTATCTTTAAAGAATTTGCTAAGCGTGGATTATTGTTTTTTGATGATGGTAGTTCACCACGTAATCTTACTAGAGTATTAGCTCCAAAATTGAATCTTCCTTATATGGTAGCTGATTTGTATTTAGATGATCAGGTAGACCGGGATAAGATCAGAGAGAAATTAAAGGGATTAGAAGAGATTGCTCGCACTACGGGACAAGCTATTGGTGTTGCAGTTGCTTTTGATGAGAGTATCGAAGTGATTTCACAATGGTTGCAACAGGAACATGTACGCGATGTATCAGTTGTTCCTTTATCGTGTTTAGCTAAATTATCGTCCCCTTCTTCATAAATGGATGGAATTGATTAATGAGAGTCAATAAAAATATTTTTTGAAAGAAAAGTTGGGTATGTATAGACGCGGTGTAGGGATTTTAATTTTGAATCAGGATGACCTTGTATGGGTTGGACGTCGCTGTTTTCATGATAATAATAAGCATTTATCACTGTGGCAAATGCCGCAAGGAGGGATTAATCCTCAAGAAGATCCTCTGGATGCCGCATATCGTGAATTATATGAGGAAACAGGAATCAAATCTATTTCTTTGTTGGGGCAAGGAGATTCGTATATACAATATGATTTTCCAGCGCATTGCATACAAGAGAATGGATATGTTGGACAAATGCAAAAATGGTTTGCTTTTCGATTTCAAGGATTAACAAGTGAGATTTGTGTTGATCGGACGGCATATGGATACGAATCGGAGTTTGATGCTTGGACTTGGGTTTCTTTATGGGATACGCCTAATATAGTCGTTGATTTCAAGAAAGAAGCGTATCGGCAAGTAGTTGCTGATTTTGCATATCTCATTAAATCAGAACCAATGGGTTGATGAATTTTTATCACCGTTTTATATAGAGCGCATCATTGATGTGTCTGTGATGTGGTAATAGCTATCGTAGAAGGATAGTATCCCTCCAGTAGAGATTATGATCTTGCATTGATAACTATTACAGTTTTTTGTTTTATAGACTCGGCAATCGCTCGGTTTGTATACCTTCATTGAGGATATAGCAGATCACTGTCGTTTTTTTACTGTCGTACTTACGACATTGGAAGAGAAGTCCTAGATTACGTATAAGTTCTGGAGAAAGAGATTTCGAATTCATTGTTTACAATGATTCGATAATCTACTTAGAAGCTGAAAAACCAGTCAAAGTAAACATAAAATGAGAGCTAAAACATTACTGGCATCTACTCTTGTGACGACCGCTATTACAATTATTGGATGTTCTCTAGTGGAAGACAACAGGATAGAGAGTTTGAGAATGGTCAAAGAAGCCAAGATGGAAGTGTTAGAAGCCCATAAGCTGGCTAAAGAGTATGTGGAACAAGCTAATCAACGCGTTAAAGAAGCTGAAGAACAATCTAATGCACGGCTACTTAAGGGACTTGGGATGGATGATCTTGTCCGATATTTTATGAATTTGGATAGCCAAAACCAAGCGTTTTTCATCGATACAATACAAAATAAGTATCAAGATGAAATGGAAGAATTAAGTGAATTTGGGGAGAAAGTATCGGATTACTAAAGTGTTAAAGTGGGTAGATATAAGATCCATTTCACCTCCGAAGGATTAAGAGATGAGTGATATGATACCATTCAATTTGGAACACAACCCTATTCGTATAGTTGTTGATGAAGATGGCAATTATTGGTTTATGGTGAAAGATGTTGCGGGAGGTTTGGATTTTACGTCTATCACTTAGATGAAGTAGCACACCTAACATTGTAGAGATTGTGGAATGGGATTTTTAATTGGAATAGCAGAATTAAAAATCAAGAGATAGATAGAGATGAAGCGAGAGAACAAAGGGGAAATACTGATATTATGATAGGTTTCCACTTTCACTGACATGATCATTCAAACTATCGATTTTCTTAAATAGATTGAAGATTAGTAGTAATTAGGCTATATTCTAGAAATAAAAGCGTTATTTAAATAATTTTTAGGCATTTGCAGCTTTAGAGTTTAATGCGTCCTCGTTTACTTTTTGACCATTTACCTTCAGTCCATCGGGTCCTATAGATATTGAAGCTCCTTTTTGCCCTGGATTTTGCGAGGATAGTACTAAATCTTTGTTTACTATACGTATTTAGCTCTTGTAGAACCCTCGGAATCGGCAATAGTTATGTTAGGCAGAGACGTATTAAAATCGTCAGCGTATAATGTGAGATTGCCAAATATCTTAGCATTGCTACCGCCCTCAAATATATTTTTAATTGCTTCTAACTGCTTATCTAACTATGTAATTTTTGTGCTAAGAACCTGATATTTTTCTTCCATCTGTGTCGTCCTATCCTGGAATGACTCATCCGAATTACTACAATTACTGACCAAAGCAGTTGATGCTAGTACAAATACTAATGCTATTTTTTGGCATCTATCAACATAATACTCATCCTATATTACCTAAAATATGACAATAATAAGGTTAAGACTAAGGATTCCATCTATGTCTCTTAGCCATCACTTCTGCCTTTGCTTGAGTCTCATGCAATCCTGTTCAACTTATCTTTATTTGCTGCTATTTTTTTATTTCCGCATTCTTTTGTGCTGGATCAGATTTAGGATCTCTTATGTCAAACTTTTTTGAGGGGTGCATGCCTTACAATAGTTTGGATTCCGGTGTAAGATTAGATTGTCAGGCAGAAACGAGGACAAAAATAAGGGGGATAAATTAATTACTTTTTGGAGGAGATGTATTTTCTTATAAGAAATATAAAATATCCTAAATTCAATTATTTATAATTTTTATGGTGATCCCGGCGCGATTCGAACGCGCGACAACCAGATTAGGAATCTGGTGCTCTATCCTACTGAGCTACGGGACCCTTGCGTTGTATATACAAAAAAACTAAGATTCCTGCAAAAACAGGAATTACAGTTCATTTTTAAGCACGTCTCTCGTTTTCAGATTTGTTAAATGTCAAGATAATGTCAAGTATACACATATAATAAAGTCATCTTGTCTTGATTAAAATGTCAATTTCCTGCTTATTTTCAATTTGTCAAGGGAATTTGAAAAGGTGATGCGCAAATCAATTCGGATTATAGGGATCGATCCTGGTCTTCGACGGACTGGATGGGGCATTGTGGATGTCGCGGGGGATAATTTATGTTTCGTTTCTTCTGGAACGATTGTCTCTTGTGTGCGACAGTCACTTGCATTTCGTTTGTGCCAATTATATGAGGGTTTGACAGATGTTATTAAGAATTGGCGCCCTGAAGAAGCAGCTGTGGAGCAAGTTTTTGTAAATAAGGATGCAGTGGCGACACTTAAGCTTGGTCAAGCTCGGGCAATAGCCATTTTATCGCCTGCCCTTGCTCGAATTCCTGTTTCTGAATATGCTCCTAATACCATTAAAAAAGCGGTTATAGGCGTTGGACATGGAGATAAAAAGCAAATTCATATGATGTTAAAGATGTTAATGCCAGAGAGTTTTTTTAAGGGAAAAGATGCGGCTGATGCGCTCGCGATCGCCGTATGTCATGCATATCATGCGAACTCTGGTTACTATAAAATTGCATCACAAGATTGAATTATATTGAATATATGTTCTAGGTGTAAGTAGAAAGTAGTAAAACTATGATAGGTAAAATCAAAGGCAATATTGAAGGATTATATGAGGATTATGTATTGATTGATGTACAAGGTGTTTGTTATATAATCTACTGTCCGATTCGTACATTGTCTTGCCTTGGCAAGATAGGCGACTTTTGTACTTTATTTGTGGAAACACATATGCGGCAGGATCAAATTCGGCTTTTTGGATTTCTATCGGATCTAGATCGGCAATGGTTTATGTTGTTGCAAAGTGTGCAGGGAGTAGGGGCAAGAGTTGCCATGGGAGTTCTCTCTCGTATTACAGCAACAGAATTGGTAGAATCGATAATATTGCAAAATAGTAAGGTTATTGCTCAGATTCCGGGAATTAGTATGAAAATAGCCAGTCGTATCATGACAGAATTAAAAGGAAAAGCGATCTCTCTATCCTCTGTAGTTCAGCAAGATATGTCTTGTGTGAACAAAGAACAGGCGCATATCTGTTCTATGCCTTCGTTTGCGATTAATGCTATCTCTGCGTTAGTAAATTTAGGTTACGGTCAAGATCAAGCGACAACAGCTGTTGTTTCAGTTCTTAAAAAAGAAAAGAATATTGCAGATGATAGTCAGATCATTCGCTTGGCTTTGAGAGCAATATCATGTTGAGTATTTTGTATTTATACATTCAATCCATGAAGATTAGCATGAGATGATGGATCGTGAGGGATTGCTATCTCGTAATGTTTCTCAGGAAGATGCTGATATCTCTTTACTGCGTCCGAGAACTTTAGAGGAATTTACAGGTCAAGTTGAAGCGTGTTCTAATCTGAAGGTTTTTATAGAAGCAGCAAAGGCGCGTGCTGAAGCGTTAGATCATGTATTATTTGTAGGTCCTCCAGGTCTTGGTAAAACTACTTTGGCACAGGTTGTTGCAAGAGAATTAGGGGTTAACTTTCGTTCGACTTCGGGTCCAGTTATTGCGAAAGCAGGGGATCTTGCAGCGTTGCTTACCAATTTAGAAGATCGGGATGTTCTATTTATTGATGAGATTCATAGACTCAGTATTATCGTAGAAGAGATTCTTTATCCAGCTATGGAAGATTTTCAATTGGATCTCATGGTCGGGGAGGGACCATCTGCACGTTCTGTAAAAATTAATTTATCACGTTTTACTCTCATTGCCGCAACGACAAGAGTTGGTTTGCTTACCAATCCTTTACAGGATCGTTTTGGTATTCCTATTAGATTAAATTTTTATGAAATTGAGGATTTAAAAACTATAGTACAGAGAGGGGCTAAATTAACAGGATTGGCTGTTACAGATGAAGCGGCATGCGAAATTGCTATGCGTTCTAGAGGAACTCCACGTATTGCTGGCAGATTATTGCGTCGTGTACGAGATTTTGCTGAAGTTGCACATGCTAAGACTATTACGAGGGAAATCGCAGATGCGGCGCTGCTTCGTTTAGCAATCGATAAAATGGGTTTTGATCAACTTGATTTGCGTTATTTGACAATGATTGCTCGTAATTTTGGAGGTGGTCCAGTTGGAATAGAAACCATTTCCGCAGGTCTTTCCGAACCTCGAGATGCTATAGAGGATTTAATAGAGCCTTACATGATACAACAAGGATTTATTCAACGTACGCCACGTGGGAGACTCTTAATGCCCATTGCTTGGCAACATCTTGGTATTGATATTCCCCATAGGTAGGATAAAGGCTTCTCTTTGTGGAAAGGGAAAGTAAACTGCGCTAGTTCTGTATTATTTACCTGTGCCGTGAATTTCCTTATATGTTTCTATTATGATATTTTTTTTACTGTGGTTTTCTATATTTGTATTTGAAAATTCACGATATAACCTAATTTAGTCTGAGATAATTTGATTAGGTCACAGAACGGCATTGGTAGCAGATGATTTTTATGATAAGCAAGTCTTGCGGAGTAAGATTTGATGTTATTAGCAATTGGATTTTAATCCTTATAGGAAAAATCCGTGAATAATTATGGATTGGCTATTATGGATATCAGTATTTTCGCTCTTTTTATGCAAATGGGATTAGCAGTCAAGTGTATTATTACTTTATTGTTTATTTTTTCTATTCTTAGTTGGAGCGTTATCATTCAAAAAAGTGTAAATTTTATTACGCTTCGCCGTCAATTTAGAGAATTTGAGCAACTTTTTTGGTCGGGACAGTCTTTAGAAACAGTGTGTAAATCATTAAAAAATCATCATAATATCGGTTTAGCTGCAATATTTATGTCTGCTATGAGTGAGTGGAAAAAAAGTTGTGACAAAGGTGCGCGCTCTCCTATTGGTATACAAGATCGTATAGATCGTATGATGGATGTAGCTATCGCTCGCGAACTGGAAGAGATAACAGAAAAATTGAGTTTTCTTGGGAGCATGTCTTCGGCTGGTTTACTTGTAGGCATTTTAGGGGCTGTTTTAGGAATGATGGGATTTTTTCAGAGCATTGCGGGCTACTATTCCAATAATGTTGTTTCCATTCCAGGAATAATAGAATCTTTGATAAGCATTCTTTTGGGACTTTGTGTCTCCATTCCATCATCTATAGCTTACAATAAGTTCATAGAAGATTCAAAGAAGTTTGCGATGCAAATGGAGGGATTCGCCAATGAGTTTTCTGCCATCCTATCACGACAAACTGAAGGGAATATATCCTAACCATGCTTTCGTGCTGTGTGAGAAATGAATCTATGATGAATATACGAAGCCAAGAGGGTATACGAAAAATACGTAGCAGAAGTAAAGGTAATCGTAACCTTACCATACTTGACGGAAGAATGAATAGTGAATTACAGTCGACTTCTCTCGTGGGTTTAGTGCTGGTTTTATTTATAATATTGATCGGCACTGTTATGGTGCTTATTCCAAAAGCTGAGTTCATTCTAGGTCTTGATATCAAGAGATATCCTATTATGATAGATGTGAAACGAGATGGAGAGATTCGCGTACAAGGACAACAGGTTTTACTCAATGAGATCACGAAAAAAATATAATTGTTGCAGAGTGGCAAGTTCAACGAATACATCTTGATTCAAGGTGAGCATGGTACGTCCTACGGGATAATAATGCGTGTTTTGTTAGATATTCAGAAAAGTGGACATAGAAACATTAGTTTCATAGTCCGAAATTAAAAGGATGGTAGGGCTGTGCGGTTAGAGAATGGTCTTGCAATATCGATGATATTGCATGTTATGTTCTTATTGCTGTTGTATTTCAACTTTAATGTCCAATTGTTGGTACCGATTTCTCGACGTGAAATGTTGTCTGTAGACAATATTTATAACGAGGATTATCATTCTAGTAAATATAAGAAAATAGAAGAACCAGTTGTTCAGTTCAAAGGAAGTAGTCAGGAGAATCTTGTGCGCGATTTTTCCGTTCAAGAAAATGGTGATAGATTCTCTGACCAGACGAAAACGCACGCCACTGAAAATGAAACCAAGCGCTCTTCTAGTAGTAAAGGAGAACAAGCATTGAAAGAATCGGCATTATTAAGAATGCCTGTGTCTCCTTATGATAAGCAAAAGATCAGTAAAGCAACGAATAAGGAGCAAGACCTGCAAGGGATATCTTTTGCAGAGAAGAAAAGTATTGATACCGTTGTGGTGCGACCAGATAAGAAAGAACTATTATCAAAGGTTGAAAAAAGTAGTAGAAAACGTATTCCTTCTCAAGATGCAATAGCTATTGTTCGCAATAGAGTTATAGCGAATTGGAATATTCCTTCTGATTTCAAGAGATTTAAAAAATTACGAGTTAAGATGCACTTTCAATTGAATCAAAAAGGTTTTGTGCTTGGAAAGATTAATGTTGATGTAGTTGGAGGGACAGAATTAGTTCGCCGGATGTTAAGAGAAAATGCAAGAAAAGCTGTTATAAAATCGCAAGCGTTTCGTCTTTCTCCGAGTACTTACAAGAGTTGGCGCAACATAACACTTTTTTTTGTGCCATCAAAAATGTAATATTTTTTCTCTTTTTTATGGGTATATGTTGTTATAAGGGTAAAGGAAGTGTGTCTTTGAGATTTTTTATAGCTGAGGAACTGAATATGAAGATAAATCTCTGTTTGTTATTGGTATTGATAGGTGGATTTTTCCCCACTTCAATACACGCTTTTGTAAAAGTTGCTACCAATAGTGCTAATTATTCTCCTGTTTCTATTGCTTTTACCAAATTTGTATCTATTGATGAATTAGGCGGTAAAGTTTCAGAGGTTGTGTCGAAAGACCTTCAAAGATCCGATGTGTTTAATCTGATATCCCAAGATTCATTCAAGCAAAAAATCACTAATCCAGATAGTATTCCTCGTTTTCAGGATTGGAATAGTTTAGGTGCTCAAGTTCTTGTAACGGGTCGGGTGATTAAAGAAGGGAAGGATCGTTTGCGTGTGGAGTTCCGGTTATGGGATGTTAAAGATCGCAAACAAATCATAGGGAAGAAATTTTTTTCCTCTCCTGCGAGTTGGAGGAAAATTGCCCATACCATTTCTGATGATATATACCAGAGTATTACTGGCGAAAAAGGTGATTTTAACTCGCGTATTTTATTTGTTTCTGAGAGTGTTGTTTCTGGTATAATAAAAAATAGTTTATGTGTTATGGATCGAGATGGTGCTAATATACGTTATTTGACGCCTAGTAGAGATCAGATTCTTTTCGAACCACGCTTTTCTCCTAATCAACAAAAGGTAGCATATGCTACTTATGATGATGAAGATATCCTCAGGGTTTATTTGATGGATACTAGGATTGATAGGGCTCCGAAGCGAATTGGGAACTTCCGTAGTATGATTTTAGCTCCTCGTTTTTCTTCAAATGGCAAGCGTGCGCTTATAAGTGTGCAAAAAGACGAAGCAATGGATATTTATAGTGTGGATTTGCAGTCGAATGCTACTGAGCGTTTAACTAATACTTTATTTATCAATATCTCTGCATCTTATTCGCCAGATTCTTCACAAATTGTTTTTGAAAGTGATAGGGAAGGAAAAGAGCAACTTTATGTTATGCAGTCAAATGGATCCGATCAAAAGCGTATTTCACAAGATAAAGAGGCGTCATACTTTGATCCTGTTTGGTCTCCTCAAGGCGATCTCATAGCTTTTACCAAATTTTCTGGAGAAAAGTTTGCGATTGGTGTGATGAAAAAAGATGGTTCGCAAGAGCGTCTATTAGTAGAGGATTCTAATTTACAGGCTCCTACATGGTCTCCTAGTGGTCGTTCTTTGATATTTTCTCGTAAAAAGGATGGGGATACAGGGTCGAAACTATATTCAATTGATTTAAATGGTCGCAATGAAACGTTGATTAATACGCCTGCATATGCTTCAGACCCACAGTGGGTAGGGTTTATGGATTAAGTGCATTTAATATACGTGTTTCTTTTTTGTAAAAACTTATGTCTTTTTTTCACAATATTTAATGACTAGGTAGGGCAAGAATGATAGTACGAAAGGGGAGTTTTTTATGCAATATAGTACTATTTTCATTATTTTATCGGCAATAACCATGATGAGTATTTCTGGTATCGATAACTTGGATACGAAGATATCATCTCCTGACACAGTATTAAATGAGAGTTCTTTGCAGGAGCAATTTTCTTCATCTGTTGGTGATTCTGTGTTTTTTGATACCAGTTCTTATTCCATTCGCCCAGCAGATATTCAAGTGTTATCTAATTTAGGATCTTGGCTTGAAAAACATGATTGTGATTTTCTTATAGAAGGTCATGCAGATGAACTAGGTTCCCGCAACAGTAGTATTGCTTTGGGACTTCGTCGTGCTTATGCAGTTTTTAATTATTTTGTAGCTAGAGGGATTAGCGCATCTCGCATGAAGGTTACTTCATATGGAAAGGAGATGCCATCTGTATATGGTCATGATGAGGATGCTTATGCGAAAAATCGTCGTGCGATCGTTTTTTTAAAGGGATGTCGTGCTAATACTTAATAGAAATCTTATCATCTAATTCCAAATTCATTTTTAGGGTGCTAGAATATTTCTAAAGGGATCAAAAGCGTTTTTGCCGATCGTATCACAGTATAGTTTGTGAATGCGGCCATATTCGTTTCATCATCGTTACAGTTCACTTTTTCAAAGTATATAGTCGTAAATGATATTTCTAATTAATTTTTTAGAATATGGGATCAGTATAATCTGTATAATGGAATGAATAGTAGTGGTATGGTATTTTGAATTATTCTTTGGTTTTTTAAGTAAGAACTGTACGACATAGATGTATTGTAACAACTGGTTGATGTAGGTATGATCTATGTTTTTATCCCCTATAGAAAGTGTAAGATTCTTTGTACGAAGTCTTGTGTATCCGGCGCATATTCTTGTGGCTGTTTCTGGTGGATCGGATTCTATGGGGCTTCTCATTGCGTTACATTCTGTCCTTTCAGATCGTTCTTTTGGAAAAATTAAATTTTCTGCGATTTCTGTTGATCATTGTCTGAGGGAGACAGCTAAGGATGAGGTGAGGTATGTCTCTGATGTGTGTTCTAGATTAAGAATTGCTCATTCAGTAGTTTCGTGGAAAAATTCAAAGCCTCAAACAGGATTAATGGCTGCTGCTCGGGAAGCGCGTTACGCATTGATCTCTGAACACGCTAAGACAATTAACGCAACGTTAATTATGACAGCACATACCTTTGATGATCAGTTGGAAACAGTTTATATGCGTTCTCAACGCGATTATGCTGAAAAGGGCATGGGTCTTTCTGGTATGTGTGATACTATTCTTTATGATCTCAATCTGTGGATTTCTCGTCCATTTTTACGCTGCCGTCGAGAAGATATACGTTCTTTTTTGTTACAACGCAATATTAGTTGGTGTGAAGATCCCAGTAATACTGATGATAGATTTGAACGTGTTCGTGTGCGACGTTTTGTTCGGGATATTGATCTCCATGCTTTATATCTCAAGATGAAAAAATTTCAAGATTTGCGCGTTAAAGTTAATAACGCTGTAGCTATGTTAATTCCCAAATATTTGACAGTTCATATGCGGTCAATCATTGCCATTTCACAGGATATCTTAAATATTGATTCAACCCTTTTGTTTTATTTGTTAAGGGTTTCTGCTGCGATTTGTGGTGGTCAAATTTCTTTGCCAGGATATCGCTCTATGGAAAGGGTAATGTTGTTTCTTAAAAGTGGGAAAAGGGGATGTGTTAGTATTGGACGAGTTGTGATAGATCGACGTGCAAATTTTTTATGGATAACACGTGCAGTACGAAATCTTCCTACGTTGATTCTTTACCCGGAAGAAACTACTGTTTGGGATGGAAGATATCAATTTCAAAATTTATCCGATTCACTCATTCAAATTGGTCCTCAATCATATAGGAAAGCGGATGTCCCTTCTGGTATTCCACCTATAATTGCGCAACGTGCTCTTTCAAGTATGCCATCTAAAGAAGGAGGCAAGCCTTTGTTAGCACCGTTTTCTCGCTTCATGACAAAATTTGATTTACCGGTTGCTTACGCATTTTCTATATCATTTGGCAAAGTATTTATTCCCCGATTGCCGTTTTTTTGAGGGAAAAAATATATTTTCATTGATTTTATTGAATAATTGTTATTAACATCTTGATTCTATTTGGATAATAGATGTTTTTTGGTCAGTCTGATAGTGAATTTTAGTATTCTGAGGTGTCTTCAATGAGCTTTAACGTTAGGAATTTTGTTTTATGGATTATGATAGCACTGTGTTTAATAGCGTCGTTCTCTATATTTCAAGCTCCTTCTGCTGGGCAAGATGGGGTTCAGGATATTTCTTATTCTCAATTTATAAAAGATGTAGATGCTGGACGCGTTCGTAAGATATCTGTGATAGGCACTCATATTACAGGATTTTATGTTAATGGCGAATCGTCTTTCCAAACTTACATGCCATTGGTTGGAAGTAAGCTTTTGGATAAATTACAATCGAAAGACATAGAAATTTCTTCCAGACCGGTTAATGATGGTTCTCCAGGATTGTTGAGTTATCTTGGTAGTTGGTTCCCTTTAGTATTAGTAGTTCTTGTATGGATGTTTCTCATGAGACAAATACAAGGAGGTGGAGCGCGTGGTGCGATGGGTTTTGGAAAATCCAAAGCTAAGTTGCTTTCTGGAAATGTTGGTAGTGTGACATTTAAGGATGTGGCGGGAGTTGATGAAGCAAAAGAGGATTTGCAGGAAATAGTAGATTTTCTTTGTGATCCTCAAAAATTCAAACGTTTAGGTGGGCGTATTCCTCATGGAGTTCTTTTGGTAGGGCCTCCAGGAACTGGTAAGACATTGTTAGCACGTGCTGTAGCGGGTGAAGCTAATGTTCCATTTTTTACTATATCTGGATCTGATTTTGTGGAGTTGTTTGTTGGGGTTGGTGCTTCTCGTGTTCGTGATATGTTCGAGCAAGCTAAGAATAATTCGCCTTGTATTGTTTTTGTTGATGAGATAGATGCTGTTGGTCGTCACCGTGGCATAGGTTTAGGAGGGGGAAATGATGAACGGGAGCAAACCCTCAATCAGTTATTGGTCGAAATGGATGGTTTTGAATCTAGTGAGGGTGTAATTCTTATAGCGGCAACTAATCGTCCTGATGTTTTGGATGCAGCTCTGTTACGTCCAGGTCGTTTTGATCGTCAGATAACAGTTCCGAATCCTGATATTGTGGGTAGAGAACATATACTTATGGTTCACAGTCGTAATGTTCCATTGGCTCCTAATGTTATTTTAAAAACGATTGCTAGAGGAACACCTGGGTTTTCTGGTGCAGATTTAAGAAATCTGGTGAATGAAGCTGCCTTGATGGCAGCACGTCGTAATAGGCGTTTGGTCACAATGCAAGAGTTTGAAGATGCAAAAGACAAAATTCTCATGGGAGCAGAGCGTCGTTCTACGGCGATGACGGAGGAAGAAAAGAAAATCACTGCGTACCATGAAGCGGGACATGCTGTTGTTGCATGTCATGTTCCAAAAGCAGATCCTCTTCATAAAGCTACCATAATTCCACGTGGGAGAGCATTAGGTATGGTAATGCAGTTGCCAGAAGCAGATCGTCATTCCACAACTTATGTATGGATGACATCTCGTTTAACTATTCTAATGGGTGGGCGAGTTGCTGAAGAGTTTACTTTTGGCGAAGACAATGTAACTTCAGGTGCCATGTCGGATATTGAATATGCGACAAAGTTAGCACGTGTTATGGTAACGCAATTCGGTTTCTCTAATTTATTGGGGAAAGTTTCTTATGAAGAAGGTCAACAAGAGGCTCTTCTTAGTCATCCAGTATCTCGTCCTAGAAGTATTTCAGAGGAGACTGCTCAAAAAATAGATAAAGAAGTTTTCCGTCTTATAGAAGAAGCATATCAAAAAGCGAAGTCTATTATACAGGAAAAAAATGATAATTTTGTTGCGATTGCTGAAGCATTATTAGAGTATGAGACACTATCTGGAAAGGAAATTGCTTCTTTAATTAGAGGAGAAAAAATAAGTAGACCTTCGGAAGACGATGGTGTTGCATTGTGTGCGTCTGTTCCACAGGCAGGAGTTCAAGAAGCAGAAGTATCTTGTTCGGAAGAGAAGGATAATGAAAATATTGATTCTTCCAATACTGATGATTTGGAAAAAGAAGACACTAAGAGTGTTCAGTAGTAGTATCGTGTTTTGCAATATGACTACGACAGTGAGTGACCGGTTTATGAAATTAAATATTATAGTAAGAGAATATATTTTTTTAATGTTTGGCATATTATATTGGTGACTTGTTTGGGTTTTTGAGTTTTTTTTATAGTCAATCCTCAAGGAAGTAGATATGAAGCGACGTTTTTTTGGTACCGATGGGATTCGTGGTAAGTCTAATACATTTCCTATCACCCCTAATTTTATGATGCGTATTGGTATTGCCGTGGGTTACTTGTTTAGAGGTAAAAAAAAGCATCGTAGAGTTGTTATTGGTAAAGATACTCGTTTATCTGGTTATATGCTTGAAAATTCATTGGTAGCAGGTTTTACTGCAGCAGGGATGGATGCTTTTATTCTTGGACCTATTCCTTCTCCAGCTGTTGCTATGCTTACGCGGTCTCTTCGTGCTGATGTTGGTGTTATGATTTCTGCTTCTCATAACCCATATCAAGATAATGGGATCAAACTTTTTGGTCCAGATGGTTATAAAGTTTCTACCGATATTGAGGATCGTATTGAAACCCTTCTTGAGGATGATTTAACATCATATTTGTCTTGTTATGATAGTATTGGACATGCGAAACGAGTAGATGGTGTACATGATCGTTATATTGAACATGTGAAACGTACTTTGCCACGTGATGTTACCTTGCAAGGTTTACGGATTGTTGTAGATTGCGCTAATGGCGCATCTTACAAGGTTGCTCCAGAGGTGTTTTGGGAATTAGGAGCCGATGTTGTCGTTATTGGAGATAAGCCTAATGGTATCAATATAAATCTTGATTGTGGTTCTACCAATGTATTATCCCTACAGAGAAAAGTACATGAAGTACGGGCCGATATTGGGATAGCCTTAGATGGAGATGGTGATCGGGTTATCATCGTTGATGAGAAGGGTGCCATAGTTAACGGAGATCAAATTATGGCTCTTATTGCACGGGAATGGATGAGTCATTCTTTGTTAAGAGGGAATGGTATTGTTACTACGGTAATGTCAAATATTGGTCTTGAAAGATTTATTGCAGGTCTTGGTTTATCTTTAAAGCGCACTGAAGTTGGTGATCGTTATATTATGGAGTATATGAAAAATAACGGATTCAATGTCGGTGGTGAGCAATCTGGTCATATTATTTTATCTGATTATGGTTCTACAGGGGATGGTCTTGTAGCGGCTTTGCAGGTATTACGTTATATCAAGCAATATGATAAACCTGTTAGCACAATTTGTCATTGTTTTGAAGAATATCCGCAGTTTTTGCGCAGTGTTTCAGTCAAAGATACTTCTATTTTAAACAGTTCTTCTATTGTACAGGCTATTGCTGATGCAGAGTCTGAGTTGCGGGGAATCGATCGGTTAATTGTTCGCGCTTCAGGTACAGAATCTCTTATTCGTATTATGGCAGAAGGAGATGATTTATCTAGAATTAAGCGTATTGTTGATGACTTAGCTAAAGTAATCCCAATGATTGATTCATAATTCTTGGATAGCAGTTGTACATTGATTCAATTTTGGAAAGGATGTTTCCTTTTTGATTGTTTATTATTTAGTCGCTATTTAAGGTATAAACATGCGTTTCATATTATGTGATTCAGCTTGGTAACTGATGTGATTAGAAATTTGCATGATGATTGTAGAAAGGAATTTATATGAAAAATTTTTTATTGCAAATTTTTACTTGGTGGAATGGTCAGACATTGGGGACAAGGTTTTTCACTTGGCGTTTTGGTCATATTGTTGGTAAAGATGAATTTGGTAATACATATTATGAAAGTCGTAAAAATATTAACGGTTCTTCGAGGCGTTGGGTTATATATAATGGGTATACAGATCCTTCTTCTATTCCTCCTATGTGGCATGGTTGGATTCATCATCGTAGGATAGGTGTGCCTAAAGCAGAAGAAGAAAATTCGTTTGATTGGCAGAAACCACATTGTGTGAACGCTACCGGCTCATTAAACTCTTATTATCCACGATTTAGAAGAGATAATATGGCTGGTACTAGCACTAAAGGTAAATATAGTGCTTGGTCTCCTGATTATTGATGTTTAATGGGTTTATTTCTTTAGGAACACGATTTTTGGGGATAGTTAATTTTTGAAGTACCGAGTTTTATTATTGATTTTATTTTTTGTATTTAGTCATGCTAAATTTGCAAATTCTGCTAGATTCGCAAATAAAGTAGCCGAATTTGCTGGTATGGATAAGATTACAGGTCGTGTTTTGACCTTTGATGTTGAAATTAACCAAAGTGCTCAATTTGGATCTTTGATAATTAAACCAATGGTTTGTTATTCAAGAGATGATCGCGAAGCTCAGCGTATTGATGCATTTGTATCAATTTCTGAGATTTTTACAGATCGTATAGTGCGGTCAATTTTTTCTGGCTGGATGTTCGCAGATAGCCCTGCTATGAATGCTATTGATCATTCGATATATGACATTTGGTTAATGCAATGTAAAGATCCTATTAACGATTCTATTAGTAATTCTGAATCAATTTCCAAGAAAGCATTAAGTGAATACTCTTCTACGGACATTACTTCTCAAGGATCAGAAAAAAGTTCTGGAAGTAGTTCAAATAAGACTTTAGAAAAAGAATCATCTCAACCATTAGAGAATAATTTAAGTATGGATTTAAAAGGGAGGCCTATTCAAGAACTAGGAAATAATCTATCTGATTCGGGTCTTAATGAACAAGATCATAATGACGTTCAGATCAGCAAATAGTCTTCTTTTTATGGCTATCAGAGCTGTCGTTTTCTCCTAATATTATGATTATCATCAATGAAGAAAAAATATTTTTATAGGGAATTTTTTTCTTTTTGTGAGATAATTCCTAGATTTTTTCTTATTAAATTAATTTTATCAGATATCGGGAAGAATTCTTAAAAAGAGTTAAATATTGGACATGTGGTGCTGAATGTTCTACTGCCTTCATTACGAGTTACAATCTCAATATTTTTTTACAACTGATTGTTTTAAGGAGATTCTTTGTTTATTAGCAGTCCCTTCGGCATATACCAGTCAAAATGTTCTTTGTGATTATACTGCAATAGAAAATCGTCAATCACAAAGTCAATTCGTATGTGTGCATGTGGAATGAATGCCGATGTAATATATTTAGCAGCAGGATATGCTGTACTTATGTGAAGAGAAATTACAAACTTCTTTCAGAAAAGCAGGAATATACTGAGGTAGTCAGCCTCTTTCTTACACTGTAAGGAATTCCTCTTCCTTCTAGGATGGATATCAATGTGAACGACAAGGAGTTTCAAATGTTTGAATTTTTCAAAATATCTACTTTGGTTGCTGTCGGATTTCTTTTCTGTCCTTTTAATGGTATGTTTACATTGATTGAATCACACACTATATCTTAAATTAGAATACAAGAAAATTTATAAGACAAAGGTTTTATTTTTTTATTAATTTCAAATTTGAAATAACCATTCTTTGATTCAATATAATATATTTTATTGCGCAATAAATAGCGAATGAGAAATTTAAAATCGACTCGAAGAGCATTTATCTAGGGTTTATAACTTTCTCTAGGCAGTTCTTTTATTGATAATTATTGAATATGCATAGACTACTACAAAGAAAATAGCCATGAGAATGACAACTGTGGGTGCTGCTGCACTATTGATGAAGAAACTTATATATATACCTACGAGAGTACATACCACAGAAATGATAACCGAAAGTAATATCATCGTCGTATGATGTTTAGATAAAAGAAAAGCAGTCGCTCCAGGAAGTACTAGCACCGCTGGAGGAAGAATGATTCCTATTGATTTTAAGGAAATCACAATAATAAGGGATAGTACAATTAAAAAATTATAATGCAATAATTTTATGGGAATTTGCATGGAATGAGCGTGCATAGGATCAAATATCATGAGAAGAAGATCATTCTTTTTGAGAATGAGAAAAGATATAGAAATAAACGCGAAAAAAGCCGTTGTTATAATATCTGATTTAGATATTCCCAACATATCTCCTAATAATATGTGGCTAAAATGAAGAGAGCTATGAACTTTCAATATCAGAATTATTCCAATAGCAAACATGCCAGAAAATACAATGCTCAAGACGAGGTCTTCTTGAAAATAGCTCTTCTCTTTAAGGTACCCAGCAGATAATGTACAGATCATCCCTGCGATAAAAGCTCCAATTTCTAATGGGATTCCTGCCATATGAGATAAAACAATCCCAGGGAGAACTGAATGTGAAATCGCTTCTCCTGCAAAAGATTGATTTTTTAAAATTATAAAACAAGATAGAACGGACATGGGAATCACCACTATAACAGTGATAATAAAACTATTTTGGATAGCAGGAAATGTCAAAGGCAACAGAACATAATGTAGGAAACTACTCATCAGACGTCCTCTTTTATAGATTGTTTATGAAGAAATGCACATACTTTGCCATTTATGAGGTTCTGTATTGTTTAGAGAAAAAGAAAAGACATAGTAAAAACAAACTGGTTTCTATGATTACAATTATTCCTCCAGGGCTACAGTCTAGGAAATAACTAATATATGATCCTAGAAAGCTACTAGTAGCACCAAGGAGAGAGCTTGAAACAAGATATGTCCCAAAAGATTTGCTCATTAACTTAGCTGTAGCACCAGGCGTGATGACGGTTGCAATGACAAGTAATATGCCCACTGTCTGGAAGCCAATCACTATCGTTATGGTTAATAAGCTAAAAAATAACATTTTCAATAATTTTACATTTATTCCTACCGAATGGGCATGTCTTTCATCAAAAAATAAAAGTACAAAATCTTTCCATTTCATGTATACAATGCATGCAACGCTAAAAGTTATAATCAAAACTTGAATCGTATCAGATCTACTCATAGAAAGAGTATTTCCTAAAAAAATATTTTCTACATAAACAGCAGATGGTGATAGTGACAACATAAACATAGCAAAAGAATAGAAAATTATATAGACCACGGCAATAGCAACGTCTTCTCGTAGCTTTGTTGTCTCTTTAATTTTCACCATTATACCGGTCGCTAACATTCCCGAAATAGTAGCGCCAACGGATAAAGGGATATTCAATCGATGGCAGACAACTATCCCAGGAAAAATCGCATGCGAAATTCCATTCCCAATGGAAGACCAACCTTTCAAAATTAAATATGCTGACAGCAAACCACAAACACATCCTATCAGAGTACTCATCCAAATAGCTGTATTCATGTAATTGTATGTAAAAGGTTCTAAAATTTGATTTATCATAGAATCAGCTTTTTTTTATGCACATGGTGGAATTTATTTGAGGATATACCTCAGCTTTAAAAGTTGTTTGAATATTACTCTCATTCAAGATACTCGACTGAGGAGATACTTGAGCTCCAAAGGTTTTTTGAATATTATCCTCATTAAAGATATCCGATGTTAACCCAGAAGCGAGCACTGTCTTTTTGAGAAAAATAGTTCGGTCACAAAAAGAAGGAATGGAATTAATATTATGCGTAGAAACCAAGATCATTATATCTTCGTTGAGTAACGATTTTAAGAGAAAAATCATTTCTCTTTCCGTCTTAAAATCAATTGCTGCAAAAGGTTCGTCCATGATGATAACCTGGCTTTTTTGGGCGAGTGCACGGGCAAGAAAAACGCGCTTTTGCTGTCCTATGGAAAGTTCGCCGATTTGTCTTTGGCGCATAGAAGACATCCCTACGTTTTCTAATGCCTCCGTTACGATTCGATAATCGTTGTTTGACGCTACACGTCGCCAGTTCATATGTTTGTAACGACCCATCATCACAACATCTTCTACGAGAATAGGAAAAGTCCAATCTATGGATTCTGTTTGGGGTATATAAGCAATGAGATCTGCTTTCAGCGCATTTTCCACGGTTTGATTGAAGATGGATATTGACCCTTTATCTAGTGGGATAAGCCCCATGATAGCTTGAAACAAAGTAGATTTTCCAGCCCCATTTAGGCCAATTAAGGCAGTTATTGTATTCTCGGGAATAAAAAGATTGACGTCTTCCAAAGCGCAATAACCATTAGGATATGTTACTGATATATCTTTTAATTCTAGTCCACCTTTCGTGGAAGCGACAGCTGTTTTCATCAAAATAAAGTATCCACAATTTTCGTTAGAGAGAATCTAAGTAAGTCTAAATAAGTGGGAGCAGGACCATCTGGTTTACTGAGGCTATCTACGTATAAAACCCCACCATAGGATGCATTTGTTTCATAGGCAACTTGTTTGGCTGGTTGATCAGAATTTGTACTTTCAGAAAATATAAATTTTATTTTATGGGAGCGCATCTGATTGATCGCATGACGCATCATAGAAGGACTCCTTTCAGAATCGGAATTAATTGGCCAGAGATATAGTGATTTGAAACCAAAATCTTCCGCTAAGTATACCAAACACCCTTCGCTAGTAACAAACCAACGTTTTTCAGGGTCCACTTTTTCAATTCTAGTTTTTAAGGGCAATATCGAATTTCGTATTTTTTCTGAGTACTCTCGTGCATTGAGTTCATATTTTTTAGCATTACTTGGATCTAATGCTGTCAATGCTTTTCTAATGTTTTCGATGTATATCATTGCATTGGTAAGGGACATCCAAGCGTGGGGATTAGGTTCACTGTCTACACTGGTATCTTCCGACACGCCAATAGGATTGATTCCGTCGGTGACGGTAATGATTTTAGTTCCTTTTTTTAAATTAGTGAAATACTTCATATAAGTTTCTTCAAGATGCAAGCCATTGCATAGAATCAGATCTGCATTTTGTATTTTAATTGCATCTGCAGATGTAACTTGATAACTATGAGAATCATTGCCCGCTTCTACTAAAGTGGTTACTGTTACCAAATCTTTAGCAATATTTTGTGTTATGTCTCCGATAATAGAAAAACTGGATAATACTACTTTTTTTTGTGTCGTAGCAGATGCCGACATGGGAATATATGAGAACAACAAACATATAAAATAACGTAACATATTCAATTATATACCTTTTAATAAAATACAACCTCAACACTCATGATTAATTCTATAGCATGGCCGGGTGCAATGGTCAAGATGATCTAGGGTTGAATTAAGTCAAGGTAATAGAGAATATTCATCGGTTTTTCAGGAGCTAATGGATTTTGCATGTGACACAACAAAAAAAACTTATTTCAGTTCTTTATACTAAGAAATAAAGAGAAAACATTGTGTAATTTGAGATTATTTGTAAACAATGAAAGAGAAGATAATAATTCATACATTTGTTTATCATGATATTATCCACCAAGTATGATGATTCCAGTTGTCTTTACAGAAAGATAGTCCGGAGATGAGCATTATAAAGAATCTTGAGAGAATCTGATAAAAAATGTGTTTAGTTGATAAGAG
Source organism: Candidatus Liberibacter asiaticus (assembly GCF_000590865.3). NCBI lineage: Bacteria > Pseudomonadati > Pseudomonadota > Alphaproteobacteria > Hyphomicrobiales > Rhizobiaceae > Liberibacter > Candidatus Liberibacter asiaticus. The sequence continues at coordinate 737,925 of NZ_CP010804.2, forward strand.
GATCAGATAATCTAGAGAAGTGACATTCGTTCTTCTTGACTTTTTGACTTTCTATTGGAAATATAAAGCCTAGCAAAATAATAGAGGAGTGGTGTAATTCTAGTATGTCTACAGTGTTGACATTTCCAGGACAAGGCAGTCAGGTAATAGGAATGGGGCGTGATCTCTACGATTCTTTTCCCGAGGCACGTCTTGTTTTTGAAGAGGTTGATCATACTTTAAATCAAAATCTTTCAGATTTGATGTGGAATGGTTCGCAAGAGGAATTAACTGCTACCTGTAATGCTCAGCCTGCTTTAACAGCTGTATCAATGGCGTTTATTCGCGTGATGGAAAAAAATGGTTTATGTGTTAAGAGGGATATAAGTTATGTCGCCGGACACTCGCTAGGGGAATATACAGCTCTTTGTGCAGCAAAAGCGTTTTCCCTATCTGATACTATCAGATTGGTGCGAGCTCGTGGCAAATCTATGCAGGAAGCTGTACCTCCGGGGTTAGGAAGTATGGTGGCTATTATCGGTTTAGATGATTGTGTGGTTGATTCTATTTGTGCACAGGCTTCTAGAGTTGGAATATGTGAGATTGCCAATGATAATGGTGGGGGACAGGTAGTGATTTCTGGATTGCAAGATGCTGTTAAATGCGCAGCTGATACTTGTCTGAATAAAGGTGCGAAGCGTGCCGTCTTTTTGCCTGTCTCTGCCCCTTTTCACTCATCGTTAATGACTCCCGTCTCTAAAGTAATGAAATGGATGTTGGATAGTGTTACAAAACAGGATCCAGTGGTGCCCATCTTGCCAAATTTTTGTGCAAGTCCAGTTTCTAGCATTGATGAGATCTCTAGACTATTGGTGGAACAAGTAACAGGAAGAGTGCGTTGGAGAGAGACTATACAGTGGTTTGCAAACCATGGTGTAAAGAGTGTCTATGAGGTTGGTTCTGGAAAAGTATTAACAGGTCTCGCCAAGCGTATTGATAAATCTTTATCGGCTGTTTCTATTAGTAAGGTTGAGGATATAGATTTAGCGCTCAGATCTATAGTTGGTTAGGATATTATATAGATGTTTGATTTAACAGGTAAAAAAGCACTAGTGACAGGTGCAAGCGGTAGTATTGGTCTTGCAATCGCTAAGATTTTATACAAACAAGGAGCTTCCGTTGGATTGCATGGTACTTCTCAAGAAAAATTGGAGAAAGTCGCAAAGAACTTTGATGATGTCGATCGTTTTCTTCTTTTCCCAGCTAATTTTTCAGATCGTGTATCTGTGGAATATTTGTCTAAAAGGGTTAATGAAGAGATGGGAGGAGTTGATATCCTTGTGAATAACGCAGGGATTGTGAGGGATTCTCTTTTTATGCGAGCGCGGTATGAGGATTGGGATGATGTTTTGTCTGTTAACTTAACATCGGCGTTTCTTTTAACCCGTCAATTAGTTCCTTTGATGATTAGAAATCGTTTTGGTCGTGTCATTAATATCACATCTGTTGTGGGATTTACGGGAAATGCTGGACAGGTTAATTATTGCGCAGCCAAATCTGGATTGACAGGTTTTACTAAGGCTCTTGCACAGGAAACAGGTAGGCGTAATGTAACAGTGAATTGCGTTGCTCCTGGTTTTATAGGAAGTGATATGACGGTTAATCTGACTGAGGATCAAAAGGGAAAAATTATTTCTTCCATTCCTATGAAGCGTATGGGAGCTGTTGATGATATTGCTGCTGCCGTGCTTTACTTATCTTCATTAGAAGCATCGTATGTAACAGGTCAAACTATTCATGTGAATGGTGGTATGGCAATGATTTAAGATATAAAGTACTTTTGTTACAGAGATATTGTTATAGGGTGTGGCGTTCTTTATATTTATAGAGGATGTTGTACGCTTTTTCATGTTATTAAGAGGATTTTATCTTAATATGATGTTATCGTTTTAGTTGACATGAGGATAGGGTATTGGGATATAAGGAGTAGTGGAGATCTGTATAGGCTCTACGTATTAATTCAAAAAAAGGATAATCAAACATGCCAAATGCTAATGACGATGTTTTCGAGGCCGTAAAAGAAGTAATTTTATCGCAACTTACTTCTGTTAAAGAAGATCAGATAGTGGAAAGTGCGCGTTTTATTGAAGAATTGGGTGCAGATTCTTTGGATGTTGTTGAGCTCGTCATGATTTTTGAGGAAAAATTTTCACTTGAAATTCCAGAAGAATCCGCTAACAAAATTTTGACTGTTAAGGATGCCGTTGATTTTATCAGAAAAGCCAAGCAAACGAATTAAGCAATAGTCTTGGTATACTTTAATTTAAATAGAGATCTAGTATTCCCGTTTAGCTTCGCTTATTTTTTTTATTTTTATATATTTCTGATGATAATAGTAATGTTTTAAAAAGGAAAATATAATTTATGAGACGTGTGGTTGTAACGGGACTTGGAATGATCACCCCCCTTGGGTGTGGAGTCGATGTGAGTTGGTCTCGCCTTATTGCGGGTGAGGTAGGAATTCGGCATCTGGATCAAAAATTTGATTTGGAAGGTTTGTCTTCTAAGATTGCGGGCTTGATTCCAGTTGGAAACGGTTCTGATGGGACGTTTAATTATGAGGACTGGATTCTTTCTTCGGATCTTCGCAAAATTGACCAGTTCATTCTGTATGGTATGGTCGCATCTGATATGGCGCTTGCCGACTCTGGATGGGCTCCTAAAACAGATAAGGATCGAAATTCTACAGGAGTAGTTTTTGGATCTGGTATGGGAGGACTGAATAGAATTGTGGAAAGCAGTAATGTGCTTCGGGATGGTGGCCCTCGCAAGATTTCTCCTTTTACTGTCCCTGGAAGTATTATCAGTCTTCTATCTGGTAATATTTCCATCCGTAATCAATTAAGAGGTCCCAACCATGCCGTAACGACAGCGTGTTCTAGTGGAGCTCATGCTATTGGTGATGCATCACGTCTTATTGCCTTCGGTGATGCAGATGTGATGGTTGCTGGTGGAGCAGAAGCACCTATTTGTCGTTTAGGAGTTGCAAGCTTTGCTGCATGTCGGGCTTTGTCAACTCGATTTAATGATGATCCTACAAGGGCTTCTAGGCCGTTTGATCAAGATAGAGATGGCTTTGTCATGGGTGAAGGGGCGGGAGCATTGGTCTTAGAAGATCTTGAGCATGCCAAGGCTCGTGGTGCTAAAATTTATTCTGAAATAATTGGATATGGTCTTTCAGGAGATGCCTTCCATATTACTATGCCACCAGAAGATGGAAATGGTGCGTATCGCTGTATGTCTTCTGCAATTGCTCGAGCCAAATTGTTGCCTAGTGATATAGATTATATCAACGCCCATGGGACGTCTACTATTGCAGATACCATAGAACTTGGTGCCGTTGAAAGATTGATGGGCGATAGCTGTTACCACGTCTCCATGTCTTCTACTAAATCTGCAATGGGGCATTTGCTTGGAGCAGCAGGCGCGGTTGAAGCTGCTATTTGTAATCTTGCAATTCGTGATGGTATTGTTCCCGCAACTCTTAATCTAGATAATCCAGCGAAAAAAACGTTCATAGATTTGGTGCCACACAGGGCTATTAAGAAGAATGTTAATGTTGCTATGTCTAATTCTTTCGGTTTTGGAGGAACTAACGTTTCTCTAGTATTTAGAAAGTTTCAAGATAATATCTAATAACTTGTAACTTGTTTTTTGTATCATTATGGTAATGGCCAACGTTTTTTAATGTATTGACGTTGGCGGATTATTGCCCTCTTGAGAGAGTAGTGTGGTTGAAGAAAGCGTCATTGTTAAAATTTTTGATTCCCTTGATAACTATATTTCTGCTTGCAATTGGGGTTCATATTCATGTGATCAGGGTCTACAATGCGACAGGTCCTCTCCAAAATGACACTATTTTTTTGGTGCGCAATAATATGTCATTGAAAGAGATTTCAAAAAATTTGTTTAATGGTGGAGTAATAGTAAATCCCTATATATTCCGCTATGTTACTCAGTTTTATTTTGGCTCTCGAGGTCTTAAAACAGGAGAATATGAGATAGAAAAAGGCTCTTCTATGTCTCAAATTGCTGAAAAGATTATGTATGGTAAGGTGCTGATGCACTCAATTTCTTTTCCTGAGGGATTTACAGTAAAACAGATGGCTAGAAGGCTGAAAGATAATCCCTTGCTCGTAGGTGAATTACCATTAGAATTACCTCTTGAAGGTACGCTGTGTCCAAGCACTTATAATTTTCCTTTAGGGACGCATCGCTCGGAAATTCTCAATCAGGCTATGCTGAAACAAAAACAAGTAGTTGATGAGGTATGGGAGATTCGTGATGTAGATCATCCAATAAAGAGTAAAGAGGATTTGGTTATCCTTGCTTCTATTGTTGAAAAAGAGACATCTCGTGCTGATGAGCGTGCCCATGTGGCTTCTGTTTTTATAAATCGTTTCTCAAAATCTATTAGACTTCAGTCTGATTCAACAGTTATTTACGGTATTTTAGAAGGGGATTATGATTTGACAAATAGGAAAATCAGTCGTTCTGATTTCTCTATAAAAACGCCTTATAATAGTTATCTTATGAATGGACTACCTCCAACGGCTATTTCTAATCCGGGTCGCTTATCTTTAGAAGCAGTTGCAAAGCCGTTACATACCGAAGATTTATATTTTGTCGGTGATGGTAAAGGGGGACATTTTTTTTCTACGAATTTTAAAGATCATACTATAAATGTACAGAAATGGCGTAAAATGTCTTTAGAATCGAAGCCTTAATTATTTAAGAATATTAGTCATAAAGTGACATATCTCAGTGGCATCTAATAATTATAGTGAATCATAGAAAATTGTAATAATCTTCTTATAACGGGTGATCTTTTTTCTCTTGGATGATATTTTTTGAATATTCAACATGGATTTAAATTATTATAGATCTTGTATAATCGAAAAAAATATGACTAAAGTCTTGCTCTTATACGAGAAACAAGTTACTAGAGTAGTCCATTGGGTTTATAAGGAAGATAAAAGTGATTTATCGGGCCCGTAGCTCAATGGTTAGAGCTAACGGCTCATAACCGTTCGGTTGGGGGTTCGAATCCCTCCGGGCCCACCATATTATGGTTTTATAGAAAAACGTTCAAAATAGTTCTTGTTGGAACTATCGTATAGTTTTTTGCACAACAACGTAGAGCATTATTTTTTCCAATAGAAAGAACGATGGTCGTATTTTGGTTGGTAAAAGTGAAATTATATTATCCTTCGGTATCGTGGTATCCGTGTACGATCTTACTAACGGCAGAGCATCATGGAATATGCCGATTGTAAGGATTTTCGTGGTGAAAAGAATTTTGATTACTGTATTCATTTTAAATATGTATCACCATCTCGATTAAAATACTGTTTTTTCGAAATATAATAAAATAAGTTGTGGTGTTCAGGATGAGACAAGCTTGTATTGCTACTTTAGAAAGAAATATGCGCAACGGAACACATGTGTTGGCATGATGCCAGACCGTTACCACCGGCAGCCCGGTATGTTTAATTTTTTGATGTCATTTTAATTTTTTAAGGACAAGTAGCAATGACTAGTATTTTAACCAATCACTCTGCAATGTCTGCCTCACAAAAGTTGCGGGATATTAATTATAATCTGGAAGTCGTGCAGGATCGCGTTTCTTCAGGATTACGCGTTTCTGATGCTGCTGATAATGCAGCTTATTGGTCGATTGCCCAAATAATGAAATCAGATAATGGGGCTCTTTCTGCAGTTTCTGATGCAATAGGCCTAGGATCTTCAAAAGTAGATATTGCTAAGGCTGGGATGAGTAAAGCTATTGATGTGATGTCTACCATAAAAAACAAAATAACTGCAGGTGTTGAACGTGGTACAGATTCAAAATCTATTCAATCAGAGATTACTCAATTGCAATCACAATTGAGAGATATTGCAAGAGGATCTTCCTTTAATGGAGAAAATTGGTTGAGAACAGATTTAGGTTCTTCGACTGCTTCTATTGCTAAAAGTGTTATTGGTTCTTTTATTCGAGATGATAATGGTAAAGTTCAGATCACAACTATAGATTATTATCTTGATCCGGAGACTGTGTTGCTTGATAGTTCAACTGATGGTACAGAGCGTTATGGTCTTCTTGATAGGAATCACAAGATCAAGGTTGAGCCACAAGTACTCAAGGATATAGATGTATCAGTCTATGATGCAAGCGGTACGATAAGTACGAAAAAATTCAAACTTGCCACTACTAGCGGAGCTTGGTTAAAGGCGGCAAATGCTACTTTTGACCAAGCAAAAGGCATTGCAACAATCCCAGTGCCTTTGCCTGCTGCACCTGCTGCACCTAATACTACTTCTGGCACTAGTGGTAGCAAATCACCATCGGTAGCGGCATCTGCTACATATATCCGCATGGGTAACTCTGATATATGGGTACGCGCTACTACGAAAAATAGCATTACCAGTGATCCAGGATATACAAATTCTACTGTAGCAAAAGTAGGTAATACACACTACTATGTTGATACTGAATCAACTACTTTAGATAGCCGCAAAGACCTGCCTAAGGAGATTGACTCAGGCTATTCTATGGTAACACTAAACATTACACGGCATGCTAATACTGATGCGTATAATGAAAAGCTTGCTATGGAAGAGATGGTTTCGTTCATTGATACCCAAATAAAATGCGCTACTGCCGCGGCGGGGAAAATAGGATCAATTAGTTCGCGGATTCATTTGCAAGAAGATTTTATAAAACTTATGCGTGATGCTGTTGAAAAAGGTGTCGGTCGTTTGGTTGATGCTGATATGGCATCGGAATCCACTAGACTTTCTGCATTGCAGACACAACAACAATTAGCTGTTCAGGCGTTGTCTATTGTTAATAATTCTACAGCGAGAATTTTATCCCTTTTCCGTGGTTAAAATTCACTCAATGGTAGTGCTTGAAGAACCGTTTTTTTGATTAAAATCGGTTCTTCAAAAATATTTCGTCACCCATTGTATTGGTAGTGTGATTACTTAATGTATCAAATTTTCTATTATTCGAAATTTTGTAATAAAGCGGTTTTGATGGTTTTATTATATGGTGAATTAGCATGAGTGACGCTGTTTTATCTCGTCTTGAAGATTTTAGTCGATTAGGTTCATTATCGGATAAAATTGTCTTGTCGGAGACGATCATTTCCAATTCCACTGCAGATGTAACTTTTTCTTCGATTGCTGATTTTCAAAAAGAACAGGATAAAGCCTATCAAGAAGGGTATAACAAAGCTATTCACGACCGAGAACTTTATTGGAAATCTAAGAATGATTTTATACAGCGGTCTCATGACAATGAGATTGCTGATTTGCGTGAATTATTTGAATCGTCTACGAGCAAAGCTATTGCGATCGCTGTTAGAGATTCTTTCAAATGTTTTTCAGATTCTTTGGAATGTGAAGTAATACGGATTTTAAAATCTGTTTTAGATATAGGTTTGTCTCGTAAAGCTGCTATCGAATTTGCAGCAGTGGTTGTTGATTTCCTCAAGAAAGGGGATTGTGGTAAAATTGTCATCCATGGTCCAAAAAATTTGCATTCGCTTATTGAGGAATGTTTGGGTGAATATTCCTCAGCGGTTTGTTATGAGAATGCTGATACAGTGGAATTTTCTACTAAAATTTTTGGTAGTGTGATTAAAACACGACTTGAATCTTGGTTATCTGATGTAAAAGCGAAAATAGTAAGCCAACAGGTTTCGAAATGAATTCTCATGGAGATAAAAATCAAGAAAATGACCAGTTTATTATTATAAAGAAAAAAGTAGCTATAGATGATACACCAAATAATTTAGGATCTTGGAAAATTGTTTATGCGGACTTTATGACAGTATTAATGGCCTTTTTTTTAGTCATGTGGATTATTAATGCTACTGATGATGATACAAAGAAAGCCATAGAACAATATTTTAATCCTTTCGGGAAAAATTTAATGACTGCTTCTAAAGGCATTTTTGATGAACAAAATCCTCCCGAACGTTCTTCGCAGAATAAGATTGATCTATCAATAGATGAACATATTACCAAGAATAGTGTGGATTTGAAGATTGGTAGTACTAATCAAAAAAAGCAATACCAAAGGTTAGAAAATAATATTTTTTATCTCAGTAATTCGCAACAAAGCGAACATTGTAAAAATTCGTTGACGCGAGATTCAGAGAAGGGAAAAGATCTTTGTAAGAGTACAGATCTGGAAAAAAGCATAAATAAGGAAGAGAATTACTTTCTTCCTCCATTGAGTAAAGAAAAAATTCTTGCAATGAAAAGAAAGAAACGATTGCAAGACTTAGCAAAAAAAATAAGCTCAACACTGTCAGGATTAGTGGCGGATAATATTGTGAAAGGAGTATTATTCGAAACGACTCGTACAGGAATATTGATCTCAATTATTGATCAGCGAAATACTCCTATGTTTGATAAAAGCTCTTCTATACCACTACCTGAGACGATTGTAGTTCTTCAAAAAATTGGTGAAGTACTGGCTCATAGTACCGAAGTAATTTCTATTCGTGGGCATACCGACGCTAGCCCATTTCGTAATATAGCGAGAGATAATTGGAGATTATCATTAGATCGTGCATATAGTGCGTATCAAGTTTTGATGAAATCTGGAGTTTCTGAAGATCGTATATCAAAAATTTCAGGTTTTGCACATCATCGCCTTAAAATTGCATCAGATCCCATGAATTCAGCCAATAGACGTATAGATATTTTAGTAGAAGATAGACAAGGATAAATCATTCTATGAATCAAAAATATCTCATTTGTACAATGATGGTGGCTATGGATGTATTTTTTAGTTTTGCAACGGATCAGGATTTGGTTCGTACTATTGTCCCATATCAATGTGTACGATCTTTGCAACGTGCACTAGATGAGGCAATGAGAGGAGATATTTCTTTGCAGAAAAAGATTCCTGATATAGTCAAAGAAACTGGTGTACAACTGCGTGCAACTCATATGGATGTTTTTGTAGATAATCGTAATATTGATGCAGTTTGGATATACACAATTATTTCTCAAGATCTTTCTGTTGTAGATGATTTAATTGCAAAAGATACAAAAGGTTATTTTGATATCGCTATTGTGTACGCTCTTAAAAAATATTTTTCAGGTCAACTCGAAGAATCTTCTAAAGAATTAAGTAAAATAAAAGATAAAGATAATACACGGGGTATTGTACCATACCTCCATCTTCTTATTGGTCGTGCTATGATGCCATTTTCTTCACAACAAGCAGTGCATTTTTTTGATTACGTGCGTCTTACGTCTCCTGGTACTTTCTTAGAAGAAATTGCTTTGCGTAACTTATTAGAAATTACGCAAAATGAAGTTGGAGAGCGTGCATTTGGTTATATTCGGGCTTATGTAACTCAATTCCATCATTCTATTTACAAAGATCATTTTATAAGTGTGTTATTGCGTTTTTTCTTGCATGGTCAATTGAAATTACCCGATGAAGATATTGTATTTACAATATCTTTTTTTTCTTTAGAGGAGCAACGAGCGATTTATTTGAAAATCGCTCAAAATTCCGTTATTTCTGGCAAAAGGAAAATAGGATTTTTAGCAATTAAGCAATTGAAAAGAATAATTGATAGACTTGATTATAAAGATTTGGCGACTATACAGCTCTATGAGAATATATTGAATATTCCTTTTGTAGATATCATGTCATTACAACGTAGTACATGTAATATTCCTTATTATTCTCTTATGGAACAAGATAGGTATTTAAAAAAAGCTTCTGAGATTATTATGTCTGAAATAGGGAAGTCTTTGATCGATATCGATTTTGAGCATATTCAGAAAGATTTATTGCTAGATAAAAAAGAACCAAGGCATACGAATGTGAGCATGGGGATAGAGTCATTTATTAAAAAAAATCGCTCCCAAATAGAATCAATAGATGTTTTGCTTGCAGAAGCGAGATGAATAATGAAGGAAGTCAACAATATCTCCTATAAAGGTCTTCTTGAGGCTAATCAATATTCTTTAGGTCATAACGATGATCGGTTAAATTCTATTCAAGAAGAAAAGCGGAATAATTCTACTAAAACTATAAATAAAAATCCTAATAAACAAGATTTTGATGTTCAAAATAAATCTTTATTTGAAATTTTTTTAACTACAATTCCCGACGCAGATAACCATATTCATGAGGATGAAGAAAGGTTGATTGATAATGATTTGATATATAATTCTTACAAAGGAGCTATGTATCCTAGTGCATCACAATATTTCACTGTACGGGATCTTTCTGCTAGTGAGAAGGATTTTCCTTCTATCGAATCTTTTGCTTCAAAGAGCCCCCAAGATATTGAGGATATTTCAGGATTTTTATCCCCTGACTTTTCTATTCTTTTAAAGAACAAAACAGATAGAGACTATTCTGATGGGTTATGTACCATAACAGATGTATTTTCCCAATTGAAATCAGATTCTGGTTCATTTAGTAATTATCTGAGGCATAGAAAAGAAATGTTTTCAGAGGATGTTCCCTTGAATCCGGTTGATTTTTTGTTAGAAAAGCAATTGGATACAGCATCATTAGGTGAAGAAATATGCAATTTAAAAGGTTTTTCTGTCCCGAGTAGATACCAGTCTAGTGATAGTCTTGATGCTTTGATGTCTACAGAGAGTGTGCTCAATCAAAAATCTTTTATGCGTGTTACCATGATTCCAGAATCTGTACATTACACAGATACAGGTTCTATTAAGGCTTTAACAATACAGATGAAACCTAATAGTCCTGATAACATTGTTGCTACGCTGTGTTTGTCCGGAGAAAAATTATCTGTCAAGCTACGAGTAGAATCGGATTTTCTTTATAAGAAAATTCAAAGTGGACGCCAAAATATTTTAGATGCATTGAATTTTTCAGGATATACAATGGATCGTTTTGACGTGGAGTTTGTGCGGAAAGACTCCTTAGATCTTTTAAAGGATTCAATGAATTATTGCGCACAACAGCAAGGTTTTACGCACTCAAACGAGTTTGAAAAGAAAAAATTGTATTTTCCTGAAAGAGAGCGCACGGAGAAAAAATTTTTTTGGGGAGAGAAGAGGAGTGGTCTTATTTATAATAAGGGCGAAATTATAGGAATATATTCTAATTATATCTATGTATAAGATTTCGGATAGTATGGAACTTAATGCTTTGCATAATATTTTTTATACTATGATGCCATGCGCTTTCTGCTTATCGCTTTTTTTCAGGTAATTGAGTAATTAAAAATATTTTTAAACACCACATTAAAAGCAACGATAAAGATTACGTGACCTGAAAATATTTTTTCCCGATTAATGTGCTATTTTTTTTTATTAAGTATGCTTTTTCAAAAGGAAAAGTTTCTGATAAATCTATGACAAACTCTATCATAAATAGATAAAATAATGATTGGATGGATTTGTTATTGTAGAATTTGGAAATTCCTGTATCTGAAAAGTAGAATATATATTCATAGGGCTACTTTTGAATTATTGAGAAATTATTTTTTTTTAAAAATGCATGATAATAAAATAAAATAGAATCTTATGGAATAATAACTATATGTATTATAGAATATATTAATTAATATGTATTTTACATTCATTTTTATAAAATATTTTGATATCATTTATATTATAATATAATTATTTATTTGATAATCACGTTTATATTTTGATCTAATTTTGGTTTGTATTTTTAAATTCAAAAGTTGCTAGTAATATTTTATTTTAAATAACAGAAAATATAGTTCTAAAATAATTTTTATAGGTCATAAATCCATTATTTAGTATAATATATATGAATAAAAAAATATCATATGTTACTACTCATAATAAAGTTAAATATAGAAAATATTTCAAATAGTATTTTTTAAATTTTGGCGTTGATTTTGAATAATCGAATAAGTATTCCATTTTTTTCTTTTATATCTAAATAGCATCATCATAATCGACATAATTATTCGTAAATAAAATTAATATTTGAAGTTAACGCAATTAGTAAATTATCTCAGTTACTTTCTGTAATTGATCATTATTTCTTTGATTCGTACCGATAATCTTACACAACGTGTGATTCGGAGGTAAAAAAGATGTTTGTTTTGATTGATGATCGTGCTTTAGTAAAAGATGGTTATATTGCTCTTTTTGGGGATGATGGAGTTTCTTTAGAAGGATTTAATTCCCTTGAGTTTGAAGAATGGTTGCAATCTTCAGCGCGAGAAGATGTCTCTGCGATTGAAGCTTTTCTGATAGGGAAAGGGGAGAAAGTTCTGGAATTGCCACGGATTATCAGAGCTCATTCACAAGTACCATTAATTGGCATCAGTGATTATCCATCTTTGCAAACAACCTTAGATTTTTTTGATTCTGGGGTAGATGATGTTGTGAACAAGCCTATCCATCATCGTGAAATATTAGCAAGAGTCGCTGCTATTTATAGGCGTTTAAAAGTATCTAATAATCGCGCAGAAACAGGGCCTATTCGCGTATTCTCAGATGGGCGTGATCCAGAGGTGCAAGGTGAAGTTTTTCCTTTGCCTCGGAGAGAACGTCGAATCTTAGAATATCTCATGGCTAATAGGGGAAAAAGAGTCGCTAAAACACAGATTTTTAGTGCTATTTATGGCTTGTTTGATGAAGCGGTGGAAGAAAATGTGGTTGAAAGTCATATTAGTAAATTACGCAAAAAATTACGTAACAAACTAGGATTTGATCCTGTTGATTCTAAGAGATTTCTTGGTTATTCCATCGATTGGAATTAAGCTAAGAGCGTTTATTACCATCAGTCCTACGCAAGGAGCATAACCTATTCTCTGCTAGATTTATAATATGTGGAGAAGTGCAATGGGCATTTTAGGAAGTATGAAGACCGCTATGTCCGGTATGGATGCGCAATCTAATCGGGTATCGGCGGTAAGTGATAATATAGCGAATGTAGATACAGTTGGATACAAGCGTACGGCTATTGCATTCTCGTCGCTTGTGTTCCCATCTACGTCAAACTCGTATGTCTCTGGTGGGCTAGAAATTTCTACAAAGGATATGATATCTGAACAAGGATCTCTTATGCATACAGCGTCTAATACAGATTTAGCTATTCAAGGTAAGGGGTTTTTTATCGTCAAAGGTAGAGATAATGTTAATTGTCTGACAAGAGCTGGTGATTTTCACATAAATAATGAAGGTTTTCTAGAAAATGTTGCTGGAGGTGTATTGCTCGGATATCCCTTAAAAAATGCCTCTGCTCCTTTGATAGTCAATAGTTTTCAGGGACTAGAAAGAATTAATGTAAAACATGCTGAACTAAGCGCAATGCCTACTACTACAGGATTTATTTCTAATAATCTTGATAAAAATGCGACGATAATAACACCTGACAAGACTCCAAAACATAATGGGAGGGATGCAGAATATACGCATAAGAGTTCTTTTGCAGCCTATGATACGTTAGGATCTTCTGTCGTTTATGATGTGTATTATACAAAGACTGGGGATAAAAAATGGGAAGTATCAATTTTTCGTCAAGATCAGTCAACGAATAATAGTTTTCCGTATAATGTTGCTCCCTTGAATACTGTCGAGGTATCCTTTGATCCTGTAACAGGGTATTTAGCTAATTCTTCTCACAAGGCAATATCTTTTAATGATAATACTTCAGGGATAGATCAGCAGATAACAATTGATATATCTAAAACTACTCAATTAGCAGGTGGTTTTATCCCTCAGAAGTCTGAGATTAATGGTCATGCTCCAGGCAAGCCAAAAGATTTTTCTGTTTCTAAAGATGGTTATGTAGACATCATTTATGATGATGGTACGCGAGTTCCAATTTATCGTCTGGCGATTGCTACTGTTCCAAGCGAAGATAATTTAAAGCTCTTTGATGGTAATACATATCTTCCAACACGTGATTCTGGTGATATCAGTATCGGTTTCCCTGGTCATAATCAGCACGGAGAGATTTTTTCCGGAGCGCTAGAAACTGCCAATGTTGATATTGCTAGTGAATTAACAGAACTAATAGAAGCACAACGCAACTATGCAGTTAATTCAAAAGTATTTCAAACAGGTTCTGATTTTATGGATATTTTGATTAGTCTTAAAAGATAATTTTTATTAAGGAAACTATGACAATGTCTCTTTTAGCTGTATTCAATAAAGCACAGAACATTTGTAATAATGCTAGTCAACAATTTGCATCTATTGTGCGAAACATAGAGAATGCAGACAATAAAAATTATGTTCGTCGGGATACTATGACTACTATAAGTCCTGAAAACGTGACAGTTGTGACTCAACGCTCTGAAAATAAGAATATGTTTGACAAAGTGTTGCATGCGCATTCTTCTGCTATAGGACAGCAAAGGCTTCTGCAGAGTTTTGAAGCGTTAAAAGAGATGATGAGTGCGGATGATCATTATAATAATTCTCCTACGCACTATATATCTAAGTTGCGAGACTCTCTTGAATCATATTCTAAGAATCTTTCTGAGGATATCTTGGGAAAAACAGTGATTGATAATGCAGAAGAAGTTGTTCAAAATTTTAATACTTCTGCACGGGAAGTACAAAAGATTCGTGCAGATGCTGATAAAGAAATTGAGTTAGAGATTTCTAATTTAAGAAGATTCTTGTCTGAATTAACAGTAGTTAATGATGCTATTAAATTCAAAACTGCTTCTAAGCATGATGCTCATGATTTTCTGGATCAGCGTGATGTATTATTGCAAAAAATTTCTGAAATCATTGGTATCTCTACTATTGTGCGTAATAATAATGATATGGTTGTCTATACTTCGGATGGCACTACATTATTTGAAACAGTTCCACGAGATATCAATTTTGAGAAAATGAATTCGTATACCGTTACGAGTGAAAGCAATCCTATTTTTATTGATGGTGTGGTCGTTTCTTCTAATCAGGGATCTGCTGTGCCCAAAGGTAAAATAAAAGCGCTTTTGCAAATCCGTGATAGTGTAGTCCCAATTTTTCAAAATCAACTTGATGAGATGGCGAGGGTTCTTATTGGTTCTTTTTCGGAAAAAGATCCAATAGCGGGTAATTCTGAAAATGTTCCTGGTTTGTTTATTGCTGATGGCATCAAGGATCTTGATAATAAATTATGTCAGGGGATCTCTGAAACCATTTGTGTTAATCCCCAATATCGGTCTAATCCATCGTTTTTACGGGATGGTGGGTCTGTTTCGAAGAAATTTTTATGGAATGTTAAAAATTTAGCAGGATATCCAGACCTTATTAACCACTACTGTGATTCTTTTAATAAAAATTTTATTTTTGATCCTGTGGCGGGGATAAATACCAACGTTACTTTATTAGAATATGCTCGTAATTCTATTGGATGGTTAGAAAAAAATAGATCTGATAGCCATGATTTGCACATGAAAAGTCAAGTTGTTTTTAATCATATTTCTGAATCTTATTCAAACACTGTAGGTGTTAACCTCCAAGAGGAACTCAGCTTTCTCATAAAAGTAGAGCAATCCTACAATATCTCTAACAAGCTTATAATGTTCACTGATAAGATGTTACAAACTTTATTGGAAGGAGTTAAATAGACTATGAAAACAACAGGTATTTCAACATCTTCTATATTTGAGCGTATGAATATTCTCACTAAGGAGTTGAATAAAGATTCTGTTAAGTTACACGAAGAGATGGTTACAGGACAGTCTTCAGATTATGGTTTGCAATTAGGGGCGCGAGTAACGAGCATTCTGGAATGGGAACAAGAAAAGAATCATATCGCAGAAAGGCTCCATTCTAACAGTCTCGTAACAAAACGTTTGTCCACATCGCAAGCACATCTCAGTAGCATGCAGAAGATTGTTCAGGATATGGTGGGGCCGCTTGTTATATTATTGGAAGGGAAGACTGATAATAATAAATTTCCGATCAATGCTGGTATGCTCAGAGATTCATACGAATCTTTTGTGACGTTTGCTAATATGACAGATGAAGGACAATACCTATTTTCTGGTATTAATAGCTCAGAAAAACCTTTGAACGGTTATTTTACGAAGGATTCTTTAGCAAAGAAATCTTTCGATCAAATGTTACAAGGTTTTCTTGAGGAAAATTCCAAGTCTCTCTTAGCAGGGCAACATTTAGAAGTCTCTTCTATGAATGCTCAGCAAATGACTGATTTTATAAAACAATTAGAAGATAAATTTTCAGATGACGAATATTGGGCAAACAATTGGTCAAACGCTTCTGATCACAATATCAAATATCGTATAAAAGACACAGAAGGTATTGATGTTTCCGCTAATGTTAATATGCGTGGAATACGAGATATTATGTTTGTTGCAGTGATTGGAACAGAATTTTTAAGTAAAAATCTGACAGATGGAGCTCGAAATGTTCTGACCAAAAAGATGCTTTCTACTGTACAACAAGGATTGTCAGGCATCATCGAGCAACGTGCTGTTTTAGGGATCTCTGAAAAAAATATTAATGAAGAAAGAGTTTTCCTCCAGAACAAAAACAACATTATTGATACTTACATTTCAAAATCGATAGGCGTTGAGCAACATACAGCACACGCTCAATTATCAACACTAATCAATAAGATTGAGATGTCCTACATGATCACTACTAAACTCCAGAAGTTAAGTATACTAAACTACCTTTGATATTTTTCCAGTGCAAGAAGAGAGTTATACATGCGTCAGTATTATCATGAGACTATACAGGAATCTTCCATAGAATGCAGAAAACGCGAACACTGGATCCTAGATAGGTCGATTTCTTTATTATCCATCGCACATAAGTCGTTACCAAATAGTAAACAAGCCGTTGAAGCACTGTTTTATACAAGTCGTGTATGGGTCGTTTTTATACAGGATCTAGTCTCAGAGGATAATCATTTACCTCAGGAAGTAAAGTTAAATCTTATTTCAATTGGCTTATGGGTTTTGAAAGAATGTGAGCGTATTAGGCGTAATAAATCGAATAGTTATCAGGATATCATTGATGTTATTTCTATTGTGAGGGATGGATTAAAGTGAATAGCCCTTTACGTATTTCCCTGAAAGCGGGTGAACGAATATTTTTAAATGGTGCCGTCGTACGAGTGAATAACAAAGTGATTCTTGAGCTTTTGAACGATATTACATTTATACTAGAACATCACGTCATACGAGAAGAAGAAGCAATAACACCATTCCATCAGTTATATCTTATAGTGCAGATGATTTTTCTTGTGCCTACCAAAAAGGATTATTTAATAGATCTTGGTCGAAGATATATAAACATTCTTTTCAATATTATTCAGAATCAACAGCTGATTTTAGCACTGAAAAACATTGAATCGTTGATAAATTCAGGTCGATTTTTTGAAGCTCTTAAAAATATTCGTACTCTCTCTTTTATAGACAATATAGACCCCAATGGTAGTGCAATTTTTGCATCAATTTTTCAATCTATTCGCCAGGAAATTAAATCATGGAAATCAACACAGAAGTAAATCCTACACAGCAAGAATTTTCGAAATCGAAATCTAAAAAGACGCTTGGTCAAGATGCTTTTTTAAAGCTTTTAATTACCCAGATCAAACACCAAGATCCAACGGAACCGATGAAAGCGAGTGAACAAGTTGCTCAATTAGCAGTCTTTTCTCAGATGGAGCAATCTGTACAAATGAATTCTACTCTGCAAGAGTTACTAAAAAGCAATAACCTAGCACAGGCTTCTAGTTATATTGGAAAAAATATTACCAATGCGGATGGTTCTATCAGTGGTGTCGTAAATGCTATTCAAGTATCATCAACTGGTTTAACAGCAATCACGGTGGATAATACGGAAATTCCAATCACAACAGGGATTCGGATATCTAATTAAGGTTTTAGGAATTATAGTCACTTGTAATTGATATAGTAGACATGAGATTGAGATGAATGAAGCCGATGTTTTGGAAATTGCTCGAGCTGCAATGTGGACTATTCTATCTTCAAGCGCTCCAGTGCTATTTTCTGCGATGTTTCTAGGTATTTTGATCGCTTTTTTACAAGCTTTGACTCAGATACAAGAAGTAACTCTGACCTTTGTTCCTAAAATTATTGCTGTTTTTATCACTCTCATTATCTCAGCGCCGTTCATTGGTGGACAAATATCTTCTTTTGTCACTTTGGTGCTTTCACGTATTCAATCTTCTTTGTGAGGGGGATAAAATGTACTATAACAGCAACACTGTTTCCAAATTGTCTGTAGCCTGTACATCGGAAACGGGAATTTCAAAATTATCGGGGAATCCCTGCAACCTTGCTGCTTCTCGAGGCGTCAGTTTTGCGAGGGTTCTTGTCTTTTTGAGCGATTAAATTTCACTTCCATCTTTGTAATAACGGGCAGAAAGCGTGTTTGTGGTTGCGGAATTTTCAAAAAACAGACCGTAGCCAAAACCTTTTCCAGCAATTTTATTATTTTCTTTTCTCTTTTGATGCCCTTCCCACAGTTTATTGCTAATCGTAGATTTATCATCTATATGTTCTTCTAGAATATCTCCCAATCTCGGTTTTATTCCTAGAGGAGTGGGAAATTTAAATTCTACGGACGGGTTAAGGAAGTCTATAATATATAATCGTTCTCGTCTTTGCGGTACTCCGAAATCACAAGCTTTCAACACTGAATATGATACTCTGTGTATCCTGTACGTAGTGTCCTTCTTCTATCATGTCCTCTCAAATGCTTAACGTTTTCAAGAAGAAAATATTTTGGCTGCTTGCTAGATAGAACTCGCTTGATATCAAAAAATAAAGCTCCTCTGTCGTCAGTAAAACCTTTTTTTATCCCGCTTGAGAAAACGGCTGACAGGGAAATCCTGCCAATAAAACATCATGGTCGGGAATATCTTGTGTCTTAATTTTAGCTATATCTCCAAATATAAGTGTATTAGGGAAATTAGCTTGATAAGTTTTTACTGAATACGGGTTAATTTCGGAAGAAAAAAAACATTCCACATTCCTGTGGTTGAACGTTTGTTCAAGATCTAAGCGTATTCCCCCTATGCCACAAAACAAATCAGTTATTTTTAGCATGATTATCCCAACAATCAAATATCCTTGGAAGAACTGTGAAAAAATACTTTTCGAAACTAATTACATTGTGTCATTCCTTCAAATGCTTTTCTTTTTTTACCTTATCTAAAACCACTAAAATGATGTTGTGTTTATCTATTCGTTCAGCTTTGTTTTCTGCAATTTCAGAATCAACAGTTAGAAGATGGATAGTAGGCATATTAGAACGCTTTTGTTCTTCTATAACTTCTTGCCCGTTCCCGTAGAGTGGTTTTCATCGTTCCTATTACGACGTTTTGGCGTTATTTTTCTAAATGATCCAGACTAGGTAAAATCGAATCGACTATGCCACCTACATTATACTTAGCGAAAGTGCTTTTCCCGACTTCTTTTTGTGCATCAAATGGGTAACGAAGGTGTTTATATTATACAGGGAATAGATAATGTATTCAAATTCTTGTCCATCCCTAGATCTTCTAGATTGTGTATTGCTGAGAACCCATTCATATAAATATGGGGTAATTTTGCTCATATAATCCCCAAATTTCTTAGTTAAAGTATTATGAAAAAAATTTTGATTAGCAGTTTTAAGATTAAATAGTTCAGTGCTCAACTCAGTGATTAGCATTTTCGGCACTTCATAATTATTACTAATATTCTTGAGTATTATTTCATTGAATTGCATTTCCTCTTTTAAAAAATCCTTATAAGATGATTCTCGAAATAGACAGATAACGTGAGAAATGTTTTTTTATCTATCGACGAACGTATCCTATCTTCATATTTTTTAATTGACTTGGCAACTACATCTTTAGAAGGCGTAATGTGTTTCTTCCTAGAATTTTTTAAGAAGCACTTAAATTCTTTAGTGTTTAACTCATCAAGTTTATCCATACAGGCCTATCTTTTTAATGTAAAATTAACAATAGGTTGCAACATGACTCTCCCATTTAGGTCTATGCTTGGATAGTATTTAATTGTTAAAATGAGAATTACAATTTTAGATACTTGGCGATAGTTTATTCATTTTCACACAATTCTTGTGCACTAGAGACACTTATATCCAGTTATTTTTAGGTTGAGATGATGAGATGCAAAGATGATACAATCATTAATAGGAATATCTGATTCAAATGATCGGAATCATTTGCACGATTTCGCTTTTTCTTTTTGTATTGTTTTGATTATATGTATTCTTTTCTTGCCTATACCTACTGTGCTTCTTGATGTGGGATTAGCTTCTTCCATCGCACTGTCAATATTGATCTTGATGGTAGCATTGTGGATTGAAAAACCTTTGGAATTTTCATCTTTCCCCACAGTTCTTCTTATTGTGACAATTATTCGTTTGTCATTAAATATTGCTACTACGCGTGCTATTCTATCATTTGGGCATGAAGGATATGGAGCTGCAGGAGGGATTATCGCTGGATTTTCATCTTTGGTCATGTCGGGAGACTTTGTGATAGGATTGGTTGTATTCATGATTTTGATTACAATTAATTTTATTGTGATCACAAAAGGTGCAACGCGTATCGCAGAAGTTGGAGCTCGTTTTACTTTAGATGCAATTCCTGGAAAGCAGATGGCCATTGATGCAGATCTGTCTTCTGGTCTTATTGAAGAAGAGGAAGCTAAAAGGCGTCGTAAAGAATTGGAAGAAGAAAGTGCATTTTTTGGTGCCATGGATGGGGCATCAAAATTTGTACGTGGAGATGCTATAGCAAGTATTATCATCACAGCAATTAATATCGTAGGCGGTATTGTTATTGGATGTTTTCGCTATGATATGTCGATTCATCACGCTGCAGATGTCTTTGTTAGACTATCGGTAGGAGATGGATTGGTATCACAGGTGCCAGCGCTGATTATTTCTTTATCAGCTGCTTTTTTAGTATCTCGTACGACTTCAAAAGGATCGACTAATACAGCTATCGTAGAGCAGTTATCGCATTATCCTCGTGCGTTATTGATTTCAGCATTTTTTATGATTGTTTTATCTGTAATGCCGAATTTACCCGCTTTCCCTTTTATAATGTTGGGTGGTTTTTTTGCTTGTGCGGGATTCTATGTTCCTTATAAAAATGAATTGCAACGTCTTGCAAAAGTTGCTCAAATTCAAGAAGCTTCCAAACAAAACCAACATTCAGCACAGCTGAATTTTATTACGTCAGGAGTTGAATTGGTTCTTGGAAGTTTGGTTTCGAATCGGTTACTTTCGTCTCAAGAGGATCTTTTTTTGCGGGTTTCCAAAATACGTAGAAAGTTTGCTGTACAGTATGGATTTATAGTTCCCGAAATCAAGGTGACAACGGATATCTCTTTGCCTGAAAAGGGATATACGATTAGAGTATATGGGACAACAGTTGCAATCAGCGAACTGCGTGTTGGAGAAGTTCTCGTTATTTTAGGATCTGGTCAAAAACCTACTTTTCCAGGAGATGAGGTCAAAGAACCTGCTTTTGGTATGCCAGCCTTTGCTATAATGGAAAGTTTTTCAGATGATTTACGGCGTCAAGGATTCCATCCTATCGATAATCTTGCGGTTGTTCTTACTCATTTAAGTGAAGTTATTCGTAATAATTTATCTCAACTTCTTTCCTATAAAGATGTTAAGAATCTCATTAGTAGACTTGATCCTGAGTATCAGAAACTTGCAGAAGAAACATGTTCTTCTCATATATCATATTCTGGTATACAAGCGGTTCTAAAATTACTATTAGCAGAGCATGTATCTATTAGAAATTTGCCGTTAATATTGGAATCCATAGCCGAAGTAGCTCCTCATTCTCGTAAGACGTCACATATAGTTGAACAAGTGCGTATTCGGATGGCACAACAGATTTGTGGTGATTTAGCGCCGACAGGGATTTTAAACATTCTTAAATTAGGCAACCATTGGGATATGATTTTTTATCAGGCCATACAAAGAGATTCTAAAGGAGAATGTGTAGATTTTAATGTTGAGCCACGTGCTGTTGAGATGTTTTCAGAGAATGCTACGAATTCAATTCGTCAATATATAGATAAGGGCATACCGTTGACTATTGTTACGCTACCAGAAATTCGCTCTTATATACGCATGATACTTGAACGAAATTTTCCATCTTTGGCAGTTCTTTCACATATGGAAATAGCCAAAGGATTGAAAGTCAACATTCTAGGGACAATTTCATGACAATTTCTCCAGAAATTATCATGATGTCTCTATTTTTAATTGTTTGCCGTGTTGGTAGTTGCATTATGTTATTGCCAGGCCTTTCGATGTCATATATTCCCATGCAAGTACGATTGTGTTTTGCCATGGCATTTTCTATAGTACTTCTTCCGTTTCTATGGGATACAATTGATCTACAAAATTTTGTAAATAGGGCATATTATTCAAAATTGGTAATGGTAGAATTATTTCTAGGTTGTGTGCATGGATTGTTGATACGTGTATACACACTTGGTTTGCAGTTTACGGGAAGTGTGATATCCACGGCAATTGGTTTAAATTTACAGACAAGTATGGGAATATCGGATTCCCTAGCAGAAACACCGCTCAATTCTTTGATTGGAATCATAGGTTTATTGGCATTATGGGTAATAGACTTTCATCACCAAGTTTTTTACGCACTAGTGAAATCGTACGGGACAATTCCTATTGGACAAGAATTGAATTTTGGCAATATCTTTTCTTCTTTTGTTAATATGTTGCAAACGACATTTATGATTATGTTAAGGTTATCTAGTCCATTTTTATTTTTTTATATAGTATTTAATATTTCTATTGGATTGCTCAATAAATTAGTACCGCAGATTCCTATTTATTTTATCTCTACTCCTTATCTGATAGGATTAGGGTCTTTGTTTTTGTGTTTGTCGATTGAGATTATTGTATATCAATTTTCGCATTCTTTCCTATATGGATTTTTTTAATAGTATTAAGGAGTGCATGATGCGATCTCGTAAATCACGAGCATTATACAAAATTATTACCGCGCAATGTTGTATTAAAAGCATTGCAGAAAGCAATCTTGCTTATACTATATCTGAACGTAAGAAAATAAACATTTTAAGAGAAAAATTAAAAGATTCCATCAATTCGACGGCATTAATGAATCCTGCTCTCGCGTCTCATTATTTAAAATTTTATCATTCTTTAAGTCAAAATGACCAAAAGATGGCGAGTTTACAGTTGGTTCAAGAGAATACACTCTTATCTGAAAAGATAAAAATTGACCGGTTAACCGAGATGAAGGATGAAACCTATCTTTTAGAAGAACGTCAATATGATGATGAAAATAATAACGATAATATAGAGCAGCGCATACTATTTAATGCAGTTTCCCGCAAGTTTATGTCTTTATAGCTTATTTATTGTTCATCAAAACATGGCGGTTTATATGCAAGTCCTTCCTATTAGTAATATCTCTCATTCGCAAAGTATGGGCGGTAACCTTGCCAAAATTTCACAAGATGATTCTTCTTTTCAATCTTTCCTTCAATTAAAAGATGTACAGGAAGCATGTGACAAATCAAAGTCTGTACCAGAGATGACACAAAAGTTACAAGGTATTATGTTTCAATATTTCATTAAATCTATTTTGCCAGAAGAAACAGTTAAGTCTTTGGGAGGAGGGTTTAATGGAGATTTTTGGCAGGAAATTCTAGCAGAAAATATAAGTGATGTCATCGTAAAACAACAAAGAATAACGCTTGATTTACCTGAGATAAGTAAATGAAGTTTAGCTCTTCTCTAGCATGATTTTAGTAAATTATAAGATAGATTGCATAGAATAAAGTGAGAAAATAATATTGTGTCTACGTCGAGCGATTATCGTATTCAAACAGTATTGAAAAGAGTAATAGCAGTTATAGATAATGAAAATAAGAATTTAAAAAATAATAGCCAGTTTGATATTAGTATTTCAAACGACCATAAAGGGCGTTGTTTGCATGAGTTATCTGTTTTGATTCTTTCATGTGAAGAAATATCATGGGATCATTTAGAACAAATACGCACCTTGCATGAAAAATTAGCATTAAATTCTTCTCTTTTAGAGTCTTATCTAGATGCTGCTCGTGTAGTTGCTGATTTATTTAAGAAGCAATTGCAGGAGATAGATGCTGATGGCACTTATCATGATGGATTTTGCGAATCTTTGAATCCATGTAAAACCACCACATAGTATTTTATTAACAAAGGTGAATATTTTTTAAACACCTTATCTATATTTTTTTTAAATAATTTATCTGGATGTTGCTTGTGTAGTTGCTAATTTATTGAAAAAGCAGTGACAAGATAACATGATGGATATACGAGATTTTTTAATATATGCTGAAATTTTTATTTTCCGGAATATGGATATCGGTCGTAACACTTATATCCTTTTATATGTTGTTTTTACGTTCCATGGATACAATGGTCGAAAATCATGTACCGCCACTTGCTATAAAAAATACTAATATCATCAAGAGTGAATTAGTTTCTATTCCCAGCGTTTCTAATGGTGTACTGCAAGCTTATTTTCTTGTAAAATTGTCTTTTATTGTCAATGATAGTCAAGAGAGATCTTATTTAAAAGAAATTGCCACTGACTATCTTTATACATTACTTTCAGGTCCTCCTATGGGTGATTTTGTGCAAATTAAGGCTTTTGGGTTTGATAATTTGCGTAAAAAGATAAAGGAAGATCTTAATTCGAGATTAGGATCTCAATTTATATCAGAAGTTTTAATTGATGAATTGAATTACTTGTCTATCGTAGATATGCGTTCCAATTGTTTGCGTTTAGGAAGTAATGCATCTGATCTTATGACTCAAAAAGGATCTTTAATTGAGAAAAACAAAGAACCATTAAAATAATCAAGTGTTTTTAATTATTAGATTTTGAAGTTTCACTGTTGTATGATAGAATGGGGTTGTATTTTAAAAGAAATTGAACTATCCCATGTGTGTTTGCAGGAAAATTTTCATCGATAGCATCAATTTCTACTCCTGCTTCGTGGTAATTCCATCGTTTGTTCTATGATGTGCATATGCAGTGGAAATTATTGACATTTTGGCTGTGACTCTTGTTCCTTGTTGTTAGTGGTCGAGGATGTGCATTGTCTTAATTGATAACATAGGGGGAGAATGTATGGGTTCTTTGATAGATGGAAAAGTTGTAGCTTCTGTACTTACTGATAAAATTGCTGAATCTGTTGCGTTTTTGAAAAAGGAAACAGGTGTTCAGGTCGGTCTTGCAGTTGTGTTAGTAGGAAACGATCCTGCTAGCTGTTCTTATGTATCAGCTAAAACACGGATGGCTAAACATTGTGGTTTTCATTCAGTTCAGTATAATTTTCCTGTAGATATCTCTCAGATTGATTTGGAAAATGCTGTATTATCACTCAACAAAGATGATTCGATACATGGCATATTAGTGCAACTACCACTTCCTTCTACGGTATCTGAGCAGTCGATTATCCAATCTATTGTTCCGGAAAAAGATGTAGATGGTCTTCATGTGGTTAATGCAGGCAAAGTGATGATCGGTGATTTTACGACAGGTCTTGTCCCTTGTACTCCAGCAGGAGCAATATTATTAATTGAGCAATTTAAAGGATGTGATCTATCGGGTCAACATGCTGTGGTCATAGGGCGATCTAATCTTTTTGGTAAGCCGATGGGGCAATTATTGCTTTCTAGAAATGCAACAGTTACTATGGCACATTCCAAGACTAAAAATTTGCCGGAAATCTGTAGAACCGCTGATATCCTTGTTGTTGCCGTTGGTAGACCTCGTATGGTGCAAGTCGATTGGATTAAAACAGGATCTTTGGTTATAGATGTAGGTATTAATAGAATCAATTCTCCTCAACTAGGAAAAACTGTATTGGTAGGAGACGTTGCAGATGAATGTAAATCTGTTGTAGGAGCGATTACCCCTGTTCCAGGAGGAGTCGGTCCAATGACGATAGCAATGCTTATGGCGAATACAGTCATTGCAGCGTACCGCTCTTTGGGGATGAAATCACCAAAATTTGATGCACAATCAATAGCAAAAAAAACTATATAAAATCATTAATTTTTAAGATTAAGAAGTCCAATGTACTTCAAGAGGGGATTGTGCGTTCCATAAGATAGCTCGTATAGGCATTTCTAGTGCATCATCTCCTGAAATGGCTTTTTCTAAAACGTGTTTTTTCTGTGTTCCCTCGATATGTAATGCTAAAAATTGTGCATCATGTAGTGCAGAAAAAGTCATGGTCATCCGTTGTTCATTACTAGTGTAATCTTTAATGGCAATGACAGATCTGGGTGTATGCGTGTCAAGAGCTATAGAAAGAGTATCTCCTTTAGGGAAAAAAGAGGCTGTGTGTCCATCTATTCCCATTCCTAAAACCACAACATCAAATGGAAAATGGATCAATTGACAAATTTTTTCATTTGCTATTCGAATTGCTTCTTCTATTGTTTTTTGTGGATAGTAAAGAGGGATAAAAGATGCTTTTTGAGCTTTATTTTGGAGAAAAAACTTTGAAATAAAAGATTGATTTGAACGCAAGTTTTCAAGTGGCACGAAACGTTCATCGACTAAGGTAACTACTACTTTATGCCAATCAACATTTATAATGGATAGTTCTTCCAAAAAAAATCGAGGTGTTAATCCCCCAGATAATGCAATGCTCGCGGTTCCTTTGTTTGTTATACCAATCGAAAGTTGTTCTGCTACCTTTTTTGCTAATTTCTGTGCTAATCGTTTTTTGTTCTCTGCAACATATAATTTATATTGTAGCATTGATAATCCTTAAGTATTGTTATGCCACCTGCGTCCATCTTTTTGTAGTAATACATCGGACTGATCTGGTCCCCACGTACCTGCAGCATAATAATCAACTTTTTGATTTATAATTTGCCAACTTTTGAGTATAGAATCACTCCATTTCCAAGTTTCTTCAACTTCATCATATCCCATAAAAAGTGTTTGGTTAGCATGAATGATATCCATAAGTAAGCGTTCATATCCATCTGGGGTACGCTTTATTCTTTTAGAACAACAACATATTCTTAAAGCAGTTGTTTTTAGTTTCATGTTACTTGTACTATGGTCTTTAGTGGTAATAAATTGTTCTATTTCCCCATTATTTTGTAAACGTAAAATCAATTTATTGGTTTCTATTTTGGACATCTGATGATCAAAGATAGTACAAGGTGCGGGTTTAAGAGCAATAACAATTTCTGAGATATGTTTGGCGAGATATTTCCCAGTACGGAGGTAAAAGGGGATTCCAGACCATCGTGGGTTGTCAATATTTGCTTTTATTGCGACGAAAGTTTCAGTATCAGAAATACCTAGCGGAATTTCTTCAAGATAACCTTTTACAGGAATACCATTAATAATCCCAGATTGATATTGTCCTCGTACTGTTAATTTTTGTACGTTTTCAGGGGTAATCATTTGAAGTGCTTGTAATACTTTTATTTTTTCGTTTTTAATAGACTTTGCTTCTACAGAAGGAGGCATTTCCATGGCAACGAGACAAAGCAGTTGCAAAAGATGATTTTGGATCATATCGCGTAACGCACCTGTGTTATTATAGTAGTCAACTCGGTCTTCTACCCCAATAGTTTCTGCAGTGGTAATTTGCACATGATCGATGTACTTATTATTCCAAAGTGATTCGTAGAATGTATTGGCAAATCGGAACACCATTAGTCCTTGAACTGCTTCTTTCCCAAGATAATGATCAATGCGAAAAATTTGACTTTCTTTGAATATTTTTCTGGTAATTGCATGAATTTCTTGTGCGGAACTGAGATTGCTCCCAATAGGCTTTTCTAATACTACGCGCGTATGTTCTGTGACGAGATTATTTGCGTGTATTCTTTGGGAAATTTTTCCAAAAAATGCTGAAGACATGGCTAGATAAAAAACTCTGATGCGTGTTTTATCAATGTCTAATAACTTTCCTAATAGTTCCCATCCGTAGTTCTTTTCCACGTCTAAATTAATATAGAAAATCAGAGAAAGAAATTTCTGCACTTTTAATGGATTATATTCACCATCCTTTAGGTATCTTTGAAGCTCTTTATCAACAAAAGACCGATAGCTTTCGACGGTCATCTTGATTCTACAGATGCCGATAATCCGACTAGATATTTGATTTTCTTCTCGATTTGTATAGTTATTGTATAGGGCAGGGAAGAGTTTGCGTTTTGCAAGATCTCCTGTACCTCCGAATATAATAAAATCAGAGTTGTGAATGTTGGGAGTATGATTTTGCATTCTAATTACTACTTACAAGTGGTGTATAAAAGGGTGGCGTAGATAGCTTGCTTTTGAATATGTGCTTTTTAATAAGTACAGTGTTGTGATTGCAATGTCATGTAAACGATTTACCGCAAAGTATATTAAACATTCAGTAATAAAAATTCTCTTTCCCAAGGGCTAATAACTTGCATAAAGGTTTCGAACTCATTTCTTTTTAAATTCGCATACATATCAATAAATTGTGAGCCGAAAATATCTTTGAAGTGAGATGTATTTTCTAAAAGGGTGACAGCTTCTAATAATCCACGGGGCAAGTTAATTGCTTCTTGATTAGCGGATTTCATAGTAGGGGGGGTTGGTTCTATTTTTTGTAAGATGCCTAATAATCCACATGCTAATGATGCGGCAAGAACTAGATAAGGATTCGTATCTGATGATGGGAGGCGATTTTCTATTCTTTTAGTTTTGGCATCGGAGAAAGGTATACGGAACGCTGTTGTCCTATTATCATATCCCCAAGCGTTATTGACAGGACACCCCATATCAAGAACCAGTCGACGATAAGAATTTCCATAGGGAGCTAGCATCACTAAGGCATTAGGAATATATTTTTGCAGACCACCTATAAAATATCTAAAGTTATCTGTCTCAGAGCCATCAGGATTGGAGAAGATATTTTGATTGCTTTTGATATCTAAGACCGATTGATGAATATGCATGGCGGATCCAGGATAATTTTGCATTGGTTTAGCCATAAAGGTGGCATAAATGTCATGTTTGAAAGCGGCTTCACGGATAGTTCTTTTGAATAAGAAAACTTGATCTGCTAGTTTTAAAGGGTCGCCGTGGCGTATATTTATTTCGAATTGAGCAGGGCCTTCCTCATGAATTAAAGTATCTATTTCAAGTCCTTGTTTTTCAGAAAATTTCCATATGTCATCAATGATTTCATCAAATTCATTGATTCCCATAATAGAATAGCTTTGCCCTCCAAGGATTGAGCGCCCAGAACGACCTTTCGGAGGTTGCAATGGATAATCAGGATCTTCATTTTTAGCAATAAGATAGAATTCAATTTCTGGTGCAATTATTGGTTTTAATTCATTTTGGGCATAAAAATTCAAAACTCTTTTGAGAACATTACGAGGCGTATAAGTAACTTCCTTACCATTATAATCAACGACATCACAGACTATTTGTGCTGTTGGATCCATTTCCCATGGAACAATGCTTAAAGTAGAAAGGTCGGGAGATAGTCGTAGATCTCCATCTCGTTCATTGTGAAATAAATAAGGAGAGTGAAGAGATTCTCCGGATATGGTATGGCGGTAGATTGCAGAAGGAACTGTTAGAGGTATATTGGAGATAAATTTTGATGATGGCATCATCTTACCACGAGGAATTCCCGCTAGATCTGGCGTAATGCATTCTACATCTTCGATACGATTATCCTTAAGCCATTTTGCTGCTTGCTCCCAGTTTTTCACACCTCGTACGTTCATTGGAGATTGATCATTTTTATTCATAGCAAGAAATCACTTAATTGGTATATGTTAATACGGTTATATGAGAACTTTAATAGTCGTTGTTCACTTATCATGTCCTGCGATCGTATTCTAACATCAATATACAAAATAATAAATAAGACCTCTGCCGGCGTATATTGTATTTTATGAAAGGACATTTCTATGATCACTTTATTATTTCTCAAAAGATAAAATTATCCGTATCTCTCGTATGAGTTGTGTCATCTCTTACCTTGGATTGTATTGCCATTATTTCTAATTTTCATCACTCAATAAAAAATCATAGTTTCATTTGCTATTCTGTGAAAAATCAATAATTGATACATCACTGAATCGTCTATTGGATAATCTGAGAATTATGGAATAAGATCATCATCTTTTGATGATGCTCTCTAATTAAAAAATACTTCGATTACGAGAAAGAAGATGTATTTTCTTTACATTACAATAAAATCAAATATTATCAGAATCTCGTTTGTTTTGTTTTCTCACAGGAGAAGTTATATCAATTCCAATCTAAACTTCTGCCGTGTTGATACTCATTAATGAACTGTTTCTTCATAGGCTTATCATAGGAGATACTATC
Source organism: Candidatus Liberibacter asiaticus (assembly GCF_000590865.3). Lineage (NCBI taxonomy): Bacteria > Pseudomonadati > Pseudomonadota > Alphaproteobacteria > Hyphomicrobiales > Rhizobiaceae > Liberibacter > Candidatus Liberibacter asiaticus. Next base: position 768,349 of record NZ_CP010804.2, read on the forward strand.
TCTGGATTAGAAATAGCGAATAAATGTTATTAGCCACAAAACTTTCAGAGGATGCAAAAAAACCTAGATTGCGTTTAATCATATGACGCTCATCATATTAATTGATTTCTGATTGCCACAGAGCAACATCGGCTTGCATGGACACCTCCGTTGGCATCCAATGATTATGACAAGTAGAGACACTTTTCCCATGCCCATTTATATTTTAAAGGCAATAGCTAATTCACGTCAGAACGTACATTGATCATTCTTTTTTTATCTGCATAATCGTGCAGAACCTTTTTAATGAGATCCAGACCTCTAGTATCATCAAGATGATCTAGAGGAGATCAGTATTTTACAGCACAAAAATGCAACATATTAGTACCAATCGTAGCGCTTCTCAAATTATTCCGATTTACCTCAAATCCGATGTATAGTATGAGAACTCAATATACTAGTGCTACTCATGAAATTCTCCAATATATTATTATTGGCATACTTCACATTCCGTGTCTGATGTACAAGATGATGGAATGCCAAGAGAATGAGTGCTAGAGTTAGGGTCTGTTACGGGAACAGCATTGAGTTTTCCATCAACTCCTTTAAGAGTAGATTTCTCTACCGAAGTAGCTGATCGAGATCTCAAATAATAAGTGGTTTTCAAACCCATCAACCACGCCTGTCGATAAATGAAATCCAGCTTTTTCCCGCTTGGTTCATCCAGATAAAGATTTAATGATTGTGCCTGATCAATCCATTTTTGTCTTCGTGATGCTGATTCAATTAACCACATAGGATCTATTTCAAAAGCAGTCGCATGAATTTTCTTCAGATCATCAGGAATACGCTCTATGTTTCCAATACTTCCATCATGATACTTCAGATCTGAAATCATTGCTTCATCCCAGAGATCCCTTTGCTTGAGTTCGTTAACAAGGAAAGAATTGACCACCGTGAAATCGCCTGACATGTTTGATTTAACGTAAAGATTTTGATAGGAAGGGTCGATAGACTGAGATACGCCGCAGATATTAGCGATCGTTGCTGTAGGTGCAATCGCCATACAATTTGAGTTCCTCATGCCGATAGTTTTCACACGTTTCTTCAACTCATCCCATGGTAAGCGTGAAGTTCTATTCATGGCTAATTCATCACGTACTTCTGCTAGTAATCCAATAGAGTCTATAGGAAAAACGCCTTGATCCCATAACGATCCTTTAAAACTAGAATAAGCTCCTCGTTCCTGAGCTAGCTCAACCGAAGCTGATATTGCATGAAAAGAAATGAATTCCATACTTTCATCAGCGATTTCAACGGCTTCAGGGCTTGCATATGGAATATGGAGTAGGTGTAAAGCGCTTTGAAAGCCCATTAAACCAAGACCTATAGCGCGATGTGTGTGATTAGATTTTTTGGCTTTCTCAATCGTATGACAATTTATATCAATAACGTTATCTAACACTCGCACTGCCGTGCGAATGGTACTAGCTAATTTATCATAGTCAAATTGATTATTTGCGAAATGCGCAAGTAGGTTAATGGATCCTAGATTACAAACAGCTGTTTCCTCACTGGAACTGTTGAGGGTAATCTCTGTACAGAGATTAGAGGAATGGACTACGCCAACATGCTGTTGAGGCGAACGAATATTGCAAGGGTCTTTAAATGTTATCCAAGGATGCCCCGTCTCAAACAGCATTGTGAGCATTTTGCGCCATAACGCGACAGCCGAAATCTTACGAAATACCTTTATTTCCCCGCGATCTGCTTGTCTTTCATAATTTTCATATGCTATCTCAAACTCTTTCCCATAAAGATCATGAAGATCAGAGACTTCATCAGGAGAAAACAACGTCCATCCTGCATTCTGGGTAACTCTTTTCATAAAGAGATCTGGAATCCAGTTTGCAGTATTCATATCATGAGTACGTCTACGGTCATCGCCAGTATTTTTTCTCAGATCTAAAAATTCTTCTACGTCAATGTGCCAAGTTTCTAAGTAGGCACATACTGCTCCTTTACGTTTTCCTCCTTGATTGACAGCCACTGCTGTATCATTAGCGACTTTAAGGAATGGGATGACCCCTTGGCTTTTTCCATTCGTTCCGTGGATATGAGCTCCTAGCCCCCGAACAGGAGTCCAATCATTTCCAAGACCTCCGGAATATTTAGCTAACATAGCATTCTCTTGCAAGGCTCCGAAAATTCCATAGAGATCATCAGGAACAGTGGTGAGAAAACAAGACGAAAGTTGAGGGTGTCTTGTTCCAGAATTAAAAAGAGTGGGTGTAGAGCACATAAAATGGAAAGAAGAAAGAAGATTGTAAAATTCAACGGCTCTCTTTTCTTTTTCAGTTTCTTTTAGAGCAAGACCCATAGCGACGCGCATGAAAAATGCTTGAGGCATCTCAATGCGTGATCCATTAATATGCAGGAAATAGCGATCGTATAGTATTTGCAATCCAAGATATTCAAATGCGAAATCTCTTTCATACTTCAAGTCATTAGCCAAGTATACAAGATCAAAATCCATCATTGATTCATGGAGCAAACGTGCTTTTACCCCTTCTTCAATATAGCGACAGAAGTATTCAGGATATAAACACTGCATTTCGTGGTGCGTCGCTTTTTGGGGTTTTTTATAAACAGTCGTCAAAACCTCACGACGCAATTTTTCAAGAAGAAAACGTGCTGTGACCTTTGCGTAGTTTGGCTCTTTTTCAATAAGAGTACGAGAGGAAAAAATCAATGCGGTTTCTAAATCACTTTCGCTCAAACCGTCATACATGTTTTTATAAGTTTCGCTTAAGACTATTTTTGATGAAACATCCTGTAAGCCTGAGCAAGCCTCTTCCACTATCATTTCCAATCTTTTGGAATTGAAGGAGATTAGGGTGCCATCATCCATCATTATTTTTAACTTTGGTGCAATAGGTGCATCGCTCTTTGAATGAGATTGGGCAGCACGAACGTCAGATCGTTCTTCACGATATAGAACATACTCCCTCGTAATCTTGTGATGACCACTCTGCATGAGAGAGCATTCTACTTGATCTTGGATATCCTCAATATGCACTATAAGAGCAGATTTGTTATGCTGTAATAGCCTTGTGACCGTTTGCTCGGTTAAATTTTTGATAATATCTTGTACGCGAATTGATCTGGATGCTCCTTTGCCTTCAACAGCCATAAAAGCTTTCATAATCGCTCGGCTTATTTTTGAAGGATCAAAAGAAGTCACCCCTCCATTGCGTTTGATTACTTGCACTCCTTTGATTTTTTCGGGAAATGGATAAGCCAAAGAAGGAAATGCATCTTCATCTCCCTTATTCACATCTTTAGAAGGATGCATTCTTAATTTCCTCCCACAATATTCTACTTCCTGTTGAGCCTTTCTGTGCGATATTTAAGTAAATTAATCCAAAATATTTCATTAGGCGGATCTCCCATTTGGATTTAACAATCGACGTAAAAACCCATCTGCTGTTTGAATGGGGGCAGGTATTGTATGCGGATTTGGATTGAACCTCCTATTTGGAAGCCTTTCCATCGAGACACTGGAAACGACACCTTTCTCTCCAAATGTGATTTTTAGAACAATATATTCCATAATCTTAGGAGATAAAAATTTTACAGGGAACCACTTTTTCTTTTGTGAAACGTAGTAAAAAGACTGCGATCTATTACCATTATGCAGAATACTGAAAGAAGGACTCCCCAGAGATTCAATCACATGACTACGCGACGATCCTTGAGATACGAGAGAAATAGCAGACATATCTAAGGAAGCTCCGCTTATGCTTCCATAAGAAACATGATAATCAACCACAAGTCCTATTACAATTATAAAGAGCGCTTTATTAAAAGAAAGCTTCCCAAAGAAAAAATTATTTAGGAATAATATCTTCTTCATTTCTCCTCACAGCTGATGTTTCGTTTTTAGTATCCTCCTAACAAAGCATACATCAGTAAAAAAACCATCATCACTTACAATCTTATACAATCTTATCCACAAATAAAATATACATTACATGATTCTCATAAGAAAATTCGGTAAAAGTAGGCAATGATTATAACAAAATTTTTTAACAGTTGTAGCAAAATAAGGGTGGGGTCAATTGAGAAACCATAGTAACTATTCATATCCCGTTAGTGTACAAGCGGTTTTTTCTACTCCGATGAATCTGAAACTAAAGGCGGATTCTTTAGATTGTAAAAAATTAGCAGAACAATTAGGGGTAATGTCGGTTGAAAGTTGGTGTGCTGATGTTAAGCTTTCTGTTTGGAAAAAAGTGGGAGTTCGTATGTCAGGTAACCTGTATGCAACCATTATACAATCATGTGTCATTACTTTAGAGCCATTGCTGTCTGAAGTAGAGGATACATTAGGATGTATTTTTGTGCCTTCTTCTTCAAAGTTCTTGTATCCAAATGGTGATACTTCTGGTAAAAAAAACGTTGTAGTGATACGAGAACCTGATATTTTACCCTTTTCAGAGGATGGAGTCATTGACATTGGTGCGGTAATTGCTGATTTTACAGCTATAGCAATTAATCCATATCCTAAAAAAGAGGGGATCACATTTTCTAATATATATGATACAGATCAATTAAAAAACTAAATCTATATTTAGTTTTTAGCAGCAATTAAAGTTGAGACGGAAAAACGCAAAAGAATATCAAATAATGTTACAATAATAAATATCGTATATGGTTAGGGATATTTTAATGTCTGTGAGGGTAGTAGTAGATGAATCAAATGGATGTATTGCAAGGGGGTAACGTCGATACGATTTCTCTTGATCTTATGGGAGGAGATTTAGGGGCGAGGGATCTTATTTTAGGAGCCTCTAAATTTCTTGAAGCTCATCCTCGGATTCGTTTTTTAATGTATGGGGATGCTAAGGTTTGTTTGCCAATTTTGGATTCTCACCCACTCTTAAAAGAGCGTAGCTGTTTTCATCACTGTGAGGTATCTATCGCGATGGATGAGAGGCCGGCAGATGCGTTGCGTAGGGGTAGAAATGTGTCTAGTATGTGGCGTGCTATTGAAGCGGTGAAGAAAAATCAAGCTGCTTCTGTCGTTACTGCTGGCAATACTGGTGCTCTGATTGCTATGGCTAGATTATGTTTAAGTAGGATCAGCGGAGTGGATCGTCCATCTCTTGCGGCATTTTGGCCAACTGTTAAGGGGAAGTGCATTATATTGGATGTCGGTGCTACTATCGGGTCTACTGTATCGCATATGGTGCAACTTTCTATTTTGGGTAGTTTTTTTGCTCGTTCCGTTGCGGGAATCAATTGTCCATCTATAGGATTGCTTAATGTTGGAACTGAGGAAATAAAAGGGAACGATGTCTTACAAGAATCGGCGCGTTTATTGCGTGGAGAGTGTTGTGGTGCTTTTAAATACAAGGGTTTCATTGAGGCGAATGATATAGCAAAGGGTTTTGTAGATGTCATCGTAACCGAAGGATTCTCTGGTAATATTGCCATTAAAGCCGCAGAAGGGGCGGTTCGTCATATTTCAGGAGTTTTGCAGAAATCTTTAAATAGGACATTGTTATCTAGGATTGGTTGTTTGTTAATCAAAAAATCTTTACGGGAGGTAAAAGAAGGATTTGATCCGCGTAATTTTAATGGGGGAGTCTTGCTAGGAGTTGATGGGCTTGTTGTAAAAGGGCATGGGAGTAGTGATGCTAAGTCGATATTTAATGTTTTAGGTATTGCTCATAATATGTCTCAAAATGGTTTTATAGATATGGTGAAGGATGATATGCAGCGAGTTCGGGATAGTTTGCTAGATGTGCATGAGAAGAAAATTGTGTCAGGTAGTGGAAAGTGATAAACGTGATTCGTTCTACCGTACGAGGGATTGGTTTATCTCTTCCTCGGAGGGTGTTGTCTAATTCTGATTTAGAGAGTATTGTAGATACCTCCGATGGTTGGATTAAAAGGCGTGTTGGTATCAGTCGACGGCATATCGCTGGAAAAGATGAGACAACTGCTTCTCTTGGAGAGGCGGCTGCGCGTGATGCATTGCATCATGCGGAAATGAGTGTAGACGATATTGATTTAATAATTGTAGCTACGTCGACTCCAGATCAGACTTTCCCTTCGACTGCTGTCAATATTCAGAATCGTTTGGGAATGAAGCGCGGTTTTGCCTTTGACATGCAGGCTGTTTGTTCTGGATTCGTTTATGCAGTGACTACAGCAGATTCATATATACGCTCAGGAGTTGTGCGACGTGTTATGGTAATAGGATCTGATACGTTCTCGCGTATTGTTGACTGGTCTGATCGCTCTACTTGTGTTTTGTTTGGCGATGGTGCTGGGGCTTTGATTCTTGAGGGAGTGGAAGTGAAAGGCTCTAGTATGGCTGATACAGGTATCTTATCAACGTATTTATGTTCTGATGGTTCTTATATTGACAAGTTATACGTAGATGGTGGGCCTTCTACTTCTAGAACTGTGGGTTGTATTCGTATGGAAGGAAAGGCGGTTTTTAAGTATGCGGTGGAAAAGGCCGTGGAATTGATAGAAAAAGTTTTTGATTCTACTCATTTGACAATTGAAAATATTGATTGGTTTGTTCCACATCAAGCTAATTGGCGTATTATCAATAGTATAGTAGACAAGATGAAGATTCCTTTTGATAAAGTAATTGTTACGGTGGATATACATGGCAATACTTCTGCTGCTTCTATTCCCCTTGCTTTAGCTGTAGCGGTGAAAGAAGGGCGTGTTAAAAAGGGGGATTGCCTTTTGTTGGAAGCAATGGGCGGAGGATTTACTTCGGGGACTGTACTATTACGATGGTAGTTAGATAATGTTTGTCGTGTTGAGATTTTTTTGCGTGGATGGTGATAATAAATTGGATGGTATGTCATGAGCAAAACTATAACCCGATCGGATTTGGTAAAATCTATTTCAAAAGAATTTGGTCTTTCTAGGAAAGATTCTACTCGTTTTGTTACGACCCTATTTAACGAAATTTGTGATTCTGCGGTGCGTGGAGAAGCAATCAAGATTTCTTCTTTTGCTACTTTTCATGTAAAGCAAAAGGGTTCGCGTGTTGGACGTAATTTACAGACCAATCAAGAGGTAAAAATTGATCCTCGTCGTGTAGTGGTGTTTAAGGCATCTTCTATTTTGAAAAAAAGGATCATGGATGATATGCGTGGTAGAAAATGTAACAAGGATGATGTTACTTCTCCATCAGGATCGTATTAGTAGTTTCGGCGATTCTTTCCCTTTGATGCTAGGTTTGACTTTTCCATTTTTTTAAAGTTCTTTTTTAAAGAATAATTCTGTTCTTGAAATTTGGTGCCTAGATGCGCAGTATGATGATTATGGTGGAGATGTACTGCTTATATCAAATATTTTGAGCGAATACGTTTATTCGGGTACTTGTAAATTAAGTTCACTGCAGATTTTTAAATTCTAAAAATATATTCTTAATAAAATTTTTCTTTGTTTTCGCTTAATTATTATACTAAGCCTATTTTATGGATACACTATATTCTTATTATCTTGTGTTTTTTCAAGAGAAAAGAAGGAAAAGCGGAAGTGCCGGAAAAAAATAAACGTGAAAAACCTGAACGCAAAAAATGTATATATTTTTATTCCTCATGCGATCGTTTTAATACACACCACCTCTACCTGTTGCATATTATTTAAAATAAAATATCAGCTCAAAGAATTATTAAGTCACCTTTTGAGCTAGCATAGCTGTCTCATAACGTTCACAGACATATTCCCAGTTCACAAGGTTGGTAATGAAGGATTCAATGTAATGCGCACGCCTATACTTGAAATCTAAGTAATACGCATGTTCCCACACGTCTATACCAAGGATAGGTATTGCTCCATTTATGAGAGGGTTTTCGGCGTTTTGGGTTTTTGATATCTCTAGTTTTCCATTTTTTACGGATAACCATCCCCATCCAGATCCAAATTGTGTAGAAGCGGCTGTAATAAGATCTGACTTAAACTTTTCAAAGCTCCCAAAATTATCATCGATGGCATCGCTTAGCGCTTGAGGTACTTTTCCTTTTCCATCATTTTTCTTCATACATGCCCAAAAAAGATTGTGATTATAATATTGGGAAGCATTATTAAAAAGACCGGCATTAGATCCATGTGATTTTATTATAATTTCCTCAAGAGACAAGTGCAACATTTCGGCATCAGATGCGAGCTTTAATGCATTGTCGGCGTAATTCTTATGATGCACATCATGGTGATACTCAAGTGTTTCTTTCGACATATACGGAGAAAGGTCATCATAACTATAAGGTAAATTTGGCAGTTTAAAGTCCATACATTTTACTCCATTTTATGCTATCTAAGAACATAAAGATTCTGGATAGAGTCAAATAATTTGTTGTCAAAACTAAACCCACTCCATAGAAAAGATATTTTTTCAACGAAATATAATTGTCCGTAGATTGCTGTTAAAATACACTGTAAGGTTACTAGATGCAAAACTATAAAGCAAGATCAAAATCAGAAGAATCGTTGTTAAAACTGTCCATTTGTATGACAATTTTTATGGCATCGGTAAATCTCATTATTGGTACGATTACAAACTCTTCCTCAATTGTTTTTGATGGATTTTATTCATACTTAGAAGCAGGGATGACAGCGCTTTCTTTGTTGGTAGCCAAACTCATTGCGCGAGATGTTTCAAAAGTTGATTATCGCGAGCGTGAGAGATATTTCCAGTTTGGTTTTTGGCATTTTGAACCGATGGTTTTGGCTTTTAATTCTGTTATATTGATATGTGTAGCGCTTTATGAATTTTTGATTTCTATTTTAAATATTATATCAGGTGGGCATGATATTAATTTCGAAAAAGCTGTCATTTACTCTTGTGTAGCTTCATTTATTTGTTTGATGATGGGCGTATACGAAAACAGATGCAATCGGGAAATAAAATCTGATTTTATCGCATTGGATGCAAAATCTTGGATTGTCGCAGGATACCTGTTATTGGCTGTTGTGATCGCTTTTTTATGTGCCATGTTGTTGAGAGATAGCGCGTACGATTGGATTATTCCTTACGTTGACTCGATGGTTTTGATGTTCATTTGTTTGTTTATTCTTCCATCGGCAATTTGTACGATGAAGAGCGCAACTTTTGAAATTTTTCAGATGACTTCGCCTGATCTTGATAGTCAGGTAAGGGAAGCGCTCTATCCTATTGTGATCCGTCATGGTTTTCTTGACTTCTACACATACGTTACCAAGGTCGGTCGTTCTCGCATTATAGAGATATACTTAATCGTCCCCGCACATTATCCAATTAAGAGAATAGCATCTCTTGACGCTATAAGACATGAGATAGGAAATGCTATTGGTGGATTAGGGGAAGAAAGGTGGCTGACAATTTCATTTACGACACAGAAAAAATGGGCAATTTAAATTTTTTATTTTATGGGAGGGAATATGGGGATATTGAATCTTTGATACGTATAATGAGAGGGTTAGATAGGTTGCAACTAAATTATTTTAGTTGATAGCGCATTTATGTTGTGCTCTTATGAAGGGTGATAGCGTTTCATTCTCCTCATCGCTGAGTTGATGAATTTGGGTTTTTCAGCTGTTAATTTTGGCTTTGGACAGATCAACGATGTTACCACTAAATCATCTGAAGGAAAGAAACTGAAGATGAGAGGCGATCAAAGCTAACGTTTTAAAAAGATATTTTATGCGAAGTGACTCATTATCTAAACTAACTAGTGATCACATTTTAAAAGAAAATTTACACCTTGTACATATGTTTTCCTCAGTTCTTTTTCATGGAATTACTAGGTCATTGGAAATAAGAAGAGGATGTTATTCCTGATTTAACAAGTCATCCATATTACAGCATCTAAAATATTTTATTTGTTAATTAGAAGAAGGTTGATTGCCTCAAAAAATAACCTAAACCTTACTGTTACGGTCGTGCTGAAAAAATAACTTAATATGAATGAATTACGATTTATATATGGCTCCCCGGGCCGGATTCGAACCGGCGACCTGTCGATTAACAGTCGAATGCTCTACCGCTGAGCTACCAGGGAAAGTACTAACGCGTACTAATGTACATCAAAATTAATATCCATTTTCTTCTAAAAACCAAAATATCTTCTGTTTTCTGAAATTGCAAGAATTACATCAAAGTCAACATACTACTCGAGCTTATACATTGACTATGCGCTTTTTACAATGCTTTAAAAAAAGAATATATGTTGAGTGTTGGTGTTCATTGTTTTTTGTAATAGTCATAGAAAAAAGATGGGTTATTTTTTATAGGAGATTGAAAGTGATATTTTCGGGAGGTTATAAAAACCGTTAAATTGATTCTCGGCTATATGATTAATAGGCTGTTGCGAGGGATTTACTCTGAGATATGCATCGGGGTTTAATTGCGTGATGAAAGATGACGGTGTGTGTATTTGCGTAAATTATTGCGGATTCGCTCTAAGGGAGGTAGTTCCGAATTGTCAGCAATAAATTTTAATCCGGTTATTTTTTCATATGCTGCAATGTAGGTTTGTGATGTGCGAAGTATGATATTTTCAGGAATATCAGGAATATTATCCCTATAAGGATTGCAACGCGTGAGTATCCAATTGCGAATAAAATCTTTATCTAATCCAATGGGAGTAATTCCTTCTCTAAAGGATTTTTCGTAGGTTTCAACCTCCCAGTAACGACTAGAATCTGGCGTATGAATTTCATCAGCTAGAATGATGTTTTGTTTTTTATCTATGCCAAATTCATATTTACTATCCACGAGAATCAAACCGTTTTCTAGTGCAAGTTTGCATCCTCGCTCAAAGAGAGAGAGAGCATAAGAAGAGATTGTTTCCCATTGGTTTCGAGTTAAGATTCCTCTGTGGATAATTTCATTTGGGGATATAGGTTGGTCACAACCAGAAGCAGATTCTGAAGATTTTGTTGTAGGAGTTATCACAGGATATGGTAATTTCTGATTGTCGGACATATTATCAGGCAGTAGATATTCATATATCTTACGTTTTCCATTTTTATAAAATGTAAGAAGGGAAGTCTTGGTATTGCCCGCTAAATAGCCACGCACAATTAATTCTATCGGGAACATTTGCAATTGTTGTCCCACTAAGACATTAGGATCTGGGTAATCTAAGGTATGATTGCTACATATATCTGATGTATGGTGGAACCAATATTGTGTTATTTGATTTAACACTTCACCCTTATATGGAATGCAAGCGATATTTTGATCAAATGCGCTCAATCTATCTGTTGCTATGGTAATGCGGGTTCCATCGCTTAAAAAGTAGTTTTCTCGAACTTTGCCAGAATAGTAATTTGGCAATTCAGGAATATAGGCTTTGGAGAGAATTCTCATTGTTGGTAACCTTGTAGTGAATGTTGCCTGTACTATTAATATCCTAATTCTAACACATAGAGTCAAATATTGGTTATTGTATCTTTGAGTATTATTGGTTGGAGTATTTTTTTTGAGTAATTTTGGTTGACTTGGTTATGTGATCTGTTTAGTACTGGTGACGTTATTTGAGAATAGAATAGAGAGAAGAAAGGGAGACGTGGACGGCGGTTTTTTTTATTTTTGTAATTATGTTATTAATTACGATGTGAGAGGTTCGTTGTTCATGTTTTTCTGTTGTTATGACGTTGGAAGATGTTTGTAGCATTGGATTTTACATGGCAGTGCCTTTGGCAAGAACATGAGAGTTTGATCCTGGCTCAGAACGAACGCTGGCGGCAGGCCTAACACATGCAAGTCGAGCGCGTATGCGAATACGAGCGGCAGACGGGTGAGTAACGCGTAGGAATCTACCTTTTTCTACGGGATAACGCATGGAAACGTGTGCTAATACCGTATACGCCCTATTGGGGGAAAGATTTTATTGGAGAGAGATGAGCCTGCGTTGGATTAGCTAGTTGGTAGGGTAAGAGCCTACCAAGGCTACGATCTATAGCTGGTCTGAGAGGACGATCAGCCACACTGGGACTGAGACACGGCCCAGACTCCTACGGGAGGCAGCAGTGGGGAATATTGGACAATGGGGGCAACCCTGATCCAGCCATGCCGCGTGAGTGAAGAAGGCCTTAGGGTTGTAAAGCTCTTTCGCCGGAGAAGATAATGACGGTATTCGGAGAAGAAGCCCCGGCTAACTTCGTGCCAGCAGCCGCGGTAATACGAAGGGGGCGAGCGTTGTTCGGAATAACTGGGCGTAAAGGGCGCGTAGGCGGGCGATTAAGTTAGAGGTGAAATCCCAGGGCTCAACCTTGGAACTGCCTTTAATACTGGTTGTCTAGAGTTTAGGAGAGGTGAGTGGAATTCCGAGTGTAGAGGTGAAATTCGTAGATATTCGGAGGAACACCGGTGGCGAAGGCGGCTCACTGGCCTGATACTGACGCTGAGGCGCGAAAGCGTGGGGAGCAAACAGGATTAGATACCCTGGTAGTCCACGCCGTAAACGATGAGTGCTAGCTGTTGGGTGGTTTACCATTCAGTGGCGCAGCTAACGCATTAAGCACTCCGCCTGGGGAGTACGGTCGCAAGATTAAAACTCAAAGGAATTGACGGGGGCCCGCACAAGCGGTGGAGCATGTGGTTTAATTCGATGCAACGCGCAGAACCTTACCAGCCCTTGACATGTATAGGACGATATCAGAGATGGTATTTTCTTTTCGGAGACCTTTACACAGGTGCTGCATGGCTGTCGTCAGCTCGTGTCGTGAGATGTTGGGTTAAGTCCCGCAACGAGCGCAACCCCTGCCTCTAGTTGCCATCAAGTTTAGGTTTTTACCTAGATGTTGGGTACTTTATAGGGACTGCCGGTGATAAGCCGGAGGAAGGTGGGGATGACGTCAAGTCCTCATGGCCCTTATGGGCTGGGCTACACACGTGCTACAATGGTGGTTACAATGGGTTGCGAAGTCGCGAGGCGGAGCTAATCCCCAAAAGCCATCTCAGTTCGGATTGCACTCTGCAACTCGAGTGCATGAAGTCGGAATCGCTAGTAATCGCGGATCAGCATGCCGCGGTGAATACGTTCTCGGGCCTTGTACACACCGCCCGTCACACCATGGGAGTTGGTTTTGCCTGAAGACGGTGTGCTAACCGCAAGGAGGCAGCCGGCCACGGTAGGGTCAGCGACTGGGGTGAAGTCGTAACAAGGTAGCCGTAGGGGAACCTGCGGCTGGATCACCTCCTTTCTAAGGAAGATGTTGAGTATCATTGAATTTATTGAGTGATCTGAACGTTTTTTGAAGATTAAAGCTTTTAATTAAGCTTGATATAAATTTGCTGTTGTGAAGCAGCGTTTTTAAAAGGATCGCCGTCCATGTTTCTCTTTCTTTTCGGATTTTTTGCGATGATGGGGGGTCGTTAATATTTGGTTTTGAGGGCCCGTAGCTCAGGTGGTTAGAGTGCACCCCTGATAAGGGTGAGGTCGGTAGTTCAAATCTACCTGGGCCCACCACTTTTTGTTCAGGGGGCCGTAGCTCAGTCGGTAGAGCGCCTGCTTTGCAAGCAGGATGCCAGCGGTTCGATTCCGCTCGGCTCCACCATTGGCGTAATTATGGAATTTTGTTCTGATTTTTTGGAGCAAGAGTTTTTTGAAAATTGAATAGAAGATATATTTTTTTGTATTTTTTATGTTGGCATTGTATGCGACATATAAGATACCGGCGTTGTTAACCGCACGTTGAGAATTTATCTCAGGAAATTGGTCTATTGAAGAAGCATAAGGATATTATGTTTTTTTAATTATAAAGAGTTTGCAAAGAACTTTATGACGATTGACAATGAGAGTAATCAAGCGCGAAAGGGCATTTGGTGGATGCCTTGGCATGCACAGGCGATGAAGGACGTGATATGCTGCGATAAGCTATGGGGAGCTGCAAATAAGCATTGATCCGTAGATTTCCGAATGGGGTAACCCGCCTTATGTGCCTAGGAAACTGAACTAAGTTGGTTTAATTTTCTAGGTATTTTGAAGGTATCTTTATCTGAATGAAATAGGGTAAAAGAAGCGAACGCAGGGAACTGAAACATCTAAGTACCTGTAGGAAAGGACATCAATTGAGACTCCGTTAGTAGTGGCGAGCGAACGCGGATCAGGCCAGTGGTAGGAAAGATTTAAGTAGAATTACCTGGGAAGGTAAGCCATAGTGTGTGATAGCCCCGTATACGTAATAATTTTTTCTATCCTTGAGTAGGGCGGGACACGTGAAATCCTGTCTGAATATGGGGCGACCACGCTCCAAGCCTAAGTACTCGTGCATGACCGATAGTGAACTAGTACCGTGAGGGAAAGGCGAAAAGAACCCCTATGAGGGGAGTGAAATAGACCCTGAAACCGAATGCCTACAAACAGTCGAAGGCCGCGAGGCTGACGGCGTACCTTTTGTATAATGGGTCAACGACTTAGTGTGACAAGCGAGCTTAAGCCGGTAGGTGTAGGCGTAGCGAAAGCGAGTCTGAATAGGGCGTTTAGTTTGTTGCATTAGACCCGAAACCGAGTGATCTAGCCATGAGCAGGTTGAAGGTTGGGTAACACCAATTGGAGGACCGAACCCGTATCTGTTGCAATAGATTGGGATGACTTGTGGCTAGGGGTGAAAGGCCAATCAAACTCGGAGATAGCTGGTTCTCCGCGAAATCTATTTAGGTAGAGCGTTAACTGAATACCCTCGGGGGTAGAGCACTGGATAGGCTATGGGGGCTTACCGCCTTACTGCTCCTAACCAAACTCCGAATACCGAGGAGTACTAGTTGGCAGACACACAGTGGGTGCTAACGTCCATTGTGGAGAGGGCAACAACCCTGACCTCCATCTAAGGTCCCGAAGTCATGGCTAAGTGGGAAAGGATGTGAAGATCCCAAAACAACCAGGATGTTGGCTTAGAAGCAGCCATCATTTAAAGAAAGCGTAACAGCTCACTGGTCTAGATAAGGATTTTTGCGCCGAAAATGTAACGGGGCTAAAGCCATGCACCGAAGATGAGGATTTGTTTATTTTTAAACGAGTGGTAGCGGAGCGTTCCGTAAGCTGATGAAGGAGGACTTGTGAGAGCCTCTGGAGGTATCGGAAGTGAGAATGTTGACATGAGTAACGATAAAGAGGGTGAGAAACCCTCTCGCCGAAAGACCAAGGGTTCCTGCTTAAAGTTAATCTGAGCA
Source organism: Candidatus Liberibacter asiaticus (assembly GCF_000590865.3). Taxonomy (NCBI): domain Bacteria; kingdom Pseudomonadati; phylum Pseudomonadota; class Alphaproteobacteria; order Hyphomicrobiales; family Rhizobiaceae; genus Liberibacter; species Candidatus Liberibacter asiaticus. Next base: position 783,524 of record NZ_CP010804.2, read on the forward strand.
GGGTTAGCCGGCCCCTAAGGTGAGGCGGAAACGCGTAGCTGATGGGAACCACATTAATATTTGTGGGCCTGGTGGAAGTGACGGATCAAGTATATTGTACATTTTTATTGGATTAAGTGTGCTTTGGATTGGTTCCAGGAAATAGCTCCACCGTATAGACCGTACCCGAAACCGACACAGGTGGTCAGGTAGAGCATACTAAGGCGCTTGAGAGAACTGCGTTGAAGGAACTCGGCAAATTGCGCGCGTAACTTCGGGATAAGCGTGACCTTTTTTTGGGCAACCAAGAGGAGGTGTCACAGATTAGGGGGTAGCGACTGTTTACCAAAAACACAGGGCTCTGCGAAGTCGTAAGACGAAGTATAGGGTCTGACGCCTGCCCGGTGCTGGAAGGTTAATAGGAGGGGTGAGAGCTCTGAATTGAAGCCCCAGTAAACGGCGGCCGTAACTATAACGGTCCTAAGGTAGCGAAATTCCTTGTCGGGTAAGTTCCGACCTGCACGAATGGCGTAACGACTTCCCCACTGTCTCCAACGCAGACTCAGTGAAATTGAATTCCCCGTGAAGATGCGGGGTTCCTGCGGTTAGACGGAAAGACCCCGTGCACCTTTACTATAGCTTTACATTGGCGTTTGTTTTGATATGTGTAGGATAGGTGGTAGGCACTGAAGCGAAGGCGCTAGTTTTTGTGGAGCCATCCTTGAAATACCACCCTTATCAAAGTGGATGTCTAACCGCGCTCCGTTATCCGGGGTCGGGACATTGTATGGTGGGTAGTTTGACTGGGGCGGTCGCCTCCGAAAGAGTAACGGAGGCGCGCGATGGTAGGCTCAGAGCGGTCGGAAATCGCTTGTTGAGTGCAATGGCATAAGCCTGCCTGACTGTGAGACTGACAAGTCGAGCAGAGACGAAAGTCGGTCATAGTGATCCGGTGGTTCCGCGTGGAAGGGCCATCGCTCAACGGATAAAAGGTACGCCGGGGATAACAGGCTGATGACCCCCAAGAGTCCATATCGACGGGGTTGTTTGGCACCTCGATGTCGGCTCATCGCATCCTGGGGCTGGAGAAGGTCCCAAGGGTTTGGCTGTTCGCCAATTAAAGCGGTACGTGAGCTGGGTTCAGAACGTCGTGAGACAGTTCGGTCCCTATCTGCCGTGGGTGTAGGAATATTGACAGGATCTTTCCCTAGTACGAGAGGACCGGGATGGACGTATCTCTGGTGGACCTGTTGTTATGCCAATAGCATAGCAGGGTAGCTAAATACGGAATGGATAACCGCTGAAAGCATCTAAGTGGGAAACCAACCTGAAAACGAGTATTCCCTATCAGAGCTGTGGGAGACTACCACGTTGATAGGCTGGATGTGGAAGCTAGGTAACTAGTGAAGCTGACCAGTACTAATAGCTTGATTGGCTTGATTGCTCTTATTGTCCATAGTCATAAATTTTTAAAGACCATTTTCCATTCGTTTTTTATAGACTTGGTGGCTTTTGCGGGGTTTCTGCACCCGTTCCCATTCCGAACACGGCCGTTAAATGCCCTAGCGCCTATGGTACTTCATCTTAAGATGCGGGAGAGTCGGTCGCTGCCAGGTCTATAAAGGACGGATTGTTTTTTTTAGTAATGATGAGATTATTATCGCGGGGTGGAGCAGTCTGGTAGCTCGTCAGGCTCATAACCTGAAGGTCGTGGGTTCGAATCCCACCTCCGCAACCATTGTATTACGGGTCTCCCTCACAATGAACCAAATCCTAAAAAATCAAATTGTGGATTCTTTGAAAGTCTTATCTATCCCTGGAGAAAAAAACAATATCGTAGAGATGCAACGGCTATCTGAGATATTTATCGTCCACAATACCGTCTATCTCTCCATCACCGTTCCCCACACTATCGCACACCAATTGCAATCCTTGCGCTCCAACGCTCAACAGATAATACAAAATATTCCCACTGTGAAAAATGCCGTCGTCACACTCACAGAAAATAAAAATCCCCCACAACAAAGAAATAATCTAAATGTTAAAAAATTCGTCGCAGTGGCTTCTGGAAAGGGAGGGGTTGGAAAGTCAACTACTGTTGTCAACATTGCATGTGCATTGAAAAATAAAGGCAAAAATGTTGCTATATTGGATGCGGATGTTTACGGTCCTTCCATACCAAAACTTTTAAAAATATCTGGGAAAGTAGAAATATCAGATAAAAAATTCTTAAAACCTAAGGAAAATTATGGCATTAAAATAATGTCTATGGCTTCCCTCGTAGATGAAAATGTTGCAATGATATGGCGGGGACCAATGGTACAATCTGCTATAATGCATATGTTGCATAATGTGGTTTGGGGACAATTAGATTTTTTGTTGATAGATATGCCTCCAGGAACTGGTGATGCTCATCTAACAATAGCACAAAAAATACCTCTTTCAGGTGTTGTAATTGTTTCTACTCCGCAAGATTTGGCTTTGATTGATGTAAAAAGAGCAATTTCTATGTATCAGAAAATGAATATACCTATTATTGGTATGATTGAAAATATGAGCTATTTCTTGGCTTCTGATACTGGTAAAAAGTATGATCTATTTGGAAACGGTGGGGCGCGTTTTGAAGCAGAGAAAATAGGCATACCTTTCTTGGAATCAGTGCCTTTTGATATGGATGTTAGAGTGCTATCAGATTTAGGAATTCCAATCGTAGTGCATAATATGAATTCAGCAACTTCGGAAATATATCAAGAAATTTCAGATCGTATCCAACAATTTTTTGTTTAAATAATTTAAAACTTTCATAAGGATATCTTCCTTAAGATTTTATCATTGTCGGGAATAAATATTTTTTGTATTATTCCTATGATATCAAGGGTTCGTTTTCTTCTATAGAACAATATTAATCTTGAGCGAGGTTTTCCTATATGCTGTATCCGTGATGATCGGATTAAAAAATGAATACATATTTAGGATGATCCATTTTTATTGTTATACGATATAAAAGAATCTTTTCTTAGTCGATAAGAAAAAAATCACTAAGGAAGCTACTAATTTATAAAGGCAAATGTTTTGTTATCATGAATACTCAGACCGAAGATCTTCAAAAGAATAGTCCAAATCCTTTTTACCTTATGTTTGAATCCATAGGTGTTGTTTATGGAGATATTGGTACTAGTGTTCTCTATGCTTTTAAAGAAGCGTTAAAAACAACAACAATGAATCATACTCTTCTTGTGGAAAGGACCGAGGTTATAGGTTTAGTTTCCCTCATGATTTGGGTTCTTACCATCGTTGTGACAATAAAGTATATCTTATTGTTATTAAGGGCAGATAATGATGGTGAAGGTGGAATATTATCCCTCCTTGCTTTGTTATTAAAAAAAATTCCTAAGCGATCAACTGTATTAATAGCATTGGGCTTGGCTGGTTCTGCGTTGTTTATTGGCGATAGTATGGTAACACCAGCGCTATCTGTCCTTTCTGCAGTAGAAGGTGTGAGGTATATAGCTCCGGAATTAGATAATTTTATTATCCTAATTGCTTTAGGAATATTAGTTCTATTATTCATGTTGCAATCTCACGGCACTAAAGGAGTGGCTTGTTTTTTTTCTCCTATTATGGTCGCTTGGCTTTTAATGATAACAGTATCAGGATTGATCCATATATCGGATGATTGGGGTATTCTCGCTGCTTTTAATCCTATGTATGCTTTGCATATGGTTTTTGGAAAAGGAACTATTTCCCTCGTTGTTTTGGGTTCGGTTTTTTTAACCATTACGGGGGCAGAAGCGCTCTATGCTGATCTTGGACATTTTGGTCGTAAACCAATTCAATATGCTTGGATGGTTATCTTTCCAGCCTTAGCAATCAATTACTTAGGACAAGGAGCTCTGGTACTTTCCAATCCTGAAGCTATCAAAGATCCTTTTTATATGATGTTTGGAGGATGGTTTTTACCTTTTGCAGTTTTAACAGCAACATGTGCAACGGTTATTGCTAGTCAAGCCGTGATTACAGGAACATTTTCATTAGCAAGACAGGCGATTCATTTGGGCTTTTTACCGCGTATGAAGATATTCTTCACCTCAGAAACTTTTAAAGGACAAGTGTTTTTGCCAAGCATTAATTTGTTTCTATTTGTTGGAGTTCTCCTATTTGTAATTGGGTTTAGGCATTCTGAATCTTTGGTTGCGGCATATGGAATCTCTGTCAGTGGGACTATGGTCATTTCCACAATTATGTTTTCTGTTTTCGTTCATGTGTGTTGGAAATGGAAAATTTCTAAGGTTATCATCTTCCTCTTTCCATTATTATCGATTGAAATGACTTTCTTAGGAGCGAATTTATTTAAGGTACTTGATGGTGGATATACTCCATTGCTGATTGCTTCTCTTTGTATCATCGTAATGTGGACATGGAGAAGAGGTACAAATCTTTTATCTACACTCACTCGCCACGCTGATATTCCAATTCACTCCTTTATAATCTCAATAGAAAATTCAAGCCAACAAGTTCCAGGTACTGCAATTTTTCTGACGAGTGATTCACAAGCTGTCCCAGATGCTTTATTACAGAATATCAAACACAATCGCATTTTACATGAACAGAATATTATTCTGACGATTAATACAGCTAATCAACCACGGATCCCAAAAGAAAAACGCTTTGTATGCGAAAAGATTTCCGAACACTTTTCGCGTGTTGAATTATTTTTTGGGTACATGGAAGAACAAAATGTTTCTCAAGCATTGGCAGAGTTGAGAAATAATGGATTAAAATTTGAAATTATGAACACATCATTTTACTTAGGACGTCGTAAATTAGTACCGACATCACGAGCTGGAATGCCTAATTGGCAAGATCATTTGTTTATTATGCTTTCTACTTATGCAGAAGATCCATCTGACTATTTTCACTTACCTGCCAACCGAGTAGTAGAAATTGTTTCTCATGTTAATATTTAGAATTATTTGTATAAATATAATTATAAAATAAAATCATGTGTTTAACTATCTCTTATCATCTAAAAGATAAAAGACAGAAGAGATTAATTGTGCGATGTTTTCTTTTTGCATGTAAAATAGCTCAATAATTTTACCTATCTTTTTATGCGACATTTGTAGGTATAGGTAGCTATTTTAATTCTTACAGGAGTCGAGGTTTAACCCAACGTAGTATTTTTATCGCCTAAAACAGTGCAGTACTGACTGCTGTGACTTGATGTATTTAGAACACAAATAGTGTTGAAGGGTACAACTTTCAAATTTGGAAACATCATACTGCCACAACTAAAGCAGATCTCGTTAACGTTAGAACAGAAGTTAAAAATGAGATTCATCTTTACGGTTACTAACGATTAGTTCAAATGCGAATTCGAAACTCCACGCAATATATATTCCCAAACTTGGATGGATGCACATGCACAGGGTGGTAAATTTATGTCAGAGATGGTCTCCCACATGGATGACTGTTGATTTGTTAGAATCATAGCGGATACGACAGACAGACATTCACATCTTTTAAAAGACGACAGCCAAGGTGTGAGATAGAGGTCAGTGTACTGCTTTCCACGGGAGAGATGATCTCGAGGTGCTAGGACGCGTCAGTTTTCAAACGTTCAGTAAATTATGGCAAGGTTAAAAATTGAATCTTGCCAAGATGCATGCTTGTATTGTGACCTTGTTTTCTGATGTTATGAATAAGTTCACCTCATGCGATGATTTCACACTACTGGCATTGAGAATTTGAATATATGTGAAATGATGCACCAATATTTTGGTTTGCTTCTCATTGTAGATATGAGCGTATTTAAGTTCAGGTGACAGTTATATGCATGGCGGGCGATCCCAGAAAAAAGACGTTCTTGGCTTTTTGTACTAAGCAGTTTACGATAGAGATCTGAATGTTGTGATCAACTTGAAAAGTATGGTCATTGAGTCTGTGGAGAGGCAATTCTTTGTCAGGATGGCAAGTTATTAACCATGCTACGTTTATAGGAAATTCTTTAGATTGACTGTATGGCGTCTAGAAAAAAATCGGAATTACAAAAATTCATAAACTTGCAAAACCTATAATCCGCTTGCTATAGGCAAAAGGCTTAGAGCTATTCAAGATAAAAAAAGATGAGCTGTATAGAATTCAGGAGTTGATCGGTGGGTATCATAGCGGTCGGATAATTTAAAAGAGGGGAAAAACACTCCCTAATTAAGTACTGCTTGCAAAAAATATAAGAACTCATGCATGGATAAAACGGCTAGGCGATAGGAAATCATAAGAATTCATAGACGACCAATGTTCCTCTAAATAGAAAATCATTCACTACCGCTTTATGCTATAAATCACTTACAAGTAAAATTAATTCATCCATATAATCTACATCCATAGTTCATATCCATAAGATATTATAGTTTATATCGTACTATTGATAAAATAATTAGAATTTAGAATATGGATTGCTGATGTCTTTTTTAAATATTCGAAATTTTTTTTACAACTGTAAAGGAAGCATATCGATACTAACGGCTATTCTTCTGCCTGTGATTTTTATTGTTATGGGGTTGGTTATTGAAACATCCCATAAATTTTTTGTGAAAGCAAAACTACACTACATCCTAGATCATTCTCTCCTGTATACAGCGACAAAAATATTAAATCAAGAGAATGGTAACAATGGAAAGAAACAAAAAAATGATTTTAGCTATAGAATAATAAAGAATATTTGGCAAACGGATTTTCGAAACGAATTGCGAGAGAACGGTTTTGCGCAAGATATCAATAATATAGAGCGATCGACATCACTTAGTATCATCATAGATGATCAACATAAAGATTATAATTTATCAGCGGTCTCTCGATATGAGATGCCATTCATATTTTGTACTTTTCCTTGGTGTGCAAATAGTAGCCATGCCCCGTTGCTGATAACGAGCTCTGTAAAAATAAGTTCTAAATCTGATATTGGATTAGATATGATGATGGTTTTGGATGTTTCCCTGTCTATGAACGACCATTTTGGTCCTGGTATGGACAAGCTAGGTGTTGCAACACGATCTATCAGGGAAATGTTGGATATAATTAAATCAATTCCGGATGTGAATAACGTTGTTCGCAGCGGATTGGTGACATTTTCCAGCAAAATAGTACAAACTTTTCCGTTAGCATGGGGAGTGCAACATATTCAGGAAAAAATAAACCGTCTTATATTTGGTTCTACTACAAAATCAACTCCTGGATTGGAATATGCTTATAATAAAATTTTTGACGCGAAAGAGAAATTGGAACATATCGCAAAAGGACATGATGATTATAAAAAATATATCATATTTCTGACAGACGGTGAAAATTCTTCTCCAAATATAGACAATAAAGAAAGCCTTTTTTATTGTAATGAAGCAAAAAGAAGGGGGGCAATAGTTTATGCAATTGGCGTGCAAGCCGAGGCTGCTGATCAATTTCTCAAGAACTGTGCTTCGCCAGACAGGTTTTATTCAGTGCAAAATTCACGTAAGCTACATGATGCCTTTTTACGCATTGGTAAAGAGATGGTAAAACAACGCATATTGTATAATAAATAGGCAAAGGTATGCTGTATTATTAAGTGCATGCAAGTTTAATGTTGTTGTACCTCTGAAATATATCTCGTTTAGGGATTATTTCCAACTCTTATACGTGATTTATTACAACTCTGATTGTATCATGATACACGGGGTAAGGAGGTATTGGTTATTTTTCATATCAAGATCGCTTTTGGAAATATTTGCATAGTACAAGAGGTTAATATCTAATTTTATGCAACAATATATGATATAAGGGATACTAACTTATGGGTAACAATGAAAATTGTTGTTTGTTGCAGATTTTTCTATCCTAACGACGTCAATGCATGAGAGATTTGATTTGTATGTTTTATGAATGTGTCAATGTAGCATATTTTCAGGGTATCTTTAAAATGTGGTGTTCATTAGTAGATTTTCAAAAGAAAGAAAGTTACCCTTGACACAATATTTAGAAAAATCACCTAGTTTTGTACATTTGCAAGTGCATTCTTCGTATTCCTTGTTGGAAGGAGCTCTTTCTTTAAATAATATTTTAGATAAAATTGCCGCAGATCAACAACCTGCTATTGCGATTACTGACACAAATAATCTTTTTAGTGCATTGGAGTTTTCGCAAAAAGCTTGTGCTGCTGGCATTCAGCCTATTATCGGCTGTCAACTAGATATTGATATGCAAGATAATTTAAAAATGACTAATCAGGGAAAAACACCTTTCCCAACTGTTCCTTCTATAGTTCTTTTAGTATCGACTGCCGAGGGATATCAGCGATTAATTGAGCTTGTCAGTCGTATGTATCTCCTAGATCAGGGAAAACAATCTGTTCGTATTTGTTTGTCTTGGTTGCAAGAGATAGGGACAGAAGGCCTTATTATGTTAACAGGTGGGAGTTCTGGTCCGATAGATAGAGCTTTTTTTTTCAATAGTTCTCAAGTAGCAGAAAAACGGCTTCTTACTTTTAAAAAGCTTTTTGGCGATCGTCTCTACGTCAATTTACAGCGTCATCGGGGATACGATCGCTATCGTGAAAGTCAGGTAGTTCAATTAGCATACACGCATGAATTGCCTTTGGTTGCAACTAATAATTCCTTATTTCTATCTGAAGAAGATTACGAAGCTCATGATGTATTGATGGCAGTGGCACATTCAACTGTCGTGTCTCAGAAAGATCGTCCACGAGTCACGCCTGATCACTATTTGAAAAATCGTTCTGAGATGGTCTCTATATTTTCGGATTTACCAGAAGCTTTAGAAAATACAGTAGAAATTGCTCGGCGTTGTTCTTTTATTCTTCAAGTACATGCACCGATCTTGCCACGTTTTATTGAAAAAGAATGTGATGATATTCAAAAAGAAGAAGAAAATGAGTTGCGCAATAAAGCAGTAGCAGGATTAGAAGTACGCCTTGCCCAAGGTGCCATAGCAAAAGGATACCATGCACAAGATTACAGACAACGTCTTGATTTTGAGTTGAATGTCATCGCACGTATGAAGTTTTCAGGATATTTCTTGATCGTTGCTGATTTTATACAATGGGCTAAAAAAAACAATATTCCGGTAGGTCCTGGACGTGGTTCAGGAGCAGGTTCTGTCACTGCCTATGCTTTGACAATTACTGATATTGATCCTTTACGTTTTTCACTTCTCTTTGAACGCTTTTTGAACCCAGATCGGATGTCGATGCCAGATTTTGATATTGATTTTTGTCAAGATCGACGTGATGAAGTTATTCGATATGTACAAAACAAATATGGGCATGAACGAGTTGCTCAAATTATTACTTTTGGCTCTTTGCAGGCTAAGGCAGCATTACGTGATGTGGGGCGAGCTTTGCAAATGCCGTATTCTCAGGTTGATCGTCTTTGTAAGTTAATACCTAATGATCCGGCGCATCCTGTTTCTCTTCAAGCTATTGCCGATGATTCTCGTTTTCGAGAGGCTAGGTTAGCTGATCCTTCTGTGGATCGTCTTCTTGAAATTTCTCAAAAATTAGAAGGATTATATCGACATGCTTCCACTCATGCAGCGGGTATTGTCATTGGTGATCGTCCATTATCACAATTAGTACCTATGTATCGTGATGTACGATCCGATCTGCCAGTAACACAATTTAATATGAAATGGATTGAAAAAGCTGGTTTAATTAAGTTTGATTTTCTGGGTCTTAAAACGCTTACTTTATTACAAAAAAGCCTCGATTTTCTCGCTCAACGGGGAGTAAAAGTTGATTTATCACTCATTCCTTTTGATGATCACGAGACATATCATCTTCTAACGACAAAAGGCACTTTAGGTATATTTCAATTGGAAAGTTCTGGAATGCGTCAAGCCTTGGAAGGTATGCAACCGGATTGTATTGAGGATATTATAGCTCTCGTTTCATTGTATCGTCCGGGACCAATTGACAATATCGTTGTGTATAATAATCGAAAAAATGGAAAAGAAAAAATAGTTTCTATTCATCCATTAATTGATCCTATGCTCAAAGAAACCCAGGGAGTTATTATCTATCAAGAGCAAGTTATGCAAATAGCTCAATTACTTTCAGGATATTCTCTCAGTGAAGCAGATGTCTTGCGTCGGGCAATGGGGAAAAAAATTAAAGAAGAAATGGATAAACAGAAAGAGCGTTTTATTTCTGGAGCAAGCAAAAATGGTATAAGCAAAACAATAGCTGTGAATATTTTTGAATTATTAGCGAAATTTGCAGACTATGGCTTTAATAAATCACATGCTGCTGCTTATGCGGTTATTTCTTATCAAACCGCATGGATGAAAACGCATTATCCTGTTGAATTTTTAGCCGCTTCCATGACTCTAGAAATGGATAATGTAGAAAAAATTAAGAAATTTTGTCAGGATGCACGTCAATTTAACATTCAAATTATGCCTCCATCGGTGAACACCCCATGTGTAGATTTTAAGGTGGGAGATAATCGTATTTATTATTCTTTGGCTGCTATTAAAGGTGTAGGAACGACAACAGCACGTCATATTATGGAAGCGTCTGCCGACAAACCATTTGATAGCTTAGAAGATTTTTGCTCGAGAGTGGATTCAAAGAAATTAAATCGTCGGGTATTAGAAAGTCTAGTTTTTGCAGGAGCGTTGGATTGTTTTGGATATAGTCGTATGCAATTATTACAATCTCTTGATAATATTCAAAAGTATGCGCAGTGGGTTGAAAAAAATCGTACAAACAAGCATGAAAATATTTTTGCTCATGAGAAGGGAACTTTTTCTGACAAAATTACTTTGGAGAAATTCTCAGTTGAGAATTCTTCTGTGCGATTTGAAAATGAACAACGGGTATTAGGTTTTTATTTTTCAGGACATCCTCTTGATGTGTATAAGCCAATACTACGGAAAATGGGTATTAAGGGTTATGAGGAAAGCGTTGCTACTATCAGGGGTAATAATATCCGATTAGCAGCAATGGTGGTATCGAAACAGCAAAAGAAGACACGCAAGGGGAGTAGAATAGGTTGGGTGACTTTTTCTGAGCCAGCAAAGGAATATGAGGCAATTTTTTTCCCTAAAAATAATAATAGAAAGGGAAAAAAGAAGCCAGATGGGAATCATGATTTTTTATTTCTTGAAGATTGTTATGATCATGCAATAGAAATGAAGCTGCAAGAAGCAGAAGAAGACCCCAATTTTTTATCATTACAGGAACAACAGCAATTAGAAGAGGAAAAACCTCGTTTATTAAGAGAAAAGAAACCATATATTATTGTTGTTTCTCAAGAAGATAAGTTATCACTTCAAAGAGATTCGATTCGCCTATTGTGGGTGGAATCTTTAGAAAAGAAATCCATGGAGATGTTGGATTCTTTGCGGGTATACCTTCAAGATCGCAGTCCCCTTCGAGAAATTCATAAATATTTTGAAAATCGTCAAACTCAAAATTATGATAAACAGGGAAAGATAGGTCTGATTTTTTTGAGATCACAAGGAAAAATAGAAATAGAAATAACGCTGGATCACTATCCTATATCGCCAGAAATTGCCTTTGATCTTGAACATATTACGGGTATAACCAAGGTCGTTCAAGTAATACATAATGAATAATTCAGCGTAAAACTCTTTTTCTTCAGTATGTCCTTAGCATTTAGGGATAGAATAAGAATTATGATATTCCAAAAGTAGATAAAAATATGAATTATCCTCGTGATTTTATAAAAGATCTTTTGATTCATATTCCTATTTCCAATTTAATAGGTCAGTATGTTGATTGGGATCGAAGAAAGACGAATGCTGTAAAAGGTGATTATTGGGCTTGTTGTCCTTTCCATGATGAAAAAACACCAAGTTTTCACTGTAATGATAGTAAAGGATTTTATTATTGTTTCAGTTGTCATGTAAAAGGGGATCATCTTAGTTTTTTATCAGCATTATTGGGATGCTCTTTTATCGAATCTGTACAAAGATTAGCGGCAATAGCAGGTGTTCCATTACCGGTTGTTGATCCTAAGATAGAAAAAAAAGAAAAAATACAAACGGATTTAATCAGGCTTATAGAAGTAGCTACTGATTTTTTTCATCATTCTTTGAAAAATGCACGTGATAAGCGATTGCATTATTACCTAGATGAACGTGGAATCGATTCTCATGCGATAGAAATGTTTAAGTTAGGATATGCTCCAGATAGTCGTTACTCTTTGAGAGAACATCTCCGTCAAAAAGGTTTTTCTGAGGAAAAAATCATTGAAGCAGGTCTTTTAATTGATGGGGACAATAGTGCTACTTCTTATGATAGATTTCGAAATCGTCTTATTTTTCCTATTAGGTCTTCTAGAGGACAAGTTATTGCTTTTGGAGGACGTACTCTTTCAAAAGGGGAGAGCGTTAAATACCTTAATTCACCGGAAACAATTCTTTTCCATAAAGGTAAGAATCTGTATAATTTTTTCGGAGCTCTTAATTATCTTCAAAAATCAATAAGAAAAGATGTGCGCCGGAATAGTTCTTCTTTTATCATACTCGTTGAAGGTTATATGGATGTCCTTTCCTTGTGTCAGGCTGGCGTACAAAATGTTGTTTCTTCTCTTGGCACCGCTTTGACGGAATATCAATTACGTCTTCTATGGAAGTTATCTCCTCGTATAGTGTTATGTTTTGATGGTGATGATCCTGGTTTGCGTGCTGCTTATAAAGCTATTGATCTTGTATTATGTCATTTAATACCTGGGAACAGAGTTAATTTCGTTTTATTATCGAGAGGAGAAGATCCGGACAGTTTTATACGATGTTATGGTAAAACAGCTTTTGAAAAACTCATCGTCGAATCATTGCCATTAGTTGATATGCTTTGGAAGCGTGAAACGGAGAATCGTTCTTTTAATACTCCTGATGAGCGTGCTGAGTTAGAAATACACCTTAAAAATTGCATTAATCATATTAAAGATCAAAAATTAAGGTATTATTATTCTCAAGCTATACGAGATCGTCTTCAGCAGTTGTTTCAGAAATATATAACAGAACATTCTGGATATGGTCGATATTGGAAAAAAAATGCAAGACATAGAGATCAAAAAGGGCCCTCACAACGATTAATGCAGTCCTCTCTTGTAAAAGGAAAACTCTCTAAAAAACCATCTTTGCGAGAAGCGGCGTTGCTATTAACTTTGATTAATCATCCAGCGATTTTGCAAGAACAATATCAAGAATTAGCTGATATTCGTTATGATAATAATGAATTGCAAAAACTATGGTCTTTTTTATTTAGTGATTTTGTAGAGCAAAAATATTTTTTGCCTGAAGAAATACATCAAAGACTTTGTGAACGTGGTTTCGGTGAACTATTAAAACAGCTTGATAGACAAGTTCGAGATGCAGGGCTTTGGAGTGCAACCACTGAAGCAAATATTGTAGATGTGCGGCAAGGGTATCAACAAGCTTTAGCATTATACAAACGTTTTCGGTTATTATCTCGCCAAAAAGAAGAAATTGAAAAGCAAATCGCTCAAGTGACCGCCAAAGGAGAGGCAGAAAAGACTGCTATCTTGATTTCTATCCTGCATGAAGTTCATATTCAGATTCATCAAATCGAATCTCAAGAAGCCATGATAGAAGGCTTTGGAAAAATGTCTGGGCGATTGTAAAAAATGATTTATTTTTCCAAAATACCTGTTTCAGGGCAAGATAGCACAGAGTAGTTTCATGCTTTAAATATGAAAAAATACAATAAAAATAAAAGATATACCAATAAAGTAATAGGTAATTTATCATACTTTATTGTAGTGATAGACATCAGCATTGCTTGTGTGTACAGTTTTATTCATTCTAGGCTGTTTATAATGATATTTCCCAATGTTGATTGAGAATTTTAACTAAATATTTGTAAAAATAGATGAAAGATTTGTCCTGTATTCGTAAAGGTGAATTTTAAAACCACGATTACGATTCTTTTTGCTATTTTTAGTAAATAAAGCGTTTAGATATTTATTAAAAAGTTGATGTTACCAAGGGCATTCATTGGTTGATAAGAGGGGAGTAGCACAATTGTTCTAGAGTAATTGTTATTTTATTTTTAATGCAATTTGAGAAAATTATTTCATATTTTTTTTTGCATTTTTATTTTTCGCATTTTAAATCTGTTACAAGAAAAGGTCATAGCCTTATGAAGAATTCAACTGTTCAATGTGCTCTTCGAAGCATTATAGCAGAAAAGAGAGGGTTAAGTTCTTTAGAATCATCTTTGCAAGGGGAATTATCTTTTCAATTCCATTGTGCTGTAGAAAAAATCAAAGCTATTAAAGGTCGTGTTGTTATTACTGGAATTGGTAAGAGTGGTCATATTGGTTCAAAATTAGCTTCTACATTGGCTTCTACAGGAACTCCTTCATTTTTTGTGCATGCTGCCGAAGCGAGTCATGGTGATCTTGGTATGATCACGCGAGATGATTTGATTATTGTTCTATCGTGGAGTGGGAGTAGTGATGAATTAAAGGCTATTTTATATTATGCACGTCGATTTTCTATTCCATTAATTGCTATCACATCGGAAAATAAATCAGTTGTGGCATGTCATGCAGATATTGTTCTAACATTGCCGAAAGAACCTGAATCATGTCCACATGGTTTGGCTCCGACAACTTCTGCTATTATGCAATTGGCAATAGGAGATGCGTTGGCAATAGCGCTTCTGGAATCGCGAAATTTTTCAGAAAATGATTTTTATGTTTTGCATCCAGGTGGAAAATTAGGCACGTTGTTTGTTTGTGCGTCCGATGTCATGCATTCAGGGGATAGTATTCCTCTTGTGAAGATTGGTTGCCCATTAATAGATGCTATTACTATTCTTTCAGAGAAAAGATTTGGTTGTGTTGCAGTCGTTGATGAAGGTCAAAAGTTGAAGGGTATTATAACTGAAGGAGACATATTCAGAAACTTTCACAAAGATTTAAATACACTCAGTGTTGAAGATGTTATGATAAAAAATCCTAAGGTTATTTTGGAGGATACTCTTCTAACGGTTGCTATGCAACTTTTACGGCAACACAATATTTCTGTTCTTATGGTTGTGGATGATTGTCAAAAAGCAATAGGTATCGTTCATTTTTTAGATCTGTTGAGATTTGGCATAATATAAAATTTTTTTGTCGAGGATGAGCGTAGCGTAGCAGCAAAATTGCATTAATGTAAACGGAAACATTGGTGTATTTCCTTTATTTTTTTCTTTCTAGAATATTAATTTTAAAGGTAGTTGATGTTAAGAAGTCAAGCTACCTATATAGTGAAAAGATTATTGAGAATATGATTTCGGATTATTATTTCTATAATATACTCTGAACGGTGCCAATTATACTGTTTTCAATAAATCATAATGCACACAGTACGAGGGAGAGTGTCCTTATAATCTTTCATATTATAGAACAACAATAGATCATGAAAATACTGCTATTTTTCAATTCTTAGGTTTAGAAACTAAGAGTAGAGCGAAATGGATTTTATTGTTTTTTATGGAAAACTTGGTTGACAGCCAAGTATTGTATCATCTACCATCTTGGATTAGACTCAATGCCGTGAGGTTTAACTGCATCTCATGATGTGGAATAGTTGGAGATCAGAATGACTGAGTTCACAGGTTCTGCGGCGTCGTTGGCTAATTTCATTTGGAAGAATGCAGAAGACCTTTGGGGTGATTTTAAGCACACTGATTTTGGTAAAGTCATTTTGCCATTCACATTGTTGCGTCGGTTGGAATGCGCTTTGGAACCAACGCGAAGTGCCGTCAGGGAGAAATATCTTGCTTTCGGGGGCTCTAATATTGATTTAGAATCTTTTGTCAAAGTTGCTGGCTATTCTTTCTACAATACCTCAGAATATTCTCTTTCAACACTTGGTAGCACTAATACTCGTAATAACCTTGAAAGTTACATTGCTTCTTTTTCGGATAATGCTAAAGCTATTTTTGAAGATTTTGATTTTTCCAGCACAATTGCGCGCTTAGAAAAAGCAGGGTTACTTTACAAAATTTGCAAGAATTTTTCTGGAATTGAGTTGCATCCTGACACAGTGCCAGATCGTGTGATGAGTAACATTTATGAGCATCTGATAAGACGCTTTGGTTCTGAGGTAAGTGAAGGTGCAGAAGATTTCATGACGCCTCGCGACGTCGTGCATCTTGCAACAGCGCTATTACTTGATCCTGATGATGCTTTATTTAAAGAAAGCCCTGGGATGATTCGCACATTATATGATCCGACATGTGGTACAGGTGGATTCCTGACCGATGCGATGAATCACGTTGCCGATTGTGGTAGTCATCATAAAATTCCTCCGATTCTAGTTCCACATGGACAGGAGCTAGAACCGGAGACTCACGCTGTGTGCGTGGCTGGTATGCTGATTCGCCGTTTGGAGTCAGATCCTAGACGTGATTTGTCCAAAAACATTCAGCAGGGAAGCACGCTGTCTAAAGATCTGTTCACAGGAAAGCGTTTTCATTATTGCCTCTCTAATCCACCTTTCGGTAAGAAATGGGAAAAAGACAAGGATGCTGTCGAAAAGGAACACAAAAACGGCGAATTAGGTCGGTTTGGACCAGGATTACCCAAGATTAGCGATGGTTCCATGCTTTTCCTAATGCACTTGGCAAATAAATTGGAACTTCCCCCAAACGGTGGTGGTCGTGCCGCTATCGTATTGTCCAGTTCTCCGTTGTTTAACGGTCGAGCGGGCTCTGGTGAGTCTGAAATTCGTCGTTGGCTATTAGAAAATGATTTGATTGAAGCCATTGTGGCATTGCCAACGGATTTGTTTTTCAGGACTAATATTGCCACCTATCTTTGGATCTTATCTAATAGGAAAACGGAGGAGCGTAGGGGTAAGGTTCAATTGATCAATGCTACTGATTTATGGACTTCTATTCGCAACGAGGGAAAAAAACGTCGCATTATTAACGATGATCAGCGACGCCAGATTCTGGATATTTATGTATCAAGGGAGAACGGCAAATTTTCCCGAATGCTGGATTATCGTACCTTTGGTTATCGTCGTATCAAAGTGCTGCGCCCATTGCGTATGTCCTTTATATTAGATAAAACAGGTTTGGCGAGATTGGAAGCGGATATTACGTGGCGTAAACTTTCGCCCTTACATCAGAGTTTCTGGTTGGATATCCTTAAGCCGATGATGCAGCAAATTTATCCTTATGGCTGGGCGGAAAGTTTTGTCAAAGAGAGCATTAAGTCCAACGAAGCTAAGACATTGAAGGTGAAAGCTAGCAAGTCCTTTATTGTCGCTTTTATTAATGCTTTCGGGCGTAAAGATCCCCGAGCCGATCCGGTGACTGATGTCAATGGTGAATGGATCCCAGATACGAATCTAACAGAATATGAAAATGTGCCTTATCTGGAGTCCATTCAGGATTACTTCGTTCGTGAAGTCTCGCCACACGTTCCAGATGCTTATATCGATAAAATTTTTATTGACGAGAAAGATAAAGAGATCGGACGCGTAGGCTATGAAATCAACTTTAATCGCTTCTTTTACCAGTATCAACCGTCGCGTAAACTGCAAGATATTGATGCAGAACTCAAAGGAGTTGAAGCTCAAATTGCAACCTTATTGGAAGAGATGGCGACAGAGTGAAGCACTATAAAGCTTACCCACAATATAAAGATTCTGGGGTTCAATGGATTGGGGCAATACCCAAGCATTGGAAAGTCGTTCCTATCAAAAGGTTTACAAAATTAAATACGGGAAGGACTTCAGAATCTGGTAAAGACATTATTTATATAGGATTAGAGGATGTTGAATCTGGAACGGGTAAATACCTTCCTAAAGATGGTAATTCTCGTCAATCTGATACTTCTACTGTTAGTATCTTTGCGAAAGGTCAAATACTCTATGGGAAGCTAGGACCCTACCTGCGTAAGGCAATTATTGCTGATTTTGATGGTATATGTTCGACACAATTTTTAGTACTCCAACCAAAAGATGTTTTGCCAGAATTGCTCCAAGGCTGGCTTTTATCCATCGATGTGACACAGCGTATTGAAGCGATCTGTGAAGGAGCTACAATGTCTCATGCAGATTGGAAAGGTATTGGCAATATTCCAATGCCTATACCTCCGCTTGCTGAACAAGTACTAATACGGGAGAAAATCATAGCCGAAACGGTTCGCATTGATACCCTCATTACCGAGAGAATCCGTTTCATTGAACTGCTCAAGGAAAAGAAGCAAGCGCTCGTTTCTTATATAGTGACAAAAGGGTTAAATCCCGATGTGAAGATGAAAGATTCAGGGATTGAGTGGGTCGGGCTAGTGCCGGACCATTGGGAGGTAAAGCCATTCTTTGCACTAGTGACAGAGCTCAATCGAAAAAATACAAAACTCATTGAATCTAATATCTTGTCGCTTAGCTATGGCAACATAATCCAGAAGCTAGAAACGAGAAATATGGGGCTAAAGCCAGAATCCTATGAAACTTATCAGATTGTCGATCCTGGTGAAATTGTGTTCAGGTTTATTGATTTGCAGAATGATAAACGCAGCCTGCGATCAGCTCAAGTAATGGAAAGAGGAATAATCACTTCTGCATATATGGCAGTCAAACCTCACGGCATTGATTCCACCTATTTAGCATGGCTAATGCGGTCATATGATCTTTGCAAAGTATTTTATGCAATGGGTAGCGGGTTAAGACAATCACTGAAGTTTGAGGATGTCAAAAGGCTTCCTGTCCTTGTTCCTCCAATCAAAGAACAGTTCGATATCACCAATGTAATCAATGTAGAAACAGCTCGCATTGATGTTTTGGTAGAAAAGATCGAGCAAAGCATCGTTTTGCTTAAAGAACGCCGTTCATCATTTATTGCGGCGGCAGTGACCGGCCAGATTGACTTGCGAGGAGAGTCGCAATGAACACGTATTCACACATTAGGAAATGCTTACTAGCTGATTTTGAGCTGAAGAACGATGCGGTTTCTTAAATCGTTTTTGGAAGGAGATGAGAATAGTTTTCTGCTATGAATTCACTCTTGTTTGGTTTTTTGGCCTTTCTGTATGCGTATGGTGGATCAGTCGTTTTTAGCTTGTTTGAATCCTTCTTCGTTGAGAAAGAAGATGGCGAACTTTTCATCAGGATAATGGTTTTTGAAATCAGTTGGAGTAGGGGAGAATTCTATGTAGACCTCTTGCCATTCAATTTCGCCAGTCGTTCGTCGTATCAACAACGCAGCAATATCCTTAGCCATAGGAAAGAGATTGCAATAGATCAGAGAAGAACTCCCATTACACAAAAACTTAGTATGGGGAATTTATCGGAGTTACAGGAGTAACTATTAGTCGATATGAGAAGGGATTAAGACAGCTCTTAAAATTAAGCGAGTGTTAAAAAAATCACTTGATTGAATCTATTGTGGTGATGGAGTAATTTTGCTGAAGAAATTAAAATGCCAATCTAGCGGAATATCTTATCAGCAAATAACAAGTCAAGGAATACTTGAATGAATTGGGGCTTGTTACATTTTAGTGTTTTTAAGTGGAGTATAATATTTGATACTGGATGGAATAACCCACTAGGGAATGGTGTAAAATCTAAGTGATGGCTTTGGATTTTTAGGGTTCTGCGCCCCATAGGAGAAGCGTGGGAAAATAATAGCTTCCCTGA
Source organism: Candidatus Liberibacter asiaticus (assembly GCF_000590865.3). Classification (NCBI taxonomy): domain Bacteria; kingdom Pseudomonadati; phylum Pseudomonadota; class Alphaproteobacteria; order Hyphomicrobiales; family Rhizobiaceae; genus Liberibacter; species Candidatus Liberibacter asiaticus. The sequence continues at coordinate 803,183 of NZ_CP010804.2, forward strand.
TAATATATGGTGCTTTCAAGTAATTTTAGGAAACCGCCTATAATTATTTTGAAATGAGGTGATGATATCTAGGTAATACTTGTCATCAAAGATCGTAGGGGAATATGAATAGGTTATCGATTGTTGGAACTGCGTATCTTTTGGAATATCTAGGTGGATAGTGGCTTCATATGAAGAAATAATTTCAGGTTATAAAGGGAAAATTCCAATTCTAGAATGTAAATAGTTGAAAATACTTTCCAAAAAAACTACAAGATACTATTGCTATATGTTGACAGACATGGGGTCAAAACTTTATTAGATAGTAGATGATTCATTTAGGCATGATTGTTGATCTTTATTCCTGAAGGTCTCCGATCTTATAAGAGTCTTTTTATTGGGATGTAGCCAAGTGGCAAGGCAGTGGTTTTTGGTACCGCGATCCCTGGTTCGAATCCAGGCATCCCATCCATTTTGTAGCATCAAGAATAGCAATAAGAAATTTTAGTTTAGGGGAATATGACAGGATATCCTTTCTATTTTTGGGGAAAGATTTCACACGGTATCGGATTGTTTTTATGGGATGTTCTAGATGGGCGGGTTTTTCAATTCTATAGGGTTGTAGTCCGTATAGCCCTTATTTTTGAGTATGGTCGTCGATTTATCGGAAATATTTAGACAAAACAGTAAAAACATTTTTTGGGGTATGATCTATTTCTACAATTGAGAGAAATAACTTTTTGTGCGTTGCTCTGACTTGTTCTATTAGTGTATTAGTGAGGATAGCCACTAGTAAATATTTGTCAGTATTTTATACAGAGTGAAATTTATCATTTTGCATGTATTGGTACAACGTATTGATGCTATGAGAACACTTTCGCGGATACATCAATATTGCCGTTTTTTCCCAAGATTAGGAAAAATCTGTAGTATGGCGCCTATGCTATACAAATAAATTCCGCATACACTAAAAGCAAAGCTAAACCATCGGCATACCTGAAAATTTGATATTAAAGCATAGAATCCCAAAAGACACCAGCAAACGAATACGAAAAAATTGAGAGGACGTAATCGAACAACTCTAATAGGATGTAAGAAATTAACAGGTACGAATGTAAGAATGACAGATGTAGTAATGACTATTGTTGAAACGAGAACACTTGCATTCAGGGCTATCAGAGAAAAAACGACCATATTCCATACTGCAGGAAATCCAGAGAAGAAGTGTTCTTCCGTTTTCATATTTGTATAAGCATAATAAATAGAGCTCGATATAACCATCATTCCTGCTGCAACAGATGATCCAGTGCTATTGCCCAATAAATTGCTCTGATATAGCGCAAAAGCAGGGAGGACAACATAGGTCAAATAATCAATGATATTATCAAGAGTATCTCCAGACCAATTAGGAAGAACTTCCTTGACGCGCATTTTTCGAGCAATAGGTCCATCAAATCCATCGATAATCAGCGCTAATCCGAGCCACCAAAACATATCAACGATCCTGTACTGAGCTGCTGCTGTGACGCCAAGAAATGCAATAAAAGATCCAAAAGCTGTCAGAATATGCACCGAAAATGCACTAACGCGTTTATGCGAAAAATTTTTGTAATTCATTTTTCCAATCATTGGATAGTTATGACGACTCTAGCTCACAGGAATTCTATCATATTTCTAGTTTATATAAAAGGTGGAAATTCTATCCTCCATAATTATTATATAATGCAGCCACAAGAAAATCATTGTTGCCTAACCACTGGTCAAAATTTATAATATATTGGCAATGGATGTTTATGTATTTTAAAAAGCGAAGAAAAAATGGGTTTCGATTAAAGGTGCGTTTCAATGAATCATTTTGATGTGATTATTATTGGTAGTGGTCTTGCAGGTTCTGTTGCTGCGATTGGTGCCGCTAAAAAGGGTTTTTTGACGGCACTTGTTTCTCCGAGATCTTTTTTGCAGGATTTACGCACGACTATGCTTATGGGTGAAGGAATTGACTTTTTAAAGGAGATCAACGTATGGGATTTTCTTCAAGATATAGCAGAACCCGTATCGTCTTTCAGATTAGTTGATATCACAGATCGCTTGATAACGGCTCCAGATGCCATATTTCACTCTTCTGAGATTGGTTTAGATGCGTTCGGTTATAATATTCCTAATCATGTATTGATGGAATCTTTTGCGGAGAAAATTTCTCAAGATCCTCTTATTCATTGTTTTGATGCTTTGGCGAATGAGATCCAAATAGGAGAGGAAGAGGTTACAATTCTTCTTTCTACGGGACAACAAATTGTTGGTCAATTTCTTATCGGTAGTGATGGGCGCAATTCATCTGTTCGTCGACAAATGGGTTATGGAGAGAATAAATGGTCTTATCCACAGAAAGCACTTGTTCTCAATTTTCAGCATTCTATGCCTCATAATGGTCGATGTGTAGAATTCCATAAGTCTCTAGGGACTATTACTCAAATTCCTTTGAGGGAAAATTTTTCTAGTTTGGTATGGATAATGGAATCTCAAGAAGCGGATTTCTATTATAAACTTCCTGTCAATGAAATAGCGCGCAGGCTTGAACAGTATCTCTATCCTGTGATTGGTAAGATTGAGGTGGTGACAGATGTGCAAATTTTTCAATTGTCAGGGATGATATCGCATTGTTTTGGTAAGAAGAGGGTAGTGCTCGTTGGAGAAGCGGCGCACGCATTACCCCCTATATGTGGGCAAGGTCTCAATTTATCCATGCGAGATGTTATCATTTTATTGAACTTGTTTCAATCTGAGCATATGTCTTTTCGAGCTATAGGAAATCGTTACCATGCTATGCGCCGTGGAGATATTATTAAGAGAATTGTAGGTACAGATCTGTTTAATCGATCACTATTTTCGCGATATCCTCTGTTGCAAATTTTGCGTGCAGGAACGTTTCATCTTTTAAAAAGAGTTACACCTCTTCGCCACCAAGTCATGCGTCAATCGCTTTTTTTACGCGATTTATGATGTTCTAGGGAGTGTTTTGCTCAAAGTTATTTTCCTTATAACAGCAATATATACCATATATGGCGATGATAATATAACAGACAGCTGGAACAAACATTGCATCTCTTAAACTGGCAATATCTACAAGATATCCCACGCCCAAAGGAATAATGACACCCCCTGATATAGTTGTACATATAATGCCAGATCCCCCAGATGCTTGGTCTTCTAGGCTAGCACTTGCTAGAGAAAATATTGTGGGAAACATAATGGAATTAAACAGACCAACTGCTATGAGAGACCATCCTGATATAAAACCAGTGGTATAAGAAGAAAGGATTACTAAAGAGCATGCTGTGGTTGCGAATGCACACAGAGTTTTTTCTGCAGAAAAACGGGACAGTATCCAAGTTCCAATAAAACGACCAATCATTGCACTACCCCAGTATATCGCAGTATGTTGACCAGCAGATATTCCGTCCAAGTGCAGAGTATCATGGCGCATCAAGTAATTAGCCATAATACTGCCAATAGCTACTTCTGCACCAACATAAAGAAATATACATACTGCACCCATTGTAAATCGAGGATTTGCCAATATATCTAGTGTTTTGAGAAAACTTATATGATTTCTTTTATGATCAGCAAAACTATTGCGTTGCATCCAGCATAACCAAGTAGCAAGGAAAAGAATGATAGCAAGTACCAAATACATTTGGGAGATAACTCTTGCTGTATCAGTTTGGTAATCTTTCATAGTATCCGCTAACATGGATGTATTGGGACTTGCCAAGTTTCCTAGCATTAATACTGAACCGATATAAGGGAAAATCGCCGTGCCTAGGGAATTAAAAAATTGGGCGAAAGTCAGTCGACTAACAGCTGTATTAGGATCACCGAGTAAAGAAATAAAAGGGTTGAGGGCAACTTGGATTATAACAACCCCTATTGCTAAAATACATAGGGCGATTAAAAACACTTTAAAAGTTGTAATTTCAATGGTAGCTGTGAATAGAATGCATCCTAATGACATAATCAGTAATCCTGTGCAAATGCCTTTTATATATCCATATCGTTGAATGAACATTCCAGCAGGAATAGAGAAGAAAAAGTAGCAAGAAAAGAAAATGGCTTCCACAAGCATTGCTTGTAGATAGGTGAGGGAAAAGCTATTTTGTAGTTTTGGGACGAGAATAGAGTTTAGACTGGTTATGCCACCGAATAGAAAAAATAAGATGAAAATATAAATTTTGGTACACTGAATATTGCGAGCAATGGTATCTTTCATGATCTTTTTCTCCTAATAGAAAGCAGTAAATTTATAAAGAATAGCAGTAAATTTATAAAGAATAATCGATAATGGCTTTTAGTATTTAAGTTTGTTTATGTCAGAGAATATAAAATCAGGTATATATTTCATCTATTACACGATGTAAACTATATTAGTTGTCTATAAGATGATTAACTATTATTCCACATAACACTCTCATAATATGGGTCTCTGCAAGGATCAGAGAGAGATTTTTGGGGAAAATTCTGGAAAAGATGAGCTGTTTTAAAGGTGATATCATTTTATTTTTCTAGCCATAATCAATCTGTTGAGTTTTAAGGATGACTAGGCAATAGAATATAATAGACAATAGAGGGTAATCTATTTTTTGTTCAGGGTTTTGAAGCCGATATCTCGTCGTATCGCTCTGACGTCATCGTTCATGAAGTAATAAAACGCATGTCGAGTGCCTAGTGAATATTCAAGAGGCTGTAATCCACCAACAATTCAATGGACATAAGAAGCTGCGAATCTAGCAAAAGATTAGGCGATCGTACGATGAAGAAAATGGTGGGTGATGCCGGATTCGAACCAGCGACCAACTGATTAAGAGTCAGCTGCTCTACCGCTGAGCTAATCACCCATGGGGAATATTTTAACATGTCGAGCTGGTATAGTCATTATTCTAGCTTTTGTCCAGTATAGTAATCAATTGAAATGCCTTATGTGATGATAACACATGATGCTATTTTTTTTTGATTATACGTTCATATGTAACAAAGGTATTACGTGAAAAAAAGAAAAAATTCACTCTAATGGCACGTATCGTACTCGCTATATTTTTTGCCTAAAGATCAGAAGCTATAATATTGGGTAGGGGGTAGTGGTAGAGGGAATAACTCTAATATATTTTTTGTTTTTTTAGGAGAAGGGCTTCCCCTTTGATCTTCTTGATTTGAACTACTGGGCACATCGTGACTTCTTTTCTTTCCCTCACTATGAACTGTCGCACCTACTAACTGCTCGCAACCATCTCCCAGTGGAGCCAGTGGAGACAAAACGTTTAGTGCTACTGTAGTAGGGTAGGATGGCGCTTTATATTTTTCAAAAGCAAATATTTCAGAGCAAAACAACACCAAACATTGGATGCTGAGTATGCAAACGAGTAAATTTCGACAGGCAGAACGCAAAAACATAGAACAACACGCCTCCCCTTATAATATACTAAAAGAACTAGCGTTAATTATAACATATCTTTAAGAAAATGGCAATGATCATGAAAGATTGGAAAAGCTTTCATGTAATAATAAGACGATCGCTTAAATATTTTGCTAGATAACCAAAGGCACGATCATAGATAATTATTGTCAATCCCATTTCAACTCTGCTCCTTGTTGATATTCTGTGACCCGAGTTTCGAAGAAGTTTTTTTCCTTTTTCAAATCTATTACTTCACTCATCCAAGGGAAAGGGTTTTCTGTATATTTGAACAAAGGTTCTAAACCGATTTGGTGACAACGACGATTGGCGATGAACTGCATATATTGTTCACATGAGGGAGCATTTAACCCCACGAACCCTTTTGGCATTGTTTCATGTGCATAGGCGATTTCGAGGAGGGTAGCTTCATGGAGCATGGTGCGACTTTTTTGTTGGAACTCTTTTGTCCAAAGATGGGGGTTTTCGATTTTAATTTGGTTGATGACATCAATACCAAAATTGAGATGCAGTGATTCATCTCGCATGATGTATTGATATTGTTCGGCGATTCCCACCATTTTATTGGCTCTTCCTAGCGATAGTATTTGAGCAAACCCCGTGTAAAACCACATTCCTTCAAACACGACATAAAAAACGAAGAGATCTTGTAAGAATTCTTGATCTGCGTCTTTTGTTCCAGTAGTGAAGGATGGAGAGCTCAGAGTTTGAGTATACTGTAAAGCCCAATTGGCTTTAGCGGTGATGGAAGGGACTTCTCGATACATGTTAAATAGTTCTCCTTCATCAAGACCGAGACTAGTGATAATGTATTGGAAGGTATGGCTATGCACTGCTTCTTCGAATGCTTGTCGTAGGAGATATTGTCGACATTCAGGATTAGAAAGATGGCGATAGATTGCTAGGACAATATTGTTAGCGACTAGGCTTTCAGAAGAGGCGAAAAATCCGAGGTTACGTTTAATCATCAGGCGTTCATCATCTGTCAATCCGTTTTTTGATTTCCACAGTGCAAGATCGTCTTGCATAGGTACTTCGGTTGGCATCCAATGATTATTGCAAGCAGATAAATACTTTTCCCATGCCCATCCGTATTTTAGGGGTAATAACTGATTGACGTCGGAGCGGGCATTCAACATGCGTTTATCATCGACATTGACCCGCTTTTCTCCTGCTTGAATAGGGCTTAATCCTGTGTTATTTGCCATGTGTGATCCTTTATTTTTTGCTGTTAAAAATTTGCGAAAATGTTAGAAAAATCGTTAAATCAATGGTTTTTTTGCAGGTTATTTGGACGGTAAGGAGGAGATAAGTAGTTGATTTTTTTTAGAAGCAAATTATGCGATCTCTTTCGCTTAATGGATAAGAGCTTTCTAGGATTTTTCGTGCTTTTTTTTCATCTTCTCCCATATATATTTTTAATTTTTCTATGTCTTTAAATTTTATTTCTGGACGTAAGTAATCAAAGAATGAAACAGTGCATCTTTGTCCGTAGATTTCTTGAGAAAAGTCAAAAATAAAACTTTCTAGAAGAAGAGGTCCGTTTGGGACCATAGTTGGATTTCTACCAAAATTTGCAACTCCGCTATAAGACGTTTGGTCTTGTGTGCGAAAGCGGATAGCATAAACCCCTTCTTTGAGTAATATATCAGGTGAAAGCTGCATATTAGCAGTAGGAAATCCTAGCGTTCGTCCTATTTTTTCCCCATGAATGACGTCCGATTCAATGGTGAAGCGATACCCGAGCAAGTGAGCAGCATTCAGAACATGACCCTTTGTCAGTGCGGTTCTAATATTGCTGGAAGATACAATTTGAGATTTATTATTGCGCAATTCATCAATGAAAACGGTATGAAAACCATATTTTTCTCCTCTTTTTTGCAAGATACCTCTATCTCCAGCGCGATCTTTTCCAAAACGGAACTTAGTTCCCGTAATTACTGTTTTTACTTCTAGCCATTCTACCAATACTTTTTGTATAAATTGTTCGGCGGAATAATTGGCTGTTTCTAAAGTGAATTTATATCGAATAAGTGCAGAAAACCCCATTTTTTCTAGGATTTTTTCCTGAATCGATGGTGGGCTTAATGTAAATATTGGGGAAGAAGATTGTATAATAGTACGGGGATGAGGATTGAATGATAGAACTGTAATAGGAGAATTATTAGCTATTTTAATCGCTTGTTCTAGTATCAGATGATGTCCAAGATGTATTCCATCGAAATTTCCGATGGCAACCACTCCACCTTTTAAATGATTTGGTAGTGATTGATTAATTTCAATGTTATGGAAAACGTGCATGGTTGTCCTTGTTCAGATTAGTTGTTGGATCCACCAATGAGGATATAAATTTTTCTTAGTAAAGAAATTTTGCAGCATCTGAGCATCAATGTTATCGTTGAACAAGTATTCATGCCTATGGATTCCGTCACTGACGTATAATGCATCTATGCCGGATTGCAGGGCTCCTTTTATATCGGTATCCATTCCATCTCCTATAGCGAGGATACGTTTTTTATTGAATGAATTACATAAAGAGGATATTTTTTTAAATGCCATTTCGTAAATAGGCAAATGGGGTTTCCCAATCATTTTAACTATGCCGTTCAGTTGTTGATAGATAAGTGCCAATGCTCCAGCACAAGGAATAATTTTATTACCACGGTTGGCGACGATATCAGGATTAGCGCAAATAAGAGGAATGTGGCGATGGGCAAAACGTTCTAGAAGCATACGGTAATCTTCGGTTTTGTCTTTTTCATCGTCGTATAGTCCGGTGCATAGTATGGTTTCTGCGTGTTGCTCATTGACTATTTTAATATTGAGTTTTTCAAGTAGAGCATAATCTCTTTGAGGGCCTATGAAAAAGATATTGTGTGATTCCTCTACAAGAAGATGGTGTGTTAAATCCCCAGAAGTGATAATATCGTCCCAGAATTGAGATGAAGATCCTAATGATTGTATTTGAGAAATAACACTTGCAGATGGGCGTGGAGAATTGGTAAACAATATTACTTTCAAACCATTTTCGCGTGCTTCTTTGAGGGCGGGAATGGTGCCAGGAAGAAATTTTTGTCCATTATGGAGGACTCCCCATACGTCACAAAGGATGACATCGTAATAGGGTAGAATTGTTCGCAGAGATGTGATTTCTTTCGTCATTGACTGCCTACTATATTCGATCGCATCCGTAATAATGCATGCATATTCAATATTTATTAGATATAACTATTTTTTGTCAATTTGTTCCGTGATTGCATGTATTACAAAATGAATTTGTTTATTCTTAATCCCTCCTCTTGACTTCAAAGCTATTTATTCCTAAATCCTTGTTACTAGTGCTCGCCTTGGTGGAATGACAACAATGGCGAGAAAATTATTTGTATGTCGTTATTATATTAGTTTTACGTTAAAGGAGTTTAGAGTATGGTAGGTGAGCATAAGAACTATTTACGTCCTACAAGGGGTCGTGTAGTTGTACGCCGTCTTCAAAGTGAAATAAAGACTGCAACCGGTAATATTCTGATACCTGATACTGTTTCTGAAAAGCCTTCTGCTTCTAGTGGTGAAATCATGTGGGTTGGTGCTGGTGTTATGGATCAGAGTGGAAAAGTAATTGAGCCTGAAGTCAGTAAAGGTGACATTGTCCTTTTTGGCAAGTGGTCTGGGACAGAGATTAAGCTTAACGACGGTGAAGAGTATCTTGTGATGCAAGAATCAGACATCATGGGTATCGTTGTTGAGGAGAAAAAAAATAAGTAGGTGTTTGGATGGGGTCTTATATGGATCCCTGTTGGTGATTTGATTTTGTAAAATCTAGGAGTTTTAGTCTATGGCTGCTAAAGATATTAAGTTGGGTACTGCTGCGCGGGATGCTATTGCATATGGTGTTAATACGCTTGCCGAGGCTGTAAAATGTACTCTTGGTCCTAAAGGGCGTTGTGTTATAATTGGCAATTCTTTCGGTGCTCCTCGCGTTACTAAGGATGGTGTCACTGTTGCTAAAAGTATCAGTTTTAAGAATCATTTTCATGAGGTCGGTGCTCGTATGATACGAGATGTGGCGACTAATACAGAAGATAGTTCGGGAGATGGTACCACTACGGCTACTTGTCTTGCTCAAGCAATTTATAATGAGGGTCGGAAATATGTTACCGCAGGTCTCAATCCTATGGACATAAAACGTGGTATCGATCTCGCCGTTCAAGAAGTGGTTGAGTATCTTAAGGCGAATCATAAGAAGGTGGGAAGTCGTGAAGAAATTATCCAGGTAGCGACTATTTCTGCTAACGGTGATAGAGAGATTGGTGAAAAGATTGCTTATGCAATGGAACAGATAGGTCCGCATGGAATCATCACCATTGATCAGGCTAAAACAGCGACTACTGAAGTGAGAGTTGTTCAAGGTATGCAGATTGATCGGGGATATATCTCTCCTTACTTCGTAACCAGCACCGAAAGGATGACGGCTGAGGTTGAGAATCCATATATTTTGATTTACGACAAGAAAATATCAGCGCTTCAACCGTTACTTCCAATATTGGAAAGTGCAACACAGTCGGGTCGTCCTTTGTGTATTATTGCTGAAGATGTGGAAGGGGATGCGTTGGCAACTCTTGTTGTTAATAGAGTGCGTTGCGGGTTGCCAGTTCTTGCAGTGAAGGCGCCTGCTTTTGGTGATCGTCGTAAGGAAGTTCTTCGCGATATTGCCGCTGTAGTTGGGGCTACTGTTATTTCCGAAGAAATTGGTCTTAAGCTTGAAAAAGCCACGATTGCTGATTTGGGTTCTGCTAAAAAAGTTGTCATGTCTAAAGATGATACAACAATCGTTGGGGGAAATGGTCCTTCAGAGAGAATTGAAGGTCGTATTAACGAAATTCAAAAAGCTATTGAAGATACTAAGTCCGATTATGATCGTGACAAACTAAAAGAGCGCTTAGCTAAGTTAGCAGGGGGTGTTGCTGTCTTAGAAGTTGGAGATGTAACTGAGGCGGCGTTGGGCGAGAAAAAAGATCGTTACCAAGATTCACTTGATGCTACGCGTGCTGCTTCTGATGAAGGTATTGTCCCAGGGGGCGGTATTGCGCTCGTCCGTGCAGCTCAGGCATTGTCTGTCAAAGGAGATAATGAGGATCAGTGTGCTGGTATAGAAATTGTTCGTAAGGCTCTTTCTTATCCATGTCGTCAAATTATTAAAAATGCTGGAGATGAATCTGAGCTTATTGTCAGCAAAATACAGGAAAGCAAAACTGCTAACTACGGTTATAATGCTCAAAAAAGTGTTTTCGGTGATATGTTTGAAATGGGTATCATTGATCCTGTGAAGGTAGTTCGCAATGCTTTACAGTCTGCGGGTTCTCTTGCAGGTATGATGCTTATTACTGAGGCTGTTGTTGTTGATGCGCCAAAAGATGAAACAGCATCTCCTCAAATGCCTGCCGGTGGCGGTATGGGCGGTGGTATGGGTGGTATGGATATGATGATGTAAATCATTTCCATATACTTATATATGCTTATGGGAGAAGGAAGCTCTTAGAGTTTCCTTCTCTTTTTTGTATAAGGTCATATTTTTTTTTATTCTTTTTATTATAAAAATTTTCCTTCTATATGAGATTATTTTTTATTTATTCAATTTTATGAAAAGAGATTCGTGTATTCGTTATTTCGTTCATCTAGGTTCTTTGTAGAATCTCAATGTCTATAACAATGATAAACCGACTTCTCAAATCTGGATGGGACAAGATATGAATGGTGCGAACATTTTAAAATTAAAAGTATTCGATAAACTGGGGTGGATGTTGCTTTTCAGAAAAAGATGTCAAGTTTAATGACCAAACAATTGAAGAACTGATTTAGAAGACGGTAAAGCCATCAGAATAGAAAGTCGTAATCTTGCGAACAGCATTCCAAGTGCCACAAGAAATGTATTGGATGCCTGTATGGATACAGGATGTGAACAGGAAGTAGGGGGTGCTCTTCTGGAGACGCGAAATTTACCGATGGGTCAATTTAGTGACTGGAAAGATCGCTAATTTGTATCTTCAGAAGATAGAAACAAAAGATGACAAGTTCGAGTATTGCGACGTATGGAATGGTCAAACAAGAAATTGGCTACGTGAGGTGGTCGGAAAAATTAGACCAAGTGACATGAGCCGAGTTTGTTGAGCTTAAAAGTGCCGTTGCGCTACTTAAAAAATTAGATTGTCATGAAGCAGGCGCGGAAACAACAAACGCGTATAGAGAAAGTATTGATGAAGTGCTGAACATCCTCGTAACGGTGAAAGGAGTAACAACGTTCATCAAGTTATTAGTTCATAGCATTACTGATTAGAAGTTTCCTTTCCCTTGGTGCATAGATCGTCTATCATACGAAGGATTTTTTAAAGAGATGATTTCATTTTTAATAGGTAGTTTCGCACGGTTCATTATTAGGCTCTTTTCTTAGTCTTCTTGAAGAATGCATAAAGTTCATAGTGGAAGTATTGTATGAATTGTGGAAAGTGTATTGTTAAGATTCTTGTATTTTTATCACGCTAAATGGTTTTGCGTTTTGAGAGGGGAACAATAGGTGAGGTACCTTGCAATAAGCTGAAAATTAAATGCGACGAGAAAACAGCGATTATTGTGTGATGGAGAGGGATGATTTTAATAACAATATCTTTTCTTCATTGACTTTGAAATGTTTGCCTATTCTTCGAACTTATAAGATTATTTATTTTACATCCTATTAGTTAGCATATTTTATTGCACTTCTTGATAGTTTTACTCGAAAGAGGGGTAGCATCTGTATTTTTCTGAATTGTATTTTAACAGTGATGACAAGATTTTACATTTAATGATTTTAACTTTTTCAGTTTATATCATTGCCATAACTGGAAAGAGGTTTATTTCTGCAAAGTCGGCTTATCATCTATGGTAGCATTCTAGGCGATTCTAAATGCTTATTTACTACCTAAAATATAAAAAAGAATAACAGGAGATAACGGAGGTGAATCTATACAAAAGACGTACACCCAACTCTCCTCAGGAAATCAAAATATCGCTTAACAAGAGAAGGAGATACAAAAAATAACCCTGAATGGTGGGCAATGAGAGGATCGAACTCCCGGCATCCTCGGTGTAAACGAGGCGCTCTACCACTGAGCTAATCGCCCTATGCGCATCTACCTTACAATAATTCTTGGATGTTCGCAAATAGAAAAATGAAATAGAATATTTTTTTGTTGATAAAAAATGCATATTATTTTTTCATATAAGGCAATTATTTTATCGTATGTATGAATTGTATAAGGATTGGTTATGTAGTAGGGTATCAACATCTTTGTTGCATAATTTTGTTATGACTGATTCATTTTAGTTGTATTGTGTTTATAAATTTTGTAATAAAGAACTTATAACATGCTTTTTTTATTTGCTTGCCATCGACATTCTGCAGTGGATTGATTGTCGTAATTTGCAAAGTAATAGCGGGTGTAGCTCAGTTGGTTAGAGCGCCGGCCTGTCACGCCGGAGGTCACGGGTTCGAGCCCCGTCACTCGCGCCATATGAATAATTATTTTGTGCCGTATATTTGGTTGTTGTATAGTGATTAGTATTCGTTTTTAATGTAATATTATTGTATTTTTGCGAGAATAAACTTCTCCCGTACGGATACGTGCTTTGATAGCGGAAATTATTTCAAGATGAGTGATCTTTTAACTTCTTATGCACCGATTTTAGTGTTTATGGCGATTGCGTCGGCAATAGTTATTGTCCTCATGATTTCTCCATTTATTGTTGCTTTTAAGTCTCCTGATCCAGAAAAATTATCAACTTACGAATGTGGTTTTGATCCTTTTGACGATGCTCGTGTAAAGTTTGATATTCGCTTTTGTTTAGTGTCTGTTTTGTTTGTGATTTTTGACTTAGAAATTGCTTTTTTGTTTCCTTGGGCAGTTTATTTCAAGCAGATTACTTGGTTGGGATTTGGATCAATGATGGTATTTTTAGGAATTTTAACTGTTGGCTTCATCTATGAGTGGAAAAAAGGAGCCTTAGAATGGGATTAACAACGGTTAATCAAAAGATCATTTCTGGTCAGAGCTCTTGTTCATTAGAGAAGGTAGACGCAGATTTTTCTAGAATTAGTAGTGAGATAACGCACAAAGGATTCCTTGTTACCTCTGTTGATCAGCTGGTTACTTGGGCGCGCACTGGATCATTGATGTGGATGACTTTTGGATTAGCGTGTTGTGCGGTTGAGATGATGCAAGCTTCTATGCCTCGGTATGATCTTGAGCGTTTTGGCTTTGCACCGCGTGCTTCGCCGCGTCAGTCAGATGTTATGATTGTTGCGGGTACATTAACTAACAAGATGGCTTCAGCTCTTCGAAGGGTATACGACCAAATGCCTGAACCTCGTTATGTTATTTCGATGGGGTCGTGTGCTAATGGAGGAGGTTATTACCATTATTCTTATTCTGTTGTGCGAGGATGTGATCGTATTGTTCCTGTAGATATTTATGTTCCTGGCTGTCCACCCACAGCAGAGGCTCTTATTTATGGAATTCTTTTATTGCAAAAGAAGATTCGTCGTGTTGGAAATGTCAAGTGTTAAAAAGGTAGCAATGTGGTTAGAAAGATTGAAGATCTCGGTGATTACATAGTTAATTCATTTAGTGGTTCTGTGAGATTTGCCGTTAATTCAGTCGGAGAATTATCTCTTGATGTTGATTGTGGTGATCTAGTTTCGCTTTGTAGTTTTCTTCGAGATGATCCGCATTGTTGTTTTGTAAACATAATAGACTTGTGTGGTGTGGATTTTTTAAGTCGCTCTAATCGTTTTGATGTGGTTTATCACTTTTTGTCTCCAAAATATAATCGTCGTTTGCGAGTCAAAATCGCTGTTGCTGAAGGGAAATCCGTTCCTTCTATCGTGGGGATCTATCCTGGGGCGGATTGGTTTGAGCGTGAAGTATGGGATATGTATGGAATTTTCTTTGAAGGTCATCCTGATTTGCGACGTATTCTCACGGATTATGGTTTTGAAGGTCATCCTTTGCGCAAAGATTTTCCGGTTACTGGTTTTGTAGAGCTTCATTACGATGATAAGGTTAAAAAGGTTGTTTATCGTCCTGTAGAATTGATGCAAGAGCACCGCGACTATGATTTTTTATCTCCTTGGGAGGGGGTGAATTCTTTGTTTGCTAAGGAAGATTCAAAGGATGATATGTCTTAGGGAAGTATGCTTGTTATGCTACGAGTTTTATGGGATGGAGTCCATATAGATGGATAAAAAGAAGAGTCGTAGTTTTACTATAAATTTTGGGCCGCAACATCCTGCAGCACATGGAGTTTTACGGCTTATTCTTGAGCTTGATGGTGAGATTGTAGAGCGTGTTGATCCTCATATAGGTCTTCTGCATAGAGGTACCGAAAAGCTTATTGAGACAAAAACTTTTTTGCAGGCAGTTCCGTATTTTGATCGTCTGGATTATGTGGCGCCTATGAATCAAGAACATGCGTATGCTTTGGCAGTGGAAAAGCTTCTCGGTATTGAAATCCCAATTCGGGGACAGTTAATTCGGGTTCTTTATTCTGAAATTGGGCGTATTCTCTCTCATTTATTAAATGTTACCACGCAGGCGATGGACGTTGGAGCCTTGACTCCTCCTTTGTGGGGATTCGAAGAGCGAGAAAAGCTTATGGTGTTTTACGAGCGTGCTTCTGGTTCACGTATGCATGCGGCATATTTTCGTCCTGGTGGAGTGCATCAGGATATTCCTCCAGAATTGGTAGAGGATATAGGTTGTTGGTGTGATTCTTTTCCGTCTGCTCTTAATGATATCAGCGATCTGTTAACTGGGAATCGTATATTTAAACAGCGTAACGTTAATATTGGGACCGTTAAGCTTGAAGATGCGTGGGGATGGGGATTTTCAGGAGTTATGATTCGTGGATCTGGTGCAGCTTGGGATTTGCGTAAATCTCAACCGTATGAATGTTATTCAGAATTAGATTTTGATATTCCGATCGGCAAACACGGGGATTGTTATGATCGCTATCTAGTGCGTATGATGGAAATGCGTGAATCTGTGAAAATCATACGACAATGTGTCAATCGTTTACTTGGAAAGAATAAGGTCGGTCCGGTATCTGCATCTGATCCTAAAATTGTTCCTCCGAAGAGAGCGGATATGAAGCGTTCTATGGAATCGTTGATTCATCATTTTAAGCTTTATACCGAAGGATATCATGTTCCAGTTGGTGAAGTTTATGCGGCTGTAGAAGCTCCTAAAGGAGAATTTGGAGTTTATTTGATTTCTGATGGTGGTAATAAACCCTATCGGTGTAAGATTCGTGCGCCTGGATATGCGCATCTTCAGGCAATGGAATTTTTGTGCAAAGGGCATCAGCTGGCAGATGTATCAGCGATTCTAGGGTCTTTGGATATTGTTTTTGGTGAAGTTGATAGGTAAATTCTACTTGAGTGTTTTTTTATTGGTGCAAATCTTTAATTTATATGAAATTTGATAAGGGCGTGAAGGGATATGTCTGTTCGTCGATTAGCAGAAGAAGAATTTCAACCTTCATCTTTCTCTTTTAGTGAAGAAAGTGCCATTTGGGTCAATGAAGTTATAAGTAGATATCCTCCATCGCGGTGTCAGTCTGCGGTTATTCCGTTGCTGATGCGTGCTCAAGAACAAGAAGGATGGGTTAGTCGTGCTGCGATTGAAGTGGTTGCTAATATATTGGATATGGCATATATTCGTGTTCTTGAAATTGCCACTTTTTATACGCAATTTCAATTGTCTCCAGTAGGAACGCGTGCCCATGTTCAGGTTTGTGGTACGACGCCGTGTATGTTGCGGGGTTGTGAAAAATTGATCGAGGTGTGTCGCAATAAAATTCATCAAAAACCGTTACATAGAAATTCAGATGGAACTCTTTCATGGGAAGAGGTTGAATGTCAGGGAGCTTGTGTCAATGCACCCATGGTTATGATAGGGAAAGATACTTATGAAGATTTGACGCCAGAGCGTTTAGAAGAAATTATTGATGCTTTTTCTACAGGACAAGGTGATACCATACGTCCTGGTCCTCAAATTGACCGGATTAGTTCTGCACCTGCGGGAGGATTGACATCGCTTTTGGACAATAACAGCAAAAAAAGAGGTAAGAAAAAAAAGGATGATAAGATCTCTTGATTTTTTTCCGGTGCAAAAGGATTTTGGAGCTTAAAGGATATTATTGTCGCAGGATTAATGATTGAATTCTGTACTGATGTTGTGAATGGAATGCGAGGTAATGACGTGGAGATGCCCTACAAAGTTTTTGAAGATCTACGAAATTATTCTTCATAAGGGAAAATATAGAAAGTCTGAATATGTTAACAGATCAAGATCGTATTTTTACCAATCTATATGGTTTGCAGGGAAAATCTCTCAGCGATTCTATGAGTAGAGGGCATTGGGATAATGTTGATAAGATTTTAGAAAAAGGCCGTGATTGGATTATTAATGAAGTAAAAGCATCAGGTTTGCGTGGGCGTGGTGGTGCTGGTTTTTCGACAGGAATGAAGTGGTCTTTCATGCCGAAAGTATGTTCTGATCGTCCTCACTATCTTGTAGTGAATGCGGATGAATCGGAGCCGGGAACTTGTAAAGATCGTGATATTATGCGACATGAACCGCATACGTTAATTGAAGGTTGTGTTATTGCTTCTTTTGCTATAGGGGCACATTGTGCTTTTATTTATGTTCGTGGGGAATTTATAAGGGAACGTGAATCTTTACAGGCTGCCGTAGATGAATGTTACGCTAGCGGTCTTCTTGGATCGAATAGCAAACTTGGCTATGATGTTGATATTATTGTACATCATGGTGCTGGGGCTTATATTTGTGGAGAAGAAACAGCATTGCTCGAGAGTCTTGAGGGGAAGAAAGGTCAACCTCGGCTTAAACCTCCTTTCCCCGCTAATGTGGGTTTATATGGTTGTCCTACTACGGTGAATAACGTTGAATCTATTGCAGTAGTTCCGACTATTTTACGGCGTGGTGCTAGTTGGTATTCTGGATTTGGTCGAGAAAATAATAGAGGTACAAAGCTTTTTTCTATTTCAGGTCATGTTAATTATCCTTGTACTGTTGAAGAGTCTATGTCGATTACTTTTGATGAATTAATCGAGAAGCATTGTGGTGGCATTAGAGGAGGATGGGATAACCTTTTAGCTGTTATTCCAGGTGGTTCTTCTGTTCCGTGTCTTCCTGCTGGTCAGATGAGAGGTGCTATTATGGATTATGATGGTTTAAAAGAGATGGGATCAGGGCTGGGGACGGCAGCTGTGATAGTGATGGATCGATCTACGGATATCATTAAGGCAATATGGCGTTTATCTGTTTTTTACAAACATGAGAGTTGTGGTCAGTGTACACCTTGCCGTGAGGGAACTGGATGGATGATGCGAGTGATGGAGCGTTTAGTCAAAGGTATAGCTCAAAAGCGTGAAATTGATCTGCTTTATGAAGTAAGTAAGAATATAGAGGGGCGTACAATTTGTGCTCTTGGTGATGCAGCAGCGTGGCCAATACAAGGGTTAATAAAGAATTTTCGACCTTTGATTGAAGAGCGTATAGATCAATATCATAGATGTAACTTTCAATAGTCATCTAAAGTATCCTCTTGTAATAAATGGTTTATGCAAATGATGGTGAAGTTAAAGGTTGATGGTATAGAGATTGAAGTCCCTAGCGGTTTTACGATTTTGCAAGCTTGTGAGCTTGCTGGTGCTGAGATTCCTCGTTTTTGTTTTCATGAGAGGTTATCTATTGCTGGTAATTGTCGTATGTGCTTGGTGGAGATCAAGGGAATTGCATCGAAGCCGCAAGCTTCGTGTGCTATGAATGTTTCTGATTTACGTGCAGGACCTAACGGTGAATTGCCGGAAGTTTTTACTAAAAGTTCTATGGTGAAGAAGGCTCGTGCAGGTGTGATGGAGTTTCTTCTTATTAATCATCCATTAGACTGTCCTATATGTGATCAAGGAGGGGAATGTGACCTGCAGGATCAGGCTATTTTTTTCGGATTTGGATCTTCTCGTTATAGTGAAGAAAAGAGAGCTGTTGAAGATAAGTCCATAGGTCCTTTAGTAAAGACGGTGATGAATCGTTGTATTCACTGTACGCGTTGTGTACGTTTTATCACTGAAGTTGCAGGAGTCTCAGAATTAGGTTTGGTAGGAAGAGGTGAAAATGCTGAAATTACTACTTATCTTGAACAGTCGTTGACATCCGAAATGCAGGGTAACATCATCGACCTTTGTCCTGTTGGTGCTTTAACCTCTAAACCATTTGCGTTTACGGGTCGTTCATGGGAATTAACAAAGACCGACAGCATAGATGTGATGGATGCTCTTGGTTCTGCTATTAGAATTGATGCGCGTGGTTGTGAAGTTATGAGGATTCTTCCCCGTATCAATGAATCTATTAATGAAGAATGGATATCAGATAAAACCCGTTTTATTTGGGATGGACTGAAGGTACAGCGCTTAGATTGTCCTTATGCGCGTATCAATGGACGTTTGAAGCCCGTTAGTTGGGATTATGCCTTGAAGGCAATTAAGTCAGCTGTATTGTCTTCTGATGTGAAATTGGGGGCTGTTGTAGGAGATCTTTCTTCTGTAGAAGAAATATATGCGCTTAAGTTACTGATGCAATCCTTGGGCTGTGAGAATTTTGATTGCCGACAAAACGGTGAGTATCTGGATCCTTCGTACGGCCGTGCTAGTTACATTTTTAATCCTACTATTCAAGGAATAGAAGAAGCTGATGCCATGTTGATTATTGGTTCTAATCCTCGTTTGGAAGCTGCTGTTTTAAATGCACGTATTCGTAAACGTTGGCGACGTGGTAATTTCCCTATTGCTGTCATTGGGGATGTTGGAGAGTTGCGCTATAAATACGAGCATTTAGGAAATGGGAGTGAGGCTTTGGCTGATCTTGTATCGGGTCAACATCCTTTTTTTAAGAAGTTACAAGAGGCAACTCGTCCTTTGATTATAGTGGGTCAAGGGGCGCTCAGGGCTTCGGATAATGTAGAAGTGATGGCAAATATTGCGAAATTAGTTATTGATGTTGGAGGAATCAGCGATTCATGGAATGGTTTTGCGGTTTTGCATACCGTAGCCTCGCGTGTTGGAGCTTTGGATCTGGGTTTTGTTCCTGCTGACGATACTATCAATGCAATGAATATCTTGGACAAAACTGATATTGTCTTTTTGTTGGGGGCAGATGAGTTAGATTTTTCTGACAAGCAAGCGTTGACTGTGTATATAGGTTCGCATGGTGATAGAGGTGCTCAATCTGCCGATGTTATATTACCTGGAGCTGCATATACCGAAAAATCAGGTTTATGGGTTAATACTGAGGGGAGGGTACAAATGGGAATGCGTGCTATTTTTCCTCCGGGAGATGCAAAAGAAGATTGGGAAATTATTTGTGCTCTCGCGGATGAACTAAAATGTAGCCTGCCTTTTAGTTCTTTATCGCAATTGCGATCTCACTTGTATTCGCATCATCCTCATTTTATGCAATTAGATGAAATACGGCCTTCAGCTACAGATGGTATTTATGCTTTAGCTAAAAAAGTAGGAAAAATGCAGAAAAGAAATTTTGTTTCAACAGTGGAAAATTTTTATTTGGCAAATTCTATAGCAAGAGCATCAGCAACTATGGCGCAATGTTCTCTTGTTGCACAAAGTTGTGAAAAAAGAATTTTCGATAGTGCAAAGGAATTAGGATGATGTCTTCCTTTATAGAGGATTTTTTTGTGCCTTTATTCTTTATGGCTATTAAATCAATTGTTTTTTTAGTGGGTCTTTTGATTTTTATTGCATACGTTTTGCTTATGGATCGCAAGGTTTGGGCGGCAGTACAACTGCGTCGTGGTCCTAATGTGGTAGGGCCTTGGGGATTGTTGCAATCTTTTGCTGATTTTTTAAAATTTGTATTTAAAGAACCTATTATACCTAGTAAATCCAATAAGATATTGTTTCTTTTAGCACCACTTGTATCGGTTATTTTATCTTTATCTGCATGGGCTGTTGTTCCTGTTGCAGATGGTTGGATCATCGCGGATATTAATGTTGGAATACTTTATATTCTTGCCATTTCTTCTCTTGAAATCTATGGGATCATTATAGGAGGATGGGCATCAAATTCGAAATATGCATTCCTAGGCGCCTTGCGTTCTGCAGCACAGATGATTTCTTATGAAGTTTCTATTGGTTTAGTGATAGTAACAGTTGTGTTATGTGCAGGTTCACTTAATCTTACCGATATTGTCTATTCTCAAAAAAGTGGTCTAGGGACATTTTTGGGTTTTCCTCCTTCCATGCTTGATTGGTATTGGTTAGCGCTTTTCCCAATGTTTGTTGTTTTTTTTATCTCTCTTCTTGCAGAGACCAATCGTCCTCCTTTTGATTTATCTGAGGCGGAATCGGAGTTGGTTGCTGGTTATATGGTAGAATATAGTTCTACTCCCTATTTGTTATTTATGCTTGCCGAATATTCGACCATTGTTCTGATGTGTACTTTGGCAAGTATTTTATTTTTAGGAGGATGGTTGCCACCGTTTGATATTTCACTTTTTAAATCTATTCCTGGATTTTTTTGGCTTGTTTTTAAAACTTTAGGGCTATTTTTCATGGTAGCAATGGTCAAAGCGTTTGTACCACGCTATCGTTATGATCAATTAATGCGATTAGGATGGAAGGTTTTTCTTCCTCTATCGTTTGCAATGGTTTTGATTGTGTCTTTCTTCCTCAAGATTTATACGCTAATTAGGTAAAGGGATTAAAATGAGGATTTTTCGGTGTAATGTCAGTTTTCTTTTTCTTAAAGAGTTCGTTGGAGCATTTTTTCTTTGTTTACGGTATTTCTTTAAGGCTAAAACTACAATTAATTATCCTTTTGAGAAAGGTTCGACGAGTCCTCGTTTTAGAGGAGAGCATGCTCTGCGTCGTTATCCTAATGGAGAGGAAAGGTGTATAGCATGCAAGTTATGTGAAGCTATTTGTCCTGCACAGGCGATTACAATAGAATCAGGTCCTCGTTGTCATGATGGTACGCGTCGAACTGTTCGTTATGATATAGATATGATAAAGTGTATTTATTGTGGTTTGTGTCAAGAAGCTTGTCCAGTTGATGCTATTGTTGAAGGTCCTAATTTTGAATTTGCGACCGAAACTCGTCAAGAACTATATTATGACAAAGAGCGTCTTCTGAATAATGGTGATAGATGGGAAAGTGAAATTGTTCGTAATATTGTGACTGATTCTCCTTATCGTTAGTATGTTGCGTGATTTCTTGTGCTTTTTATTTTAATATAAGGATTTTTTCCTTCTAATAATATTTTGAGGAATATGCGAAGATGGTTATGCAATCTTTGTTTTTTTATCTTTTTTCCTTTATGGCTATCATTTCTTCATTTCTAGTTGTTACGGTGCGCAACCCCATATATTCAGTCTTTTCCCTTATTTTTGCATTTGTGAATGCTGCAGGTCTTTTCCTTCTTTTAGGAGCGGAATTTGTCGCAATGATTACTCTGGTCGTTTATGTAGGAGCCGTCATTGTTTTTTTTCTTTTTATTATTATGATGCTTGATATTGATATTGAGGTGGCAGAGCCAAGAAAAAAACGTGGATTTTTAGGATCTTTTTTTATAGGAATTTTAGCTGCTGAATTGATTGTATGTGCCAGTAATTTTATGGTTTTTAGCGCAGAAGGTGAGCTTTCTAGATTAGTTTTTAAGGGGAACAACGTAGAAAATATTGGCAAGGTATTATATACGCAATATGCGTATCCTCTCGAAATATCTGGATTTATTTTGTTATTATCTATGATTGGTGCGATTGTTCTCATGCTCCGACATCGTCGAGACATTAAAAGGCAAGATATTTCTAAGCAATTAGAAAGTAATCCTGATAATTCTATTGTTATGGTCAAAGTAAAATCAGGAAAGGGAATTTAAGATGAATATAGGTCTTTCTCATTATCTGATTGTATCTGCTGTGATATTTATTATTGGTTCTTCTGGAGTTTTTTTTAATCGTAAAAGTGTTATTACGATACTGATGTCAATAGAGTTGATGCTTTTAGCAGTCAATTTAAATATGATTTCTTTCTCCGCGTATATGCAGGATATTTCAGGTCAAATATTTTCTTTGTTTATTTTGCTAGTTGCGGCTGCCGAAACTTCTATAGGACTTGCTATTTTGGTTATTTTTTATAGGAAGTGTGGTTCGATTTCTGTTGATGATTTTAATCAAATGAAAGGTTGATGTGGCTATGATTTACGAGGTTATAGTTTTTCTTCCTCTCATAGGAGCGGTTTTCTCTGGTTTTTTTGGTCGCTTGATGGGAAAACAGTTTGCTGATATTTTTACCTCATTATTAATGGTTATAGGGGCATTTTTATCTTGGTATGTATTTTATGAGATAGGTTTTGGGCATGATGTTCAGGTCGTAAAACGTGAAATATTTCCTTGGATTATATTTGATGGATTGGATATTCCTTGGGGTTTGCGCATTGATACTCTTTCGTCCGTTATGTTTGTGGTAGTTAATTCTATTTCTGCAGTTGTTCACATATATTCTATTGGTTATATGCATGATGATCCACATCGCCCACGGTTTTTTTCTTATCTATCATTTTTTACCTTTGCGATGCTTGTGCTCGTTTCTTCTGATAATCTTTTGCAAATGTTTTTTGGTTGGGAAGGGGTTGGTCTGGCATCCTATTTGCTGATTGGTTTTTGGTCTTTTAAGGAATCTGCAATTAAAGCTTCGATGAAGGCTTTTGTTGTCAATAGAATAGGGGATTTAGGTCTTATTCTCGCAATTTCTGCGATAATTTATCTTTTTCATTCAGTTGATTTTGATGCTGTTTTTCAAAATGCTTCTCATTATTGGAAAATTGGAAATTCTGTCAGTTCTGGCATGGTCTCGCATAGGAGTTTTTCTTTTTTCGGAATAGATGTACATCCGCACGATTCTATTGCGATCATTTGTCTTTTGTTTTTTTTAGGCGCTATGGGGAAATCAGCCCAGCTTTTGTTGCATGTATGGCTTCCTGATGCTATGGAGGGTCCAACGCCTGTTTCTGCTCTCATCCATGCAGCTACTATGGTAACTGCAGGAGTTTTTTTAGTGGCCAGAATGTCTCCACTTTTTGAGCTTTCTCCCTTTGTTTTGGATTGTATAACAGTTCTCGGATGTATAACAGCGTTTTTTGCCGCGACGGTTGGGCTTGTTCAACATGACATCAAGCGTGTAATTGCATATTCAACTTGTTCGCAGTTAGGTTATATGTTTGTTGCCTTGGGGTGTAGGGCTTATGGCGCATCTATTTTTCATCTTTTTACACATGCATTTTTTAAGGCGCTTTTGTTTCTTGGTTCTGGTTCGGTCATACATGCTGTTGCTGGAGAACAGGATATGCGTCGCATGGGAGGATTATATCCACATTTGCCTAGAACATGTTGGATGATGATTGTGGGAACTCTAGCGTTGACAGGATTTGGGATTCCTGAAACAAGTATTGGTTTTTCCGGTTTTTTTTCTAAAGATATAATCTTGGAAGTGGCATATACCTCTTCGCATTTTACGTTTGTTTTTTTTCTTCTTTTATTCGCAGCTTTCTTAACAAGTTTTTATTCGTGGAGATTAATGTTCTTGACTTTTTTTGGAAAGATGCGGGTGGATAAAGACATATCTCATAAGATTCATGAATCTCCATTGGTAATGCAAATTCCGTTGTTTATTTTGGCGATAGGTTCTATATTCTTCGGGTTTATTTTTCACGATGTCTTCTTTGGAAGTGCATACTCTTCTTTTTGGAAAGGGGCGCTTTTCGCTTCTTCTTCTAATAATGTCCTAGAGAGATATCATGAAGTGCCATTATGGGTAGAGTATTCTTCTTTCATAGCTTTCTTTGTGGGTTTTTTTAGTGCTTTTTTAATGTATATTATCTGCCCGTCGCTTCCAAAATTTCTTTCTGAAAAATGTCGGTTTTTCTATTGTTTTCTTCAAAATGCGTGGTACTTTGATCGTATTTATGATTGCCTGTTAGTTCGCCCTATAGTTCGTTTGGCAACAATACTGTGGAAGCGTGTGGATTTATCAATAGATAAATATGGTCCTGGTGGCATTGTGGCTTGTGTACGCTATTTATCTTCTTATTCCAGTCGTTTACAAACAGGGTATCTAGATCATTATGCCTTTTCTATGTTAATAGGAATTTCCATATTGGTTATTGTGATGCTATTGCAAGGAAATATTTAATGAATTTGCCATTTCTTTCAATTGTAACCTTTCTGCCCTTTTTGGGAGTATTTGTTATTTTATTCTCTTCTTATTTAGGATGTGGGCGCCGTTCTTTTTTCGGCGTTGCTTTGGGGATCAGTACCATAAATTTTATTTTTTCCTTGTTTGTCTGGTCTGTATTTGACAAAGGGCGTAGCAGTTTCCAAATGATAGAATATTATCATTGGATTGATTATTTTTGTAGCTATCATCTGGGTGTTGATGGGATATCCATTCTTTTGGTAGTGCTGACTACTTTTCTTACGCCTTTCTGTATTTTATCGAGTTGGAAATCCATTCAAGAGAACTTCAGGGAGTATATGATTGCTTTTCTTGTTCTTGAATCTATGGTGATAGGCGCGTTTCTTTCATTAGATATGTTGTTATTTTACATATTCTTTGAAGCTAGTTTAATCCCTATGTTTGTTATCATAGGTGTATGGGGAGGAAGCGAGCGTATTTACGCGGCGTATAAGTTTTTTCTTTATACATTTTTTGGCTCTATTTTTATGTTGTTTGCTATTGTAGTGATGTGTTGGGAGAAAAAGACAAGTAGTATTATTGATCTTTATGCAATGAGTAAGTTTCCATTTTCTATACAATATTGGATGTGGATAGCTTTTTTCTGTTCTTTTGCGATAAAAATTCCTATGTTTCCTTTTCATACTTGGCTACCCAATGCTCATGTGCAAGCACCAACCGCTGGTTCAGTGTTTTTGGCTGGTATTATGCTGAAAATGGGAGGTTATGGTTGTATTAGGTTCTTATTGCCTCTTTTCCCTTTAGCGTCTCAATATTTTGCACCGGTTATCTTTTTTCTATCTTTGATAGCGATCATATACGCTTCTTTAGTTTCAATGGTTCAAACAGATATCAAAAAACTGATAGCATATTCTTCAATAGCGCATATGGGATATGTGACGATTGGTATATTCTCCGGGATGAAAAGTGGTGTAGAAGGGGCAATGTTTCAGATGTTATCACATGGTCTGGTATCTAGTGCCTTGTTTTTTTGTGTCGGGGTGATTTATGATCGGCTTCATACGCGTGATATTTTTGCCTATGGTGGATTAGTGCATAACATGCCAAGGTATGCAGTGGTAATGATGGTTTTTACAATGGCGAACATGGGACTCCCTGGAACATCTGGATTTATTGGAGAATTTTTAGTTATTATGTCTGTTTTCCAAAACAGTAATACGGTTGCTGTTTTGGCGTCTTTTGGTGTGGTATTATCCGCATTATATTCTTTATGGCTCTATCGTAAGGTTGTATTTGGTGTGTCAAAATGTGAAAAAGTACAACAGTTAAAAGATTTATCACTACGAGAGCGTTGTATGGTATATCCTATTGCGGTTTTGACGGTTTTTTTTGGAATATATCCTGTTCCAATTAGAGATACTTTTTCTGTGCCTCTTTCTTCTATTATTGAAAATTATACGTTGAAAACAGGATATAGTGATTCTGTAAAAGGATAGGGAAGACGGAATTGTTGTTATGAGTCCTGTAAGTTTTATAAATGATTTGCGTCTTTGCATCCCTGAGATAATTATTGCTTTTGGCATTCTCTTTCTTCTTTTAATGGGTGTTTTTTCGCGTCGGAAAAATGCCTTTCACTTAGTTGTTTTTCCAGTATGTTTATTAAGCATTGCCTTATTTTTCCTTCTTATTATGCCTTATGAAGGAATAGGTTTAGGGGGAGCTTATATTTCGGATCGCTTTTCATATTTTATCAAAGCGATTCTTTTGATGAGTAGCATCATTATTTTTATTAAGATGTTTAGTTGTATTTATGTAAAACCTTTTAGTTGTTTTGAATTCCCTGTTATCATGTTGATGGCTGTTTTGGGTATGCTTTGTATGATTTCAGCCAATGATATGATATCCTTCTACATGTCGCTCGAATTGCAATCTTTTGCGCTTTATGTGCTTATTGCTATGAATCGGAAGAGTGTTTTTTCTATTGAAGCCGCTCTTAAATATTTTGTATTAGGAGCTTTTTCTTCTGCTTTTTTATTATATGGGATCTCTTTCATTTATGGATTTACGGGTTGCACAGGTTTTTCACAAATAGCGACGTCTTTGTTTATTGGGCATAGGTCTTTTGTTCTGATTGTTGGAGTAGTGCTAATTCTAGTAGGTCTTTTCTTTAAAATGGCATTAGTTCCATTTCATATGTGGATACCTGATGTTTATGAAGGGTCGCCTATGTTTATGACTGCTTTTTTAGCAACTATCCCAAAGTTTGCTACGACGATGGCTCTTTGTCGCATCACCAGTGTTTTTTGGCCCATGCTTTCTGGCTTATTGCCTATTTTTATGTGTGTTTCTATTGGTTCAATGGTATTGGGTTCCGTTGTTGCAATCAGACAAAAGGATTTAAAACGTCTTATGGCTTATTCCTCTATAGGTCATGCGGGCTATGCTTTGATCGGTTTTTCCACTGGTATGCTTGGTATTGTTGCCATGGTTAGATATATGGTTATTTATCTGATTATGATGATCGGATTTTTTTCTTGTATTTTATCTTTGCGTCGTAAAGATGGAAATAATATTCAGAATATTTCTGATCTTGCGGGTTTATCACGACAAGATATTTTCTTGACCTGTGCCTTGACTATTTTTCTTTTTTCTTTGGCAGGTATTCCGCCTTTTGCAGGTTTCTTTGGTAAGTATTTTCTTCTCATTTCTGCTGTAAAAAGAGAATTTTATGTTTTAGCTATTGTCGCCCTACTGTCTTCTGTGATATCTGCTTATTATTATTTGCGTGTCATCAGTATCATGTGGTTTGATCAGTCAACAGAATGTGTCGTGGTCGTCGCAAAAGAAATGAGACTGTTTATTTTTGGATCTATCTTATTCGTCACTGGTTATTTCTTAATTGAAAATATCTTGAATTCTTCGATTATGAAGATAGTTATGTCTTTGTTTTAACAATGTTTTCTAATCTTAGTGAATGTCAAAATCCTTATAGTTTTCGATATGAATTCTTTGATACTATTTCTTCTACTAATGATGAATGTATGAAACGTGCGTTATCTGGAGATTTGGGAAATTTGTGGATCGTTGCGTCTTGTCAAACGGCTGGTCGAGGTCGTAGGGATAATAAATGGATTTCTGATAAGGGCAATCTCTATGCCTCGTTGTTATTGATTGATTCTATATCAAAAGATTCCCTAACGCTCTTATCATTTGCTATTGCTGTTGCTATGCGTTCAGTTATAGCATCTACACTTCCTGTTGGAACAGATGTTAAAATAAAATGGCCCAATGATATACTAGTCTTTCAACGTAAAATTGCTGGCATATTAATTGAGACTCTAAATTTAAAAAATGGTTTACAAGCAGTTGTCGTTGGAATAGGATTGAACGTAAAGCATTGTCCTGTAGACACCCCTTATCCTGTTACATCTTTGCAGAGAGAAGGAGGATGCATCGATTTAAAGGATATTTTTTCCCTTTTATTTCAAGATGTTGCGAGGGTATTAGACCTTTGGAAAAAAGATACGGGACGAGAAGAAATTATGAATCTCTGGCGTTGTTTTGCGTGTGGTATAGGTGATCTTATTACGATTAAACTATCATATGGTTCCATTTTAGGTCGTTTTGTTGGAGTCGACGATTTCGGATATCTATTATTAGAAGAAAAAAAAGGATGTGTTCGTCAGATTTTTACAGGAGATATTTTTACTTAGAATGGAAGATCGTATATAATGAAAAATGAGGAGTTGGTTTTTTTACCACTTGGTGGAGTTGGTGAAATCGGTATGAATATGGCTCTTTATGGCTATGGTTCTCCTAGTAGTCGTAAATGGATAATGATCGACTGTGGTGTTTCGTTCCCTAAAGATGATTTGCCAGGAGTCGATCTTGTATTCCCCGATATTACGTTCATTATGAAAGAGCGAAAGAACCTTATGGCGATTTTCATTACGCATGCGCATGAAGATCATTATGGTGCTTTACATGATTTGTGGTCGTTCCTCCATGTCCCTGTTTATGCTTCACCCTTTGCCATTGGTCTTTTAGAAGCAAAAAGAGTATATGAACGTGTTTCTAAAAAAATTCCTTGTATATCTTTTCAAGCAGGCGATAAGGTCGATGTAGGGGCTTTTTCTATAGAATCGGTGCGAGTCAATCATTCAATCCCTGAAACAATGGCATTAGTTATCCGTTCTCCAGTCGGTAATATTGTTCATACAGGTGATTGGAAGCTAGATGACGATGCAATATTAGGAGATGTCACTGATAAGGATTCTTTATGTGCTATAGGAAATGAAGGTATCCTTGCGTTAATGTGTGATTCCACTAATGCAATGCGTGAAGGGACTTGTATCTCAGAAAAAGGTATTAAGAAAAACATTTATGATATCATGAAAAATGCTAAAGGTTGTGTATTGGTTACAACTTTCTCATCTAGCGTTAGTCGAATTCGTAGCATTATAGATATTGCTGAACAGATAGGTCGCAAGATAGTCCTTCTTGGTTCTTCATTAAAACGTGTAGTGAGTGTCGCTATTGATGTGGGAATCATCAAAAAGGATCAGCTATTTCTTTCAGACGAAAGTTTTGGATTATATCCTCGTGAACAGTTAATTGTCATTGCAACTGGTAGTCAAGGTGAGCCTCGTTCTGCTTTGGCTCAGTTATCGCGTGGAGAAATGCGTAATGTAAAATTAGCCGAGAAAGATACGGTGATTTTTTCCTCTCGCGCTATACCAGGTAACGAAGTGGCAATAGGACATATAAAAAATAGATTGGTTGAGCAAGGTGTGCGGGTTATAGCCGAAGATGCGGAATGTCCGGTTCATGTTTCGGGTCATCCATATCCTAATGATTTGAAACGTATGTATCAGTGGATTCGTCCCCAAGTTTTAGTTGCAATTCATGGAGAACCATTACATCTTGTAGCGCATAAAGAACTTGCTTTGCAAGAAGGTATTGCGTGTGTTCCTCCTGTTCGAAATGGTAAGATGTTGCGTCTTTTCCCCGATCCAATAGAGATTATTGATGAAGTAGTGCATGGTCTTTTTCTAAAAGATGGTTTCTTGATTGGTAAGTTTGCTGATTTGGGAATTGCTAAGAGAAGACAACTTTCTTTTGTTGGGCATTTATCTGTCAATGTCCTTCTTGATAATCATTATAATATCTTCGGTGTGCCAGAAATTGTTGATATTGGCATACCTGCTTATGATGGGGATGGAGGAAAGATTCACAAGTTATTGTTGAAAACGGTGATTACAACGGTAGTTGATCTTCCTCAATTTCGTCGGAAAGATTTAAAGTTATTACGGGAATCAATCAGTAGTGCTTTGCGTTCTTTGTTAAAAAAAGTTTGGGGGAAAAAACCTCTTGTTACCGTTTTTATTAATAAAATATCGCGTCAGCGATAGTCCGCTGTGTGTAGTCTATTCTTAAAAATAATTCTTAAGTATATTGCAATGCAAAATGGTTTTTTTGGATGTCAAAGTTGCTGGTTATCAAATAAAGAAAAAGGAATGTAAAGGTGAGAAGATCAAAGTATTTTTTGCCGATTTTACAAGAAAATCCTAGAGATGCAGAAATAGCTTCGCATAAATTGATGTTGCGTACAGGGATGATACATCAGCATTCAAAGGGGATTTATTCTTGGCTTCCTTTAGGGCAAAAAGCTCTTGATAATGTCAATGCTATTATTCGTGAAGAGCAAAATCGCACCGGTGCAATTGAGATGAGCGTTCCAACTTTGCAATCAGCTGATTTGTGGGTTGAAAGTGGTCGATATGATTCTTATGGGAAAGAAATGCTTCGGCTTGCCGATAGAAATGATAAAGCAATGATTTACGGACCGACCCATGAAGAGGTAATGACAGATATTTTCCGTTCCCATATAAAATCTTATAGAAATCTGCCGTTTACCTTTTATCAAATTCAGTTAAAATTCCGAGATGAATTGAGACCACGTTTCGGAGTAATGCGTTCGCGCGAGTTTTTGATGAAGGATGCTTATTCGTTTGATTTGACTCCTGAAGGCTCAAAGCATTCATATAATAAAATGTTTGTTTCATATCTTCGTATCTTCCATCGTTTGGGATTAAAATCTATACCGATGCGTGCGGAATCTGGCCCAATTGGTGGAGATTTGAGCCACGAGTTCATCGTTCTTGCTGATACAGGTGAGACGCAGGTTTTTTGTAGTAAAGATTTTATGGATTTCCCGATTCCTTCAGAAAATACAGATTTCGATGATATTATCTCTTTGAACAGTATTGTCGAACAATGGACTGCTCCTTATGCTGCTACTTCCGATGTGCATAATGAAAAATTATTTGACTCTTTACCAGAAAACAAGCGAGTTTCGGCACGAGGTATTGAAGTAGGTCATATTTTTTATTTTGGCACTAAATATTCTCTTCCAATGTCGGCAACATTTAAAGGAGCAGATGGTAAAGACCATTATGTTCAGATGGGATCATATGGAATCGGTGCTATGCGTGTTGTTGCTGCTGTTATTGAATCTTCACATGATGGAAAGGGCATTATATGGCCTGATTCAGTTGCGCCTTTCAAAATATCTCTCATTAATATCAAAGCACATGATCAAGTGTGTCGTGATGCATGTGAAAAGATTTATGCACGGCTTTCCAAAGTGGGATGTGATGTATTCTGGGATGATATGGGTGAACAGATAGGATCTCAATTTGCGGTAGCTGACTTGTTGGGTTTTCCTTTGCAGGTCATTGTTGGTTCCAAGTTTGTTTCTGATTCAAAGGTTGAAATTAAACATAGATTGACGGGTATAAGGGAAGATATGTCATTAGAGGAAGTTATCAATTATGCTTCCCATCGTTTTAGCAATAACCGTCCTGTCTTATAATACAAAAGGCATATGAGTATTTTTTCCAGATTCGAAGTAATAGTCGCTTGGCGATATTTGTTTTCGAATCGAAAAAATGCGTTTATTTCTATCGCTTCTTTTATATCTTTTATTGGAGTCATGATAGGAGTAATGGCTTTGATCGTTGTCATGTCTGTCATGAATGGATTTCGTGAAGATATGATAAAACGTGTTTTAGGGATCAATGGACATGTTGTGATACAGCAGAAGTATTATCCTCTCGTTGATTACCAATTTATTGCTAATCGGTTGGATTTTATTCCAGATGTTATAAAAGTTTTGCCTTTTGTAAGTGGTCAAGCATTTGTTTCTGGATTAAGTTCCGGTGGATCTGGCGTTTTGGTACGAGGTATTTCTAACAGTGATTTTTCTTATTTGCAAAATTCTTTTTCTCGTTTCTATGGGAATGTATCAAATGATTTTGATCGAGGTAAAGGGGTTATTATAGGAAAAGATCTT
This sequence comes from Candidatus Liberibacter asiaticus, assembly GCF_000590865.3. NCBI lineage: Bacteria > Pseudomonadati > Pseudomonadota > Alphaproteobacteria > Hyphomicrobiales > Rhizobiaceae > Liberibacter > Candidatus Liberibacter asiaticus. The sequence continues at coordinate 835,305 of NZ_CP010804.2, forward strand.
GCCCGTAATTTAGGTATATCAATAGGAGATAAGATTAATATTCTTTCGCCATATGGTGATGTTACGCCGATGGGTATGGGAATCCGTTCTAAATCGTATACTGTCTTGGGAATGTTCCGAATGCGTTTCCCAGATTATGATAATGGGATGGTTTATATGTCCCTTCAGGAAGCACAATTGTATTTTAATCTTGAGAATGCTGTGTCAGGAATAGAAGTATTTGTGAAAGATCCTGATGCGATCGAAAAAACACATGAAAATATTGTAAGGATTCTTGGCAATGGTGTTGTGGTTATTGATTGGCAGCAACGCTATCAAATTTTTTTTTCTGCTATGAAAGTTGAGAGTAATGCTATGTTTGTTATTCTGGCATTAATAGTCTTAGTTGCTGCTCTTAACATTATATCTAGTTTAGTCATGTTAGTGCAAGAAAGACGGCGAGATATAGCAATTTTGCGTACGATGGGAGCGCGTATTTCTTCCATTATGAGCATATTTTTTATGATAGGTGCTTTTATTGGTATTGCTGGCACTGGTATGGGTATGATTGTCGGTATTTTGATTTCCTGCAATGTTGAAGCTATAAGGAAATTTTTTTTGCATACACTAGGTGTGGTAATATTTGATACAGAAGCGTATTTATTAACTGAATTGCCTTCTAAAATTTCATGGGTTGAGGTTTCATGGATAATAAGTATGGCTCTTGCTTTATCTCTATTGGCAACAATTTTCCCAAGTTGGAAGGCATCGCGGATAGATCCTGTCAAAGTATTACGCGGTGAATGAGGGACAATAGTGGATAGTGCAGAAGTTTTGTTACTCCAGAATGTTAAACATAGCTATCGTCAGGTTGGCAAACCTTTTCCAGTACTTGAGAATGTTCATCTTAGTTTAAAAAAGGGTGAAATTGTTGCTCTTGTTTCTCCATCAGGAACAGGAAAGTCAACTATTTTGCATATTGCGGGTTTATTAGAAGTTCCTGATCAAGGCAATGTTATTATTGCAAACCAATTATGTAATAAATTATCTGATGATAAAAAATCATTCTTGCGTTGTTCTAAAATTGGTTTTGTATATCAAGAACATCGTTTATTAATGGATTTTTCTGTAATAGAAAATATAATTTTTCCTCAAATTATTGCTGGAATCAATCATAAGACGGCATACCAACGTGCTATGGATCTTTTGAGTTATATGGATATGTCCCAATATGCTAATCGCCGTTCTTCTGATATTTCTGGAGGTGAACAACAAAGGGTGGCAATTTGCCGTGCCATTGCCAATAAGCCTTTGATTATTTTAGCTGATGAGCCTACAGGTAATTTAGATCTTAAAACAGCACAACAGGTTTTTAGCATTTTAAAATATTTAGTCGTTCGTTCAGGTTTAGCGGCACTTATTGCGACACATAATCATGATCTTGCATCTCAGATGGATCGGCAAATTACTATTAGAGATGGTATGATTGCTGACTTATAAATTGTGTTATTGCTCTGTTTTAGGGAGATGTCCCAATACCATATAGTTGACATCCATATTTTTTGCAGAAAGCTGCCATTTATTGCAAAATACATTATAGACCACGCCGACACGGTCTATAATTTTTACTTTATTTGCTGCTAGAAAGCATTCCATTTCTGTTGGTTTGATAAATTTGTCGTATTGGTGGGTGCCTTTTGGGAGCCATTGCAGTAGGTATTCTGCTCCGATAATGGCTAATAACATTGCTTTCAAGTTACGATTAATCGTAGAGATAAACATAAGCCCATTGCTTAGAAGAAGCGAACAACAGGTTTTGATGAAGTAGGGAATATTGTCAACATGTTCTATGACTTCCATATTTAAGATGATGTCGAATTTCTCATCAGTTTCAGCTATTTCTTCTGCACAACTAACGCGATAGTCGATGTTGATGTTTTTCATGTTTGCGTGGTTTTTTGCTATCGCAATGTTTTTAGTAGAAGGGTCAATGCCTGTTACGGTTGCTCCCATTTGTGCCATGGGTTCTGAAAGCAATCCTCCGCCACATCCTAGATCTAATATGCGTAATCCTTTGAAAGGATGGGTATCATCACTTTTGCATTGAAAGTGTTGCATGATTTTATCTTGAATATACTTGATTCTCACTGGATTTATTTGATGAAGGGGTTTAAATTTTCCAGTGGGTTCCCACCACTCTGATGCTATGTTTGAAAATTGGTTGATGGCATCTTGGTTTTTAGTGGTATAGTTCGGATACTTTTTTTTCATTTGAACCTCCTGACAAAATCATATAGATATGATTGACATATTTGGTAATATTTGCAAGTACGATCTTTTTTTGACACAAGGATATGGTCAATTGCCAAACGTTTTATAATTAATGAAGAAGGCTATTGTTGAGAATAATATGGCACGTATTGTTATGAAATTTGGTGGTACCTCTGTAGCTAATATTGATTGTATTCGTAGTGCCGCTTTGCATGTTAAGCGCGAAGTTGATAGAGGGCAAGAAGTTGCGATGGTTGTTTCTGCTATGAGTGGCGAAACGGATCGGCTTGCTGAATTATGTAGACAAGTGACGTCTATCGATAATGCACGTGAAAGAGATGTTGTTATTTCTACAGGAGAGCAGGTATCTTCTGGATTGATGGTGCTTGCTTTGCAGTCATTGGGTATTCAAGCCATTTCATTGCAAGGATGGCAGATTCCTATTATGACAGATTCTCTGCATGGGATGGCACGTATATGCCGTGTAGATGAGAAAAAAATTGTTACTCATTTGAAGAAAAAACAGGTAGTAGTTATCACTGGTTTTCAAGGATTGAGTCATGACAACAGTGTCACTACTCTTGGCAGGGGGGGGTCTGATACATCTGCGGTTGCAATCGCTGCCGCTATTAAGGCGGATCGTTGTGATATTTATACTGATGTTTGTGGGATTTATACTACTGATCCACGTATTGAGCCAAAGGCTCATTTGATGAAAAAGATTTCTTTCGAAGAAATGTTAGAAATGTCATCTCTTGGAGCTAAAGTGATGCAAGTTCGCTCCGTAGAATTGGCAATGCTTTATAAGATGTGTTTGTTTGTTCGTTCGAGTTTTGAAGATCATGGACAACAGGAACAATTAGGAACACTTATTTGTAGTGGGGAAGATATCATGGAAAAAAAAGTAATTACTGGCATTGCTTATACGAAGGATGAGGCTCAAATTTCTTTGAGACGTTTGCGAGATCATCCTGGTATATCAGCATCTATTTTTTCTCCTCTTGCAGAAGCTCATATTAATATTGATATGATTATTCAAAATGTTTCTGAGGATGGGCAATACGTAGATATAACGTTTACGACGCCTTCATCGAGTTTAGAAAAAGCGCTTGCCGTTTTATCCGATAATAAAGAAAATATTGGTTATGATGTTATTCAGCACGAGGATAATCTCGTCAAAATTTCTGCTATTGGTATTGGAATGCAGAGTTATGCTGGAGTAGCATCAGCGTTCTTTTTATGTCTTGCCGAAAAGGGTATCAATATTAAAGCAATTACGACATCTGAAATAAAAATATCTGTTTTAATTGATAGTGCGTATACTGAATTGGCTGTAAGATCTTTACATTCTTGTTATGGTCTAGATGTTCAGTAATATCGATTGTGTTTTTTTCTTTCAAAAAGATGTAAGCTGTTCTTTTTTAGTAATAAGTATTTGTACGACACCTTGTTTATAGTAGATATGATTTTTTGGTATATAGAAATTATTCTCTGAGAATTTCTATTGACGAAAAGAGTTGATCGTGGTAGAGCATTCGGGAGTTGAGGAATAGGGAATTTTTATTCTACGTGTTTGAAATGGATCGTTTTCTTTTTAGTGAAATCTGTTTTTTGATTGTGCGTTGCGCATGATTTTCCTTATTAGATTTTTTTCCTCTTTTAGGTATTTATGAGTTTGTCCGTTTTTTGAGCAAACCTTTCCCACGTTTTACTTGAAGATGTTGATGCTTTTTCGGTTTATGGTGGTGTGTTGCAAAGTGGCAATTTTGTAGGATTATAGGTAGATTATTTGGGTATTTGTGTGGCTGCTAGACAATTCGCTTTTTCATTAAATATTTCTTTTTCCATGTGGTTAGGAAGGTGCTTTTTTGAAAATATGCTAGGGACGAACTGGTAATCGGAGTTGAGGTTTTTTTGCAACCGCGTTTGTGAATTAGTAAATATTTCTTTGTGGATTTGCTTTTTTTCGAAGTGATCTCTGGTGTATAAAATGGCTTTAGAGCTCGTTATAGTTAGGTGATCAATTATATGATTGGTATTTATACGTTGGGGTTATGGTTATATCTTTATTGGTATTAGTATACGATTTATCTAATTAAAGTAGTATTCTTCCTTATGTATCTGTTTGAGAGTTTGATGCTACCCGCACTTGGAATTGTAGCGATGAGTTCGTATTTTTCCTTTCGAGGCAATAATTCTTAAAACGCATACCCTTTATTGATAAATATCGTTAATCTTTGTCAAAAGTAGGGATATTATTAGTTGAGGGATAAGTAGATGGGGTGGAATATTTAGGATATGTTAATTTTTTTCTTTGTCCAGTTTAGGTAGAGATTTGTAGTATAGTGCCTATTTGTATTGATTCTTTGCTGAGAGTTTTAGGGTTTGGTTTTTCTTTCTCACAAGCAAATATGCGATTTGAAGAATCGTTTTGCTGAAATTGAATTACGTATGTCTGAATCGCCTTCTGTCGATGCTTATATTAAATTGACTGAGGAGTATGCGGCGATCAGTCCTATAATATCGAAGATTAGTATTTATGATCAAAAAAAACAGGAAGAACAAGATCTGCATACTGTCATCGGTGATCACAATAGTGATTCAGAAATTCGGGATCTTGCTCAGATTGAGGTTTTAGCAATAGAAAAAGAAATTAGAGAGCTTGAGAATGAAATAAATTATCTTCTTTTGCCCAAAGATACAGATGATGACAAAAGCTGTATTCTTGAGATTCGTGCTGGAACGGGAGGATCCGAAGCTGCGTTGTTTGTTGGTGATCTTTTTCGTATGTACGAGCGCTACGCTGCATTACGCAAATGGAAGGTAGAGGTGTTGTCGTCGAGTGATAATGATGATGGTGGGTATAAAGAGATAGTGGCAACAATATCTGGACGTGGAGTGTTTTCCCGTATGAAATTTGAGTCAGGTGTTCATAGAGTGCAACGTGTTCCTGCAACTGAAGCAAGTGGACGTGTTCATACTTCTGCAGCAACTGTTGCGGTATTGCCAGAAGCAGCAGAGATAGATGTAGATATTCCTCTGGAAGATATTCGTATTGATACTATGCGTGCATCTGGTTCAGGAGGACAACACGTGAATACTACGGATTCAGCAGTGAGAATTACACATATTCCTACTGGAATAATGGTAACTTCTTCTGAAAAATCACAGCATCAGAATAGATTGCGAGCCATGAAGGTTTTGAGAGCACGCTTGTATGATGTTGAAAGAAAGCGTATGGCAAATGAGAGATCTGCAAATCGTAAATTACAAATAGGATCAGGAGATCGCTCTGAGCGTATTCGGACTTATAATTTCTCGCAAGGTCGTATTACAGATCACAGAATAAACTTGACTTTATATAAGTTAGAATATGTTTTGCAGGGGTATATTGACGATATCATCAATCCCTTACTTACCGCACATCAAGCAAAAATGATAGGTTCCGCTAGTGAGTAATTTATTTCTGACCCAAGAACTACCCCATACTGTTGCGGGTTTTCTTTCTTTGATCAAGTGTTGTTTTAAGAGGTCAGGCTTGCAGGCATTAAGGGATTCTCACTCTTTTTTATGTAGAGTAACGGGATTATCGTCGCATCAGGTGATTGTTGATCCTGATAGCGTCCTTGATGATCGGCAGAGATTTTTTCTTACAAATGCAATTGTTCGCTCTCTTAAACATGAATCAATACATCGTATCCTTGGATGGCGGGATTTTTATAACGTAAGATTAACTCTTTCATCGGATACTTTTGAACCTCGTCCTGAAACAGAGTTGTTAGTTGATTCTGCGTTAGCGTTTTCTCTTCCCCGTATAGAGAAGAGAGATGTTGTACGTATTCTTGATCTTGGCACGGGTACAGGAGCGGTTTGCCTTGCATTATTAAAAGAATCCCCTTTTTTTAAAGGCGTTGGAGTTGATATTTCTTGTAAAGCGCTTGAAATTGCAAAGAGCAATGCTGTTACGAATGGCGTCTCAGAGAGGTTCGATACATTGCAAAGTGATTGGTTTTCTTCTGTTGAAGGTTTGTTTGATGTTATTGTTTCTAATCCGCCCTATATAGAATCTGTTATTGTGGATTGTCTCGGTCTTGAAGTAAGGGATTTCGATCCACGCATCTCTCTTGATGGCGGCATAGATGGTCTTTCTCATTATCGTACTATAGCAGACGGTGTCTCGCGTCATTTAAATAAGGATGGATTGTGTAGTGTAGAAATTGGTTATAATCAAAAAGTGGACGTAGTGCGTATTTTTGAAAGTCGGAAATTATTTTTAGTCAATGCTTTTAAGGATTATGGAGGAAATGATAGAGTGCTATTATTTTGTCGGTGATATTGTGGTTTTGTTAAAAAAGAAATTTCTTATAATATAAGAAGATGAAAGTGTTGTGAATTAGATGGGCTAATAAATTAAATTTTTCTTTTAAAAGTAGTGAACAGCAAGTATTCTCATAAATTGGATGGATAATAGATGAGGTCAGTGCAACAATATAAACGTAGTCGTGGAAGAGGATCTAACGGCGGAAACGGGAGTTTCAATCGTAAAAATCTTAACCCATTAGTGCGTAATTATGATAGTAATGGATATGATGTTAAGGTTCGTGGTACAGCTCAGCATATAGCGGAGAGATATTCAGTTCTCGCACGCGATGCGATGAGTGCTGGGGATTATGTGGTCGCAGAAAATCATTTGCAGCATGCAGAGCACTACAATCGCATTGTCTCTATGGCGCAAGCGCAGATACAAGAAAAATTGCAACGCGATGAACAGGATGATCTTCTTGTTAAAGAGCAAAAAGAACGTGCACAAAATGCACTGAGTGAATTTGAGGCAAGTCCGTGTCCGTTGATTGAAGAAGGGAAAGAACCGATATTTGAGAATAGTATACAGCCCAAGGTTGAAGATGTAGCATTTAAAACACCTGATATATCTCGTGAAAAAGACGTGTCTTATAAAAAAGTACGTCGTAGAAGACCGCTACGTCCACGTGTCTTTCCTAACGCTAAAAGTGGCAATCAACCTGTAGAAGCAACGGAGACCATTGTTCCCCAAGAGCTTAACTCGGATAATGCGAGCAGTGTAGATCAAGATTGTAAGGTGTGAATCTCGTAATTTAGTTGAATCTATTAGACAATAGAGGGTTGTGATGAATAGTGATAAATATTCAGACTTGATGCGTAATGTTCTGCAATCTGCCCAGACGTATGCTTTGGCTCAAGGTCATCAAAATTTAGTACCTGAGCATGTTTTGCATATTTTTCTTGAAGATGAACAGGGAGCTGTTTATTCGTTGATTCAGTGTTCTGGGGGAGATATTGCGCAACTCAAGGATTACAATCAAACGGTTCTTTCTAAAATTCCAAAAGTTACAGGAGGAGGGGCACAGGTTTATCTTTCCCAGCCTTTAGCTGTAATACTTTCTAAGTCAGAGGAAATAGCAAAGAAATCAGGTGATTCTTTTGTCACAGCCGAAAAATTTCTTTTGGCAATGGTAATGGAAACAGGGGGTATAGGGGAATCTCTTAAAAAATGTGGGCTTAAATTTTCTCGTCTTGAAGAATCCATCAAGAAACTACGTAAGGGACGTGTAGCTGATTCGGTTAATGCTGAGCAAGGATTTGATGCTTTAAAGAAGTATTGTCGTGATCTAACAGAGGAAGCGCGGAATGGAAAGCTTGATCCAGTCATTGGGCGTGATGACGAGATGCGTCGTGCAATTCAGGTTTTGTCGCGTCGTACTAAGAATAATCCAGTATTAATTGGTGATCCTGGTGTTGGAAAAACAGCCATCATTGAAGGTTTAGCCTCGCGCATCATTAACGGAGATATCCCTGAATCTTTAAAAGGTAAGAGATTAATGGCTCTTGATATGGGGGCGTTAATCGCAGGTGCTAAATTCAGAGGGGAGTTTGAAGAGAGGTTAAAATCTCTCCTTTGTGAGATACGATCAGAAGATGGAGAAATAATTTTATTCATTGATGAGTTGCATGTATTGGTGGGAGCAGGCAAAACCGATGGTGCAATGGATGCCTCTAATTTGCTCAAGCCTTCACTAGCTCGAGGAGAGTTGCATTGTATTGGGGCGACGACATTAGATGAATATCGTAAATATATAGAAAAAGATCCTGCTTTGGCTCGTAGATTTCAGTCTCTCTTAGTGGGGGAGCCTACGGTTACTGACACAATATCCATTTTGCGAGGTTTGAAAGAAAGATATGAACAGCACCATAAAGTGCGAATCTCTGACTCAGCATTAGTTAGTGCTGCTGTTCTTTCTAATCGTTATATTACAGATCGTTTCCTTCCTGATAAGGCTATCGATTTGATGGATGAAGCTTCTGCTCGTGTGCGTATGCAAATCGATACAAAACCCGAGGTTTTAGATGAGCTTGATCGTCGGATTATTTGTCTCAAAATAGAGAAAGAAGCTTTAAAGAAGGAAAAAGATAGTTTTTCTAAAGGGCGTCTTATAGAATTAGAAAAAGAATTATCTTCTTTAGAGGAAAAATCACATTCTTTAACGCTACGTTGGCAGGAAGGTCAGCGAAAAATTTTGTATGTAGCTGATCTTAAAAAGCGTTTAGAATCAATGCGTAATGAACTGGCTATAGCACAACGTCAAGGACATTTTGAACGTGCTGGAGAGCTTGCTTATGGTTTGATTCCGAAAACAGAAAAAGAATTGGATGAAGCCGAAAAAGCAGATAGTACGGCAGAAGATATGGTTCAAGAAGTTGTCACTTCTGATAACATTGCTAATATTGTATCACGTTGGACGGGTATTCCTGTTGATAAGATGTTAGAGAGTGATCGAGAAAAGTTTTTGCGGATAGAAACAGAGATTTCTAAGTCAGTTATTGGTCAGTCTGCGGCTGTTGAGTCTGTATCTAACGCGTTACGGCGTTTTCGAGCTGGTTTGCAAGATCCACAGCGTCCAATGGGATCTTTTATGTTTTTAGGTCCCACCGGAGTCGGAAAGACAGAGTTGGTTAAGTCTTTAGCGCGATTATTGTTTGATGATGAAAATTCTATGATTCGAATAGATATGTCTGAGTATATGGAAAAACATTCTGTATCTCGTCTTATAGGTTCTCCACCTGGTTATGTTGGATACGAAGAAGGGGGTGCTTTGACTGAAGCGGTGCGTAGGCATCCTTATCAAGTTGTTTTGTTTGATGAAATAGAAAAGGCACATTCAGATGTTCATAATATTTTATTACAAGTTCTAGATGATGGAAGGTTGACAGATAGCCAAGGTCGTACGGTGGATTTTCGCAATACTTTGATTATTATGACTTCTAATTTAGGCGCAGAATATTTAATAGAAGATGGTGATTCTGTGCATGATAAAGTAATGGGAATTGTGCGTTCTGCATTCAAACCCGAATTTTTGAATCGTTTGGACGAAATAATATTGTTTGAGAAGTTACGTAAAGAGGATATGGCAAAGATTGTTCGTATTCAACTGGGTAGAGTATTATCTCTTATTAAAGAGAGAAATATTTCTATGGATTTTGATGATCAAGTCATTGATTGGTTATCTTGTAGAGGATACGATCCTTCTTATGGTGCTCGACCATTGAAGCGTGTGATACAAAGGTATATTCAGAATCCATTAGCTGAGAGAGTTCTTTCTCAAACGATATCTGATGGCGATTCTATTGAAGTTTTTGTTGATGATGATAACCTAAATTTTCGAGTTATTTAAAGGTAAATAAGATAGTATGTGAATATTTTGTATATTCTAAAAATTTTTTGGGTCGTTTTTCCCGATTTAGAGTACAAGTATTGGTACTAAATTATAAAATTCATGGGTAAAAATTTAGCGAAATTCGGGTATTTGAGTGTTTGGGGTTTCGTTTTTGGGTATCACGTATACAAATTTTTTTTATCGCTTTGTTGATTGTATTTTCTCTCTCTTGGTTTGTTTTTACTTTGCTTTATTTGATTGGTGATGTTCGCTTAAGGACATGTGATTTTCAAATGACCTTTTTTTGTAAGTAATGGTGTGTTTTTGATCATTTTGATATTGTATTCTACCGCTTGTATGTTTTAAATTTTTGATCTAAATATAGTTTTGTTTGATTATATTTTTACTTTGTAGCTTGCATGATAATATATTGTTTTCTTAAAATCATTGCATAAAACCAGTGAATACTGACTTAGTGGCTAGTAAAAAGAGGTTTTTTAGGGTTTTCTCCATTGTTGAGTAGAGAATTAATTCTTTTTTTCTCCATAGCGAAACGTTGAAGTAGATCTCCTTTTAAATTTTCCCTTTCGGGAATTCGAACTTTCGTGGAGTCTACTTTTATTCCATTGACAATTAATTCATAATGCAAATGCGGGCCTGTTGATAATCCTGTTGTTCCAATCCATCCAATTATTTGTCCTTGTTTAACAGCTGTTCCTGCTTTAATATTTTTAGCAATCGCATCTTGGTGATTATAAGAAGAGACATATCCATTTCCATGATGGATCAGTGTTTGTTTGCCATAACCACCCGCCCAATTGGCTTTTTCCACAATACCATCGCCTACAGCGACGATAGGTGTTCCTCTTGGTGCAGCCCAATCCACTCCTGTATGCATGCGTGAATAACCTAAGATAGGATGATATCGCATACCAAATCCAGAAGTCATACGTCCAAATGGGACAGGAGTACGCAATAAAAATGGTCGAGAGCTTTTTCCATTTTCATTAAAGTATTCTACCGATCCATCAACAGGATTTAAAAAGCGATAAAAGCGAGTTCGGGTTTCGCCAAAACGAGCATGAATATATAATAATTCAGAGTCATCGCTGGCTTGGTTATTAGCGTGATTAACGGAAAAAAAAGTTTCAAGGAAATCAGTAGGTTTTAAATGTTCTTGTAAATTCACGCTGCTTGCTAAGGTTCTCATAATTAGTTTCACTAGATTGCTATTCATGCCATTGAAAGAAGTAGCACGCCATATTCCATCATAAATATTGGGTGATTCTTCAGAAGTTCGCATGTAGTCCATCTGATGATTTATATCCATTTTAACAGGTTCTACTCCTAGCACGTACTCATTATTGTCATTGAGAGCAATCGTTAATAGATGTTTTTGTTTATGGTAAATGCTGAACCTTACTATCGTAAATTTGTCGTCTTTTTGTACAACTCCGATTCTGAGAATTTCATCTTTTGTTAGTTGATCTACACGTACTTCATTCTTCAAGGCTTTAGCTATTTTAGCACTATCGCCATTAGAATAACCGGCGTGTACCATGGCATCGAAAATTGTTGTATTATGTTGTATTGGTATTAAATCATCAGCAAACTCTGGAATTTTATCTATCAATACCTGAGGTGACGTGATCGTCCGATTTTCTTCAATGATTTTGATTTTTTTGCTATAAGTAATAGGATGATCATGTCTTTGATCTAGGGTTTGGGGATCAGCATAATATAAAGTAAATGATTGATTCTTCTTATTATGCAAGAGAAAAAATTGATTCATGATCGCATTTTTAATTTCTTCATCTTGTGCAGTATGATCTAACTGAATACGAGTAATATCTGTGGGAAAATTGATTTTTTGAGTGGTAACTTCAAACGAATCAACATTATGGATTGTATCCATGAGCATTTGTGATGAGGATTCGATTTTTCCTTCGGAAAAAATTTTTAATGGATCGAATTTTGGGTGATCTTTAACTTTTGGATATGGTGTAGCGAATGTCATCCTAGCATAAGCAAACGGAATTTTTTTAATAATATCCTTGTTGTGATCTTTGATAAGAGTTGGAACTTCGATAATTATTTTTTCAGGATGCTTAGATTTTGTTTTTGGCGACAATCTTGCTCTCTGCATAGAGGAGAGTTTGGCGCTTAAATTGATAGCATTCTCTTCTGACGTTTGATGAGACAACTTGGCTGGTATTGCTATTTTTTGATGACCATCTAAAGCAGTTAAAAGTGATCCTCCAATGATGACTCCGGATGTTATGCCAGCAAAGAATGTTGTGGATAACCATCGAAGGGATACTTTGCGTCTATTATCTAAAAATATTTTCGCATCATTGTTTCCTAAAATAGGAGGGGTATCCCCAAACGAAAATAATATGTCTCTTTTGTTAGATATGGTACACAATGTCATTTCAGATGTAATATTTTACAATTCCTATTTTACTAGCAAGATAAATTCGTAAGGGGATATAATTTTTCTTCCTAAGAGTCAAATATTGGTTATTGTATCTTTGAGTATTATTGGTTGGAGTATTTTTTTTGAGTAATTTTGGTTGACTTGGTTATGTGATCTGTTTAGTACTGGTGACGTTATTTGAGAATAGAATAGAGAGAAGAAAGGGAGACGTGGACGGCGGTTTTTTTTATTTTTGTAATTATGTTATTAATTACGATGTGAGAGGTTCGTTGTTCATGTTTTTCTGTTGTTATGACGTTGGAAGATGTTTGTAGCATTGGATTTTACATGGCAGTGCCTTTGGCAAGAACATGAGAGTTTGATCCTGGCTCAGAACGAACGCTGGCGGCAGGCCTAACACATGCAAGTCGAGCGCGTATGCGAATACGAGCGGCAGACGGGTGAGTAACGCGTAGGAATCTACCTTTTTCTACGGGATAACGCATGGAAACGTGTGCTAATACCGTATACGCCCTATTGGGGGAAAGATTTTATTGGAGAGAGATGAGCCTGCGTTGGATTAGCTAGTTGGTAGGGTAAGAGCCTACCAAGGCTACGATCTATAGCTGGTCTGAGAGGACGATCAGCCACACTGGGACTGAGACACGGCCCAGACTCCTACGGGAGGCAGCAGTGGGGAATATTGGACAATGGGGGCAACCCTGATCCAGCCATGCCGCGTGAGTGAAGAAGGCCTTAGGGTTGTAAAGCTCTTTCGCCGGAGAAGATAATGACGGTATTCGGAGAAGAAGCCCCGGCTAACTTCGTGCCAGCAGCCGCGGTAATACGAAGGGGGCGAGCGTTGTTCGGAATAACTGGGCGTAAAGGGCGCGTAGGCGGGCGATTAAGTTAGAGGTGAAATCCCAGGGCTCAACCTTGGAACTGCCTTTAATACTGGTTGTCTAGAGTTTAGGAGAGGTGAGTGGAATTCCGAGTGTAGAGGTGAAATTCGTAGATATTCGGAGGAACACCGGTGGCGAAGGCGGCTCACTGGCCTGATACTGACGCTGAGGCGCGAAAGCGTGGGGAGCAAACAGGATTAGATACCCTGGTAGTCCACGCCGTAAACGATGAGTGCTAGCTGTTGGGTGGTTTACCATTCAGTGGCGCAGCTAACGCATTAAGCACTCCGCCTGGGGAGTACGGTCGCAAGATTAAAACTCAAAGGAATTGACGGGGGCCCGCACAAGCGGTGGAGCATGTGGTTTAATTCGATGCAACGCGCAGAACCTTACCAGCCCTTGACATGTATAGGACGATATCAGAGATGGTATTTTCTTTTCGGAGACCTTTACACAGGTGCTGCATGGCTGTCGTCAGCTCGTGTCGTGAGATGTTGGGTTAAGTCCCGCAACGAGCGCAACCCCTGCCTCTAGTTGCCATCAAGTTTAGGTTTTTACCTAGATGTTGGGTACTTTATAGGGACTGCCGGTGATAAGCCGGAGGAAGGTGGGGATGACGTCAAGTCCTCATGGCCCTTATGGGCTGGGCTACACACGTGCTACAATGGTGGTTACAATGGGTTGCGAAGTCGCGAGGCGGAGCTAATCCCCAAAAGCCATCTCAGTTCGGATTGCACTCTGCAACTCGAGTGCATGAAGTCGGAATCGCTAGTAATCGCGGATCAGCATGCCGCGGTGAATACGTTCTCGGGCCTTGTACACACCGCCCGTCACACCATGGGAGTTGGTTTTGCCTGAAGACGGTGTGCTAACCGCAAGGAGGCAGCCGGCCACGGTAGGGTCAGCGACTGGGGTGAAGTCGTAACAAGGTAGCCGTAGGGGAACCTGCGGCTGGATCACCTCCTTTCTAAGGAAGATGTTGAGTATCATTGAATTTATTGAGTGATCTGAACGTTTTTTGAAGATTAAAGCTTTTAATTAAGCTTGATATAAATTTGCTGTTGTGAAGCAGCGTTTTTAAAAGGATCGCCGTCCATGTTTCTCTTTCTTTTCGGATTTTTTGCGATGATGGGGGGTCGTTAATATTTGGTTTTGAGGGCCCGTAGCTCAGGTGGTTAGAGTGCACCCCTGATAAGGGTGAGGTCGGTAGTTCAAATCTACCTGGGCCCACCACTTTTTGTTCAGGGGGCCGTAGCTCAGTCGGTAGAGCGCCTGCTTTGCAAGCAGGATGCCAGCGGTTCGATTCCGCTCGGCTCCACCATTGGCGTAATTATGGAATTTTGTTCTGATTTTTTGGAGCAAGAGTTTTTTGAAAATTGAATAGAAGATATATTTTTTTGTATTTTTTATGTTGGCATTGTATGCGACATATAAGAT
>NZ_CP010804.2:1155000-1230251 GCF_000590865.3 Candidatus Liberibacter asiaticus
GCATCTGGGATCAAGCCACAGGAAGAATTTCGAATTGGAACAGAACACGAAAGTTTTATCTTTTCACGTGCAGATCATCGCCCTCTGCCTTATGACGGAGAAAAAAGCATTGTCACAATTTTACAAGCAATACAAAAAAAGCTTGCGTGGAAAGAAATCATGGATAAAGGCAATATCATAGGGTTGGCGAATCCATTGAGTAAAGCGGGGATTTCTATCGAACCTGGAGGACAATTAGAATTGTCCACTACGACATTACAAAATGTCCATCAAATCAAAGGAGAAATTCTCGGATATATCCAAATACTCAAAGAAATTACTCAAAACCTTGATCTTGGCATTCTAGGAATGGGCTTTAATCCTAAATGGAAATTAGATGAAATGCCAATAATGCCTAAATCACGTTATGTACTCATGAAAAAATATATGCCCCAAGTTGGCACTCATGGTTTAGACATGATGTTCAGAACCTGCACTACACAAGTCAGTCTTGACTTCAGTAGCGAGCACGACATGGCTACTAAGTTACGAGTTTCTTTTAAATTACAACCACTTGCTACAGCAATTTTTGCTTCTTCTCCCTTTGCAGAAGGTCGAATCAATGGATTTCAATCATGGCGAAGTGAGATATGGCGACATACAGATAGCGATCGTACAGAAATTTTGCCTTTTATTCTCAGGGATAATAGTAATTTTGAACACTACGCACAATGGGCATTAGACATTCCAATGTATTTTATCCTACGTAAAAAAGAGTATTATTGCTGTACGGATATAACATTTCGTCAGTTTATGAACGGAGCGCTCAAGGGTAGAATCAAAGAATGGCACCCTACGCTAGAAGATTGGGAAAATCACTTGTCAACACTATTTCCTGCTGTACGTTTAAGGAATTGTCTTGAAATGCGTGGTGCTGATTCTGGTAGATTAGAAAATATTTTTGCCGTTGCAGCCTTTTGGACAGGCATCCTTTACGACTCATCTGCCTTGCAAAATGCAGATCACTTAACATCCAGTTGGTCATTTTACGATATTAACAAATTAAACAATACTGTTCCATCTAAGGGAATGCGCTCTACTGTTAGAGGTCAATCTTTAAAAGATATTGCAATCCAAATTCTCACTTTTGCACATCAGGGACTAAAAAATCGTTCTGCAAAAAATCATTTGCAAGAAGATGAAACAATTTTTTTAAAACCGTTAGAAAAAATTATTCATAATAACCAGACTACTGCTGATGAAATGCTCGCTGCCTATCATACCAGATGGGGAAAATCGATAGATCCGTGTTTTGAAGAATATGCTTATTAAGAAGTGTGTAACAGCGTAAAAAGCAATATCTTCTCATACTTCTCTGCAACGAACTATTCCCTTAATATTTTGAGCAACGTTCTGCACAAGTGGGAGAAACAACACCCGATTAGGATCAACGGGAGCAGGCAATATCAGGGATTTCCAAGGTACTGCTTGAAAACCTAATTTACTATAATAAGCAATATCCCCTACTAGTACGATGACTTGTGATCCCTTTTTTTCAGCAGCATCAACGGACATGCTGATCAATTTTCTTCCGATGCCTTTGTTTTGATATAATGGATGTACTACTATAGGTCCTAGCAAATGCCCTGTGATTTTTTCTATAGAAATCGGCGTCATACGCACTGATCCTACAATTCTTTTTCCCTCTGCACAAAGAAAAGAGAGAGAAAGATCGTGCATTCCTTGTTCGCGCAATAAAACAGCAGCTCGAACAAAACGACCAGGACCAAAAGAGTCCGCATGCATGGCACAAATAGAAGAATCGTGCTCAAGACGTTCAGAAAAAAAGCTCCAATCTTTTGCCAACGGCTACGTCTCCAACAAATAAACTCAAAAAAGGCAATGGATAAAAATTTGCGCAATTCTATATTATTATCATGCATCTGCCAATAATAAAAGAGAGAAAAAATATAACCATTTGTATTTGTTCCGTTAAAAAACGAATACGGTCAACTTATGAAAGGAAAATAGACACCGTATTGCCTTAGAGATACAGATAACGGTGATAATACAAAGGGCATTTTTTCACTAAAAAAATACCCTTTTCAGAACAATAATTCAACCTGATAAAAAGATTAATTCTATCTGTTACTCCCGATCCAATCATTACGAAGCTCTTTAGCATAATGGATATTATCTTTTTTCAAACAATCCCTTACAATTTTAATATGCGTTAGATAACTTTTTATTTTCTCATGATCGAAATCGGTTAATGGAATACCTTCTATCCCATATCTCATAAGAATTTTATCAACTTCGTCGATATATTCTTTAAAATGCGTGAAAAACTTGGAATTAAAAAAGTCCTTTTCTACGTTTTTTTGGCTTATTTTCTCTAAATATTGACCATACCCATTCTCTATATTGTCAATTAATGTGAATAATTGGGCAATATCTTTTGCCATTTCTATGTTGGGATTACCTAACAAAGCAATAACAAAAGAAAATAGAAGTACGTTAATTGCTAGCACTATCTTTATTGATACATCATAAGAGAACTTCTCTCCGAAAAACCAATAGGCAAACAAAGTGAAAAACCCTAAACAAAGTAGCCACAAAAATGTTCGGCATAGCAATTCCCAAAACTCGACACTCCAATAACGTAAAAGAGACCACAGCTTACGTTGCTCTGCTGAATCGAAGAGCCCGAATGCTCGCATTATGAATTTGAGACATTTGCCTGTACTTGACGTGATTTTGGGTATACTGTCCTCTATATCTTGCATCAACCCTTATCCCTCACTTAAGAACACCAAAAATTTTTGAAAAAACCTGTTCCGTGATTTTTATTTTGCTAACGAGAGGTAGGAAACATGATTCAGATCAGATGAGCACTCTAACTTCTTTGGAATAATCATCTCATCACCAAAATAGATCCAATCGAGTGATTTTTTTAACACTCGTTTAATCTATAAGAACGTTCCCGATTGTGAACATATTGATTCATAAAGATTAATGTCGATCCCGCCATCGTTTAAGAATACTTGTTACGATAGCTCACACTAGACAAAAATCCGGCAATGACCGCACACACACACCATTATCGAACACAAAATATTTTGAGAACCCTACCTCTGACGCTCTAGACACCTTTTTAATTACGACTAAATACGAGCATAAGAAACCATCTCACTTCGGTGCACAATATTTCTAAGCGTAACTCGGGAAAACTACAGCGAACTGCCCGCTGTATACCGAATACCATCCCCACTCTTTTTCCAGCAACGTGATGTCCTACAGACATACCAAGAACGTCCGATACCTCGCAAATATCTATGCATAAATCTCATATGAGATATGCATAGATTTCATACTAACATAATTTTAATAATATTCAAGATAAACTATTCAAATCTCGGTTGATACTCCGAATTGAGTCTGGTTTAATCGGATTTTTTACATGGCTTGTCGCAACTTTTTCCCAACCATTAAAAGGTCTATAACACTCTTTTTCCTTCTTTATATTTTCTGGAAATCCTTCATAGAACCAATCGATCCGAATTCATTCCACAAAAACAAGTTGTAGCAAATGTTGGAGATAGCATAATCCGTTTCGAAGCTATTAACGGAACTTCAATGATCAGCTAACAACTGCCCTAATACTTATTTGGATTAACTTTTGAGACATTCGTACGTCTCTAAAACATTGTCAGACTATTTTCCAATTGATATCAATGTTATGCTTTTCCATAGTTATTTTATATCTCAAATTCTCCTCTGATCCAACAATTGATGGCATCTTCAATATTATTTATTCAACGCTTATATGTACATCATTTTCAAATGATAGTACAGGTTTTTTCATCGTGTTATAAATAATATTTAAAAGTGCAATACCCTCGGAAATATCAGAAAAATCAGCACGACCATCGCTTTCTCTCAGGCTTAGGAAACCATAGCCTTCGAGAAAGATATGTTCCATATATTGCATCCTCAATGGTGACTATGGATACAATAAAAATTGCGTCCATTTTCCTGCGATGGTTTCACGCGAAAAGAGAAGACGATCATGGAGACGATAGGGACGTTCACTCCAAAATTCTATAGATAAAGGACAAATGCGAAAGCCATGCCACCAAACAGGACGGGGAATTTCTTTTTCTTGATAAAAAGAAGAATACCGCTGTACGGATTTCTGTAAATCATCAAGCGATGGCATCTTTTGTGATTGTTTTGAAGCCCATGCTCCTATTTTACTTTCCCGTGGTCGCGATGCATAATAATGATCCGATGCGAGGTCACAGTATTTTTCAACTAAACCTCGTACACGCAATTGTCGTGCCAAAGACTTCCAATGAAAGCACAACGATGCTTTGGGATTTTCCAGTATTTCTTTGCCTTTAGGGCTCTGGCTATTAGTATAAAATACAAATCCTTCCTGATCAAAATGTTTGATCAAGACTACACGTGCATTGGGAAATCCCATACGATCAGCAGTTGCCAATACTACCGCATGAGGATCATGAGATTCACTGGATTGCGCCTCTTGCATCCACTGAGATAATAACGTAAAAACTACATCATTATTAATAGGAACGTCTTGTTTCATAGATGTATCTCATTTTTTTAAATGCTGACTTTGGTTTTTTCCCCCCTAAGGAAATTTACAATAATATAAAGTAAACTTGAATATACTAACAATATTATGTAATACGTATCCAAAAGGAATAGCCCCCAAATAGGAGTTTTAGATGCTTGTAGTAGATAACCTCATGAAAGACAAACGAGGTATTGTTTTAGGTGTCGCAAATAACCGTTCGCTTGCGTGGTCGATTGCTAAGATGTGCCATGCTGCAGGTGCCAAAGTTGCGTTAACGTGGCAAGGTGATGCTACTAAGAAACGTATTGAGGGTCTTGTTGAAGGGATGGATTTTTTTATGGCAGGTCACTGCAACGTTTCGAATTCTGAGACAATTGACGATGTTTTTCGTAATTTAGAAAAGGAATGGGGAACAATCGATTTCCTAGTTCACGCCATTGCCTTTTCTGATAAAGCCGAGCTTACTGGACCGTATATCAACACAACTCGCGAAAATTTCCTGAATACAATGGATGTTTCCGTATATTCTTTCACTGCTTTGGCAGCTCGTGCATCTTCCCTAATGAATAAAGGTGGTAGCATGTTAACCCTCACGTATCTCGGCGCTGATAAAGTGATGCCGCATTATAACTGTATGGGACCTGCAAAAGCAGCGTTGCAATCCGCTGTCCGTTATCTTGCAATGGATTTAGGCAGGCAATCTGGCATTAGGGTCAATGCACTTTCTGCTGGACCGGCTAAAACTCTTGCTTCTTCTGGCATTAGCGATTTCAGATACATTCTTAAATGGAATGAGTATAACTCCCCTCTTGGACGTAACATTACACACGATGAGGTAGCCAAATCAGCGCTTTACCTGCTTTCTGATTTTTCTAGTGGCGTTACTGGTGAGTGCCATTATGTAGATGCTGGCTATCACATTGTTGGCATGAAAGCTGAAGATGCTCCTGACATCTCTGTAGTAAAAGAAAAAGATCCCGCTTCTCTATCCTCTTCTGTAAAATAAAACACATAACAATCGGGAGACGTTGCGTCTATTATCAATTAAAGAATTTTACTATGATGACTCGGTTTATGTTGAATTGTTTGATGAAATTAAACATTTTCAATATCCGTGATGGGAGTAAGGTCGTTGATAATCATCAATATTTTTCTGTGACAAAGTAGAAGCATTGATCCGTTCACAAAAAATAAAATAACGACCGGTGTTTTTTTTGAATTTTTGATGATTTGAGAATTATTCTTGGGAAGTTACTCAAAGTGTGTCAGAAAGGCTCTAAAGTATTGTTTAAGAAGATGATTTATAAAGATTCGATCATAAGGTTAAATGCTGTTTCAATGATGTGATGAGTTGCTGTTGAAGCACCGGCTTCAACAGTCAGGATATGGCGACAACGTCGTGAATTTGGAAATCCATGGAATAAACCAATCATATGGCGAGTAATCTGTTGTAACTTTCCACCCGAGTGGAGATGGCGCGCGGCATAATCAGTCATCGAGGCGCTTATTTTTCTCCAGAAATCCTTATCGACTCTTGTCTTTATAGGAGACGACCCCGTGAGAGGATTGCTAAAGTATTCATCAACGGTAGTAAGCATGGCACTGTTTTTATAGGCCGCTCGACCAATCATAACCCCATCCACAGAGGGCAAGATCTTTAAGGCTTGCGACATGTCCTCTAGACCACCATTAAGACCTATAAAAAGATCTGGGTTTTCTTTTTTTATCTCATAAACGATATCATAGTCAAGATTTGGAATTTTACGATTATCTTTGGGTGATAAACCCTTGAGAATGGCTTTACGTGCGTGAATCCATATGCCATTTACTCCTGATTTTTTTATGGATTTCACCAAATTTCGCAAAGCAACTGCAGGAATTTGATCATCAACACCGATACGACACTTCACTGTTACAGGAATAGAAAGTGCTTTGCACATGGCTGCAATACAATCGCCAACAATATCAGGATTAAGCATCAGACACGCTCCAAAAGATCCTTCATGAACACGAGCCGAGGGACAACCAACATTGAGATTAATTTCATTATATCCAAAATCTTCTACGATTTTTGCGGCTTCAACGAGTTTCGAGATATCAGCTCCACCAATTTGCAAAGCGAGTGGTTTTTCTTGCGTACTAAAACCTAAAATATTTTTTTTGTCCCCGCGTAGAATCGCATCAGCCACAATCATTTCAGTATAGAGCAAAGCATTATTGGTCAATAAGCGTGCAAAAAAACGATAATGTCGATCAGTCCAATCAACCATGGGAGCTACAGCAAAAACCTTTGATGATAAATGCGCAATATTTTTTTTTTCTGAAGAAATATGTTCTAATTCGTATGCCAACATTCCTTTTATTCCTTATAATTGTAATTTGTGCTCTTGTACAACATTCTTTCCGATTAAAACCACTATTGCTATCAAAAAATTTAACAATACATCATACACGCGTAATGAGTTTGACAAATTATGTGAAATAACATTAGAGTCGGTTCGAAAGAGTTTAATTTTTTTCGAAGCTTTATACTGGCAATTCTCGCACATTTTATTGGTAATTTTTCGCAAATTTATCCTTAATTTTATAGTATGATCTACTAACTAGCTAGTTGCTGTGATCAGCAAAATTTCTTGTTTCATCCAGATAAAGAACATCTACATACATCTAGAAAGGAAGAAAAATGGTTTTTTTTGCGCATTGCTTCAGTTTTTTTCATAGCCAAATATTAACCAAGCCTGCTTTTATGCTGGGTCTGATTGTTATGTTAGGAAATATTCTCCTTTCTAAAAAGATCACTACTGTGATTTCATCGACGATTCAAACGATTGTTGGTTTTTTGCTCCTGCGAGTAGGAGCTGATATTCTTGTCAAAAAATCCAAGGCTATTATTACTAAAATTTCTGTCATACATCATATTGATGGTTCAATTATTGATCCCTATGTTTTTATGTTCTCCTGTATAACATCTTTAGGAGATAAATATAATTTTGTCGGCTATACCGTTTTGATAGCGTTCCTTCTCAATATCCTCATGGTTATTTTTCGTCATCTCACGGGTATCCGTACCATTGTACTCAATGGAGAAGTGATGTTCCAACAAGCAGGACTAATTTTTATTTTTTTTCACACAGCATTAAACACAGAAATATGGCAATCCGTTGCCTACTCATCCTGTTTATTAGCGTTATATTGGGGCATAACATCCAACCTTTTATATAAACCGACACAAGAGATAACCAATAATGCTGGTTTTTCGATAGGACATCAACAACAGGTAGCATCTTGGATTGCGTATAAAATAGCACCTTATTTGGGTGATAGATCGGAAAATATCAACTCTCTCAAACTTTCCAAATGGCTTGTTTTACTGAATAATTACGTCATTTCTACAGCAATCGTCATGATTTTTTTTTGGGGAATAGCCCTTTTATCTTTAGGTATTGACACAGTTCAGACAATGGCTGGCAAAACACACTGGACACTTTATATTTTGGAAACAGGTCTATTGTTTGCCGTAGGAATTGCCATTATTATGCAGGGAGTCTCGATGTTTGTGAAAGAGTTGACCTCTTCATTTCGCGGGATTTCAACATCTCTCATCCCTGGTGCCATTCTTGCCATTGATTGCTCTGCAATTTATGGATTTGCTCCTAATGCATTGATATGGGGATTTATTTGGGGTGCAATCGGACAAATATCAACAATTCTTGTGATGCTTTTTTTTCATTCTCCCATACTCATTGTCCCTGGCTTTATTCCCATGTTTTTTTCTAATGCCACTATAGGAATTTTTGCCAATCATTACGGGGGATGGCGTGCAGCATCTAAAATATGTTTTGTAATGGGTGTCATTGAAATTCTTGGCAGTATTTGGGCCATTCAATTGGCAAAAACGGATAGTTGGATGGGAATGGCCGATTGGTCTCTTATCGCTCCATTGATTATGCAAGGTTTTAAATTAACTCATTTTTTTATCATTCCAATTGGTTTATTATCCGTCATTTATATGATTTATGCGCGTCGCACACTGGATGATAAACAAAGCAACAGCAATCATCATGAATAACCTGCAAGGACTTTGTTTTATTTATCCTGTAACCATTAGCTATCGCATGAATAGTATCCACAAAAAACTTTCGATATTCATTTGATTCGTGTCATTAAACACAAAAAAATATTGTCTTTTCTCACGAAAAAAGAATAAATCCTCTATTTCATCATACGCCATAATACCTAGTCATGTTTTCCAACATATAATGTGTAAATGACAAATTATTTGGCTCCTTATATTTCAAGGATTATGTAGAATGAAAGCTACTACTGCTATGAGTGTTCATCTGGTTTGGCTACGCAATGATCTTCGTATTACCGACAACAAAGCACTGTATGCCGCTTGTCATAATTCAGATGCAAAAGTAATAGCGGTATTTATTGCTACTCCCGAACAATGGCGCCAGCATGGGATATCAGCACGTCAGTCTCATTTTATATATGCTAGCCTTCTCCAAGTTCAAAAGTCTCTTTCTCAAAAAGGTATTGTCTTCCAATACCATCAATGTTCTAATTTTGATGATTCAATAGAATGGCTAGATTCTTATTGTTTGCAACAAAGGGTTACAAAACTTTTTTATAATCGCCAATACGAAATTAATGAAGTTCGGCGCGATAAACTTCTAGAAAAACGCCTCCAACATAGGGTTATCTGCAAGAGTTTTGACGATAGTGTTCTCCTGCCACCTGGGAGTATACTCAACCATGCGCTTCAAATGTATAAGGTCTATACTCCATTTCGTAAAGCATTGATACAAAACTTAGTACAAGCAGATCTGCGTTCTTTGCCTGTCCCTGCTATACGTCTCACTGGTCCTGTAACTCCAAGCAATATTCCTCGATTTTTCGATTACCCTTTTCAAGCAATAGATCCAATGTTTCCTATTGGCGAACAAAATGCGTTGCACATTTTACGTAAATTTTGCAAAGAAAAAGTATATTATTATGTTGAACAACGGGATATTCCTGCTATCCAAGGAACAAGTCAGCTATCCCCCTACTTGTCTATTGGTGTCCTATCTCCTCGTCAATGTTGGAATAGATTAAAAGAAGAATTTGTAGATCTACTGATCAAACCCAAAAGCGGCGCTTTTAGCTGGCTCAATGAACTCATTTGGCGTGAATTTTATCGCCATTTAATGGCATTTTATCCTTCTGTCTGCATGGGAAAGCCTTTCATTCCATGGACTGAAAAAATAGAATGGAACAAGGATTCTCACCTATTACAAGCATGGAAACAAGGATACACAGGGTTTCCTATTATTGATGCAGCGATGCGTCAACTCAATACGATTGGATGGATGCACAATCGCCTACGCATGATTACAGCAAGTTTTTTGGTCAAAGACCTTTTAGTAGATTGGCGAATTGGAGAAGAATATTTTATGTCACAATTACTAGACGGTGATTTAGCATCGAATAACGGCGGATGGCAATGGGCAGCATCTACTGGAAACGATTCCGTTCCCTACTTTCGCATTTTTAATCCTACCATCCAAGGAAAACGTTTTGATCCGCAAGGAACTTTTATACGTCACTGGTTACCTGAACTCAACAACGTCCCTACGCAATACATCCATGCTCCCCATAGTTGGCTGGATAAGAATGACCTATCTCTCAATTATCCACTTCCAATAGTTGATCATAAAAAAGCATGTCATCACACATTGAATCAATATTATGCCGCGAAAAAACAATCTCTATTATGACTAAGATATTGTGCTGAAAAAATGTTGATTGATTACCCAATCTATAAAAAAGTAATTGTACTGGGTATCTAGTCAATCGAACAATATACACAAAATAACAGTGCTAATTTTTCACCGTGAAAAAAATTTGACATTAAAAAACTTGATAACAATATACTGTCTTGCTATGGTCTCACCGTGCTCTATATGTGAACTATATCACATAAGACCTTTGTAATGATGTCCTTGATACAAGATGATAGGAAGAAAAGAGGGAAATATGAGATGTCTTTAGGTAAAATGATAACCTTGGATAAACAACAAAAAGCTTATCTCTTATATGTTTCTTCTATATTGATCGGCATATTTTCGGGTACGACGGATTATGTTATCTTTAATGAAACAGCAGAGTTTATTGTCAATGTTTTCGTGAGAATTTTTAAATTTATCAGTTTGCCATTAATATCTCTTTCTTTAATCGTCAGTCTATCGAAATGTGTTCCTGAACAGGGAATGGGCAAATTATGGGGAAAAACCGTATTTTATACTATGCTCACTACGATGTTAGCGGCATCAGTCGCATTGTGTACTTATGGACTTATCTCTCCTTCTAATATGATCACCAAACCAGACGTTGCCGTCAACATCGGCAAGATGAACTTCTGGAATTATGTTGCGAACTTAATCCCAAATAATGTTGTCGCTCCCTTTTTAGAAAGTCAGGTTATAGGCATTTTATTAATTTCTGGTTCCATAGGCATTGCTACTCATTTCATCACTGATAAACATATAAAAAGCTCCACTATTGTATTTTTTGAGGGGATCCATAGCATATTTCTCACGATCACCAATTGGGTTATGAAAATAATTCCCATTGCCTTAGGTAGTTTTATTGCTGTCACGATTTTGCAATTCAAAAAAGGACTCAATATCTCGGGTTTAGGAGAATATCTATCGGTTGTCATTTTATCGAATCTTATACAAGGATTCATTGTATTACCTGTTATATTGTATATAAAGGGCTTTAATCCGCTTACCATAGTCAAAGGCATGTTTCCTGCATTGGCTGTCGCCTTTTTTTCCAAATCTTCGGCTGGCACTTTGCCTGTGACCATGCGAACTGCAGAAAAAAATCTCAATATTTCTCCTGAAGTTAGCAGGTCTATCTTACCTTTTTGTACCTCTATTAATATGAATGGTTGTGCCGCTTTTATATGCATTACACTAATTTATGTTATGCAAAATAACGGCATAGAAGCAACATTTTCAACCTTGTTTTTATGGATTTTAATGGCCTCTGTTATCTCTGCGATTGGCACTGCAGGTGTTCCAATGGGATGTTTTTTTCTCAGTGCAAGTCTATTAACAAATATGGGAATACCCATTAATATCATGAGCATGATTTTACCATTTTATAGTATAGTAGATATGTTCGAAACAACATTGAACGTTTGGTCCGATTCTTGCGTAACTGTTATAGTAAACAAAAGTTATCCCAAGTCATCTGATCATCCTGAAAACGCAATAGTACAAAATAGCGTCGAGTAATAACACCATTGCTTATTCAAACGAAATAACAAATATCATAGCCGACATTGTTATGAAAAAGTATCATCATCCTGTCATTTAATTGTGGCTTTGTTAGTCATCGTCGTGGATACGCAACGTTGTATTATACTGTTGTAATAGAAATAAAAATTGCTCTTCGTTCATTATTTTAACACCTAGTTGTTGTGCCTTCTCTAACTTGGAACCAGGATTATCACCAACAATAATAATATCAGTTTTACGAGAAAGAATAGCAGAAACAACAGCACCTAACTGAGTCACATATTCTTGTGCTTTATGGCGTTGAATTTTCTGCAGGGTTCCGGTAAATACTAATTTCTTATTTTCGATCTCAGAGCTGACATTTTTTTCGTGACGCCCAATAGAAGGAGATACTTCTTTTAACAGTGCTTCTACAGCACAAATATTCCTAGGATTCTGATAAAATTCTACAATAGCCTGCGCTATTATATCTCCTACTAGAGGAACTCTTATTAAAGACAGCCAATCATCATTGTTATGTGCAATAATGTTGTTGATTTCTTGTGCAAAATTTTGATATGAGAGATAATATTTCGCCAAAGATCTGGCAATTTCTGCGCCAACATGCCGAATACCTAAGGAAAATATAAATCTTTCCAAAGAAATATTGCGTCTTTTATTAATAGAATCGTAAAGATTGGTGACACTAACATCGCCAAAACCTAGAATATTCTCAATCTTTGTAGTAGAAGTTTGTTGACGACGTTGCAATGTAAAAATATCGGCAGGAATCCTAATAGAAAAAGCAGGATCTTCTGATTTAAAGAAGAAATCCAATTGTTGTTTTCCTAAACCTTCTATATTGAAAGCATCTCGCGAGACAAAATGCTTAAGACGTTCTAATTGCTGTGCCGAGCACGCAAGTCCTCCCGTACAACGATGGGCAGCAACAAGTTTTCCTGTTTTCGGATTTAAATCACGCACTACTCGACTCTGACAGATAGGACAAAAAGAAGGAAAAGAAAACGGTTGAGCATCAGGATGTCTTTCATTGACAATAATATCCACAACTTTAGGAATCACCTCTCCGGCTCTTTTGACCAAGACCCTATCCCCTACACGAATATCCCTTCCTCCACGCATTACTTTACCAGATGCATCCAATCCTTTGATGTAATCTTCATTATGCAATGTTGCATTAGTGATTAAAGCACCTCCTATGTTAACAGGTTCAAGACGAGCTACCGGCGTGAGAATACCAGTACGACCAATTTGAATATCAATATCTAAAAGACGCGTAGATGCTTGTTTCTCTGCAAATTTATGCGATATCATCCAACGTGGGCTTCGAGCTCGTTCTCCTAATTGTTTTTGTAAAGAAAATTCATCGACCTTATATACCAATCCATCTATATCATATGGAAGAGTAGAACGTATTGATTTCATTTCATTATAATAGGATACGATACCGTGAAAAGTATTCGCTTGTCGAACTCCGTTATTAACAGGAAAGCCTAGACAACGCATTTTTTGTAGCATTTCATACTGACCTTTTGCGAATATCTCAGATGTTTTTCCTAATCCATGCACAAAAAAATTCAAATACCGAGTAATATCCGTAGGATTTAAACGACGTAATATGCCAGAAGCAGCGTTTCTAGGATTAGCATAGGGTTTTCGGCCGACTGCAATCATTTCATCATTAAGCGCAAGAAAATCATTTTTTGAGATGTAAACTTCACCACGCACTTCTATAATTTCTGGAATATTCAATGATAAAACACGAGGAATTGTCGGAATAGCACGAATACAAGCACTAACATCCTCTCCGCTATGACCGTCACCACGCAAAGCAGCATAAACAAACTTTCCTTTTTCATATCGTATAGTAATCATTGTCCCATCAATTTTAGGCTCCAGAGTAAAAAAAATGCTGTTATCATCTTTTTTTTGCCAAAAACGATAAATTCTAGTGATGAACTTACGAAGATCTTCGATATTCCAAATCTTTTCTAATGATAATGTTGGGATAGAATGAGTCACTTTAAATAAGGAGAGGTTCATTTCTCCCCCTATTTTATTCAGAGGCCCATTAGGATCTTCAGAGCGTGCTAAATCAGGAAAAGCATGTGCAATAGCATCACAACGTCTTTTTAATGCGTCATATTCAGAATCTAAGATTATAGGTTTTGAATACTGATAATAACAATCATCATGATATGATATCTCTTGTTCAAGAGACGATAATTCTTTTCTAGCTTGTTCGATACTCAATGCCTCGATTGGAATCAATTGACGTTTTTTCATTCTTATCCATCACAGAAATTCTTAATTGAAATATTTCAAGGTACTAAAATATGAACACCGTTTTTTTTCAATACATATACATCGGATTAATAAAAAAGTTATTCTTTTATTTCTCAATTACTGAAATTCTAAAAGTATTTCTGCAGCGGCGCGTGCTTCTTCAGTTATATGGCTTCCAGCTAACATACGAGCAATTTCTTCCCGACGTTCTTGTGGTGTAAGAACGGCAACATAGGTTTCTATCCTCTGCGTATCATCTGGTTTATTTGTTTTATAGACAAGAAAATGCCTATCAGCACGTGCGGCTACTTGTGGTGCATGTGTTACAGCCAATAACTGTATCTTTTTCGATAATTGCTTCAGCCGATATCCAATAGCATCTGCAACAGCTCCTCCTATCCCTGAATCCACTTCATCAAACACCAAAGTAGGAATTGATCCTTGATCAACGAGAACTATTTTTAACGCCAATAGAAACCGTGATAATTCTCCTCCTGATGCTAATTTCATCAAAGGCCCAGGATTTTCCCCTCTATTAGTCTGAACGTAAAATTCTACTCTATCGATTCCATCAGGAGAAATATCTTCTTTATCCGATGTAATATTGACCGTGAAACACACATTTTCTAACTTTAAAGCCGGCATCTCTGCCATAACATTTTTTTCTAACATTTTAGCAAACTGATACCGTTTTGTAGAAATATCTTGTGCAACACGATCATAAGCTTGCCGAGCTTCATAAAGCACTCTTTCTAACGAAACAACTTTTTCATTTCCTTCTGAAATATCAGCAAGATCTTCCTCCATTTTTTTTGCTAATTCAGGGAGCTGATCAATAGAAACAGAATACTTGCGACTCATAGCGCGTAATGCAAAGAGACGTTCTTCAATATTTGCTAATTCTTGAGCATCATATTGAATTTCTGAAAAACTCCGTTCTATTTCATGTTGAGCGTCGGATAAATTCTCTTGTGCTTCATTTAAAAAAGAAATACTTTTCTGTAATAAATCAGGAACTTCAGTGGATTTACGCTCTAGTCTTCGTAACATAGAAGAAATGACAGAAATAGGCGAAGATGACTTATGAAAGTCATCCATAATACTAGATAACTCAACAGCAATGCGCTCTTGCTTTAATATTTTTGAACGCATTACTACCAATTCATTTTCTTCTCCTGGCTGGACAGCGAGAGCTTGTAATTCGTCTATAGAAAATCGCAAAAATTCAACATCTTGAGAAGAGGATTTTTGTTCCTGATATTTTTTTAATGCATCTGCAGTACAACACCAATGACGATATAGTGTTCCCAACTCACAGAGAGAAAGGTCAATATCAGCATAAGAATCGAGAATTTTCCGATGTCCCTGAACATCAAGCAAAGAACGATCTGCATGCTGGCTATGAATCTCTATTAAAAGAGATCCTACTGCACGCATGAAATTAACACTGACTACTTGATCATTGACATAAGCTTTTGTGCGTCCATCAGGAAATTGCACACGGCGTAATATAACATGCTTTTCAAGCGTAAGATTGGCTTCTGCAAAAAGGATTTCCAGTGCTGGCAAATGAGAAATCTCAAAAACAGCAACTACCTGTCCCTTTTCTGCATGACGACGCACCAATCCTCCATCGCCTCTTCCTCCAGTCACCAAAATAAGAGCGTCTAATAAGATAGATTTTCCAGATCCAGTATCGCCACTTAGTATCGATAATCCTGCAGAAAAATCGATATCAAGACTCTCTATAAGCACAATATTATAAATTGAAAGACGTGTCAGCATAAGGAACAAACGATAATTTTAAAATCATAATTCTTAAAGAACACTATAAATATGTGTTATTCTATTTCACAAGTGTTTCAACGTACCGAGCCCAATATCCCTGAGGATAGCGTTCTTGAATAAGAGAGACCACCTCCCTTGCTTCATCCATCAGAGCAAGAGCAACATATGCTTCCACAAGTCTAGCCATTGCCTCTTCGGCATGTTCTGCATCAGAATAGTTTGCAAGAACTAATTGAAACCGTGGAATGGCTGCTACGTATTCTCCTCTTTTTAGATAATAGCGCCCTATTTCTACCTCCTTGGCAGCCAATTGATTTCTTCCAACAGTAACATAAAAGCGAGCACCTTTGACATAAGGAGAATTTGTATATCGTTCAACGATTCTACTCATATACTGTAGCATTAATTTTGTAGCTCGTTGATCATAAGGGACATCCCGAATCATTTGTGCATAAGACATGCCGACAAGATAATATACATAATCAACGTTTTTTGACTCAGGATATTGCGTAATATATTCTTCCCCAAGGGAAGCAGCTTGTTGATATTTTCCCGCACTATACTGAACAAATGCAGACATCAATAAAGATTTACGTGCTACACCAGCAAAGGGAAAATCCCTTGAACATTGATTAAAATATTCATAGGCCTTGCTAAAATTCTGCTCTTTTAGAAATAGGACTGCCTTTTCATAAACTTCGCGCTGATATCGAACATCCGTAACGCTATCAAGGTAAACATCACGAGAGGATTGTCGCTCCCAACCTACTAAAAAGCATACAGCAATAGAAAAAAATATAGTTAGCGCAAATTTATACAACTGATATGCCCATGCTTCGAAAATACAAATAGCTCGTCCTAATACTGCACTCAAACCAAATAATGCACCTCTCTACACTAATCACAAATGATCTGCAGTCAACTACCACTCTACTCCAAAACAACAAAAATATCTTTCTTTTAACTCTTCTAAACATTATTTTTAGGATAAATGAACACTTACGCACCGTGATCATCAACAATCTCATAGGAATCTTTATCTGCAAAAAGAGTACACAAAGCCATATGATTTATCTCATGGCTTCCTCGACATGAACGATAACATCCGATCACAGGATAGCCTGCCAATGCTATATCACCTATTGCATCCAATGTTTTATGGCGCACGAATTCCTCACCGGAATACCGCAATCCCCCGTGATTCATCACTTGATCATCTTCAGAAATGACAACACTATTTTCTAAAGAAGCCCCTAACGCACAACCCGCTTTTCTATAGCGCTCAACATCTCGTAGAAAACCAAAGGTGCGAGCAGCATAAATTTCATTACGAAAAACTGTTTGCGTTAAATCGCCTGCCCATTTCTGAAAACCTATGATACTATTCTTGAACTCAATGGATATTTCAAAACGCATAGAACAATGGGGAGAAAACTCTGCCCATGATTCACCACTGGTAATTCGAACGGACTTAATAATGCGCAGATAACGACGCTTGGCTGTTAGTGTTTTTATTCCAATACGCTCTATAACTTCTACAAATGCCTTAGCACTTCCGTCCATGATAGGAACTTCTGTGCTATCAATTTCGATAATAACATTATCAATGCCATAAGCATAAAGTGCCGCCATTAAATGTTCAATAGTACGAACTTGACAAGAAGAAGAGCCTATAGTCGTACTCAATGTCGTTCTCAAAACATTACTCCACAATGCTGATAAGGAATCAGTGATTCCTCCAGATTGAGTACACTTAAATAATATTCCTACTCCTTCTGGTGCAGGGCACAATTTTAAATTAGCCCTTTTCCCTGAATGAATCCCGATACCCGTAATGGTGATTGAATCCGCAATTGTATGCTGTAACCGACCAATTTGAAGCATCTCCATCTCACCACTTTAAATTCCAAAAGTCCTGCAATTCGCAAGAGCTAATCTAACCTTTTCATAATTTCAATCCCTAATTTATAATCTATCAATCAATGCGATTGACGACGCAAAAAAGCAGGTATCTCTAATTTATCTTCCTCACACTTAACAGTTGGCTTTGATTGTACACAAAAATCATCAATGCTCTCTTCAGAGATAGAAGGGTTTCTTTCTCTCAAATAAGAAACCGTAGATTCACTTTTCATATGAACGGAATCTTCTTCTGAAGCAATATTTTCATGCAAACCAAAAGAGTGTGCAATACGTTTAATTAATGCCATCACCCCACGCTCTTCGACAGAGTCACTATGTCTTTGCCGAGATATGAGACGATGTGGAGCAGAAGATTCTGGAACAACATCTTCCTCTAAAAACAATTCTTGATTTTGATCTCCTACCAAAGAATTTTCTTGGTTATTTAAATCTTCTTGATTGTCGGTGCAGTGAGCATTTTCAGCGATTACACTATGATGCATAACATGAGAATCTTCCACCGGTAATTTTGGGGAAGAAAGATTCAAAAATTTTGCGTTTTTTAAAGATTCATGCGTTGTCAGAGAGCTATCTCGATTATCATCACCATCTCTATGCAAACGATTCTCTATTCCCGTCGCAACAACAGATACACGAATCACACCTTCAAGCGCTTCATCAAAAGTAGCACCAAGAATAATATTGGCTTCGGAATCAACCTCTTCACGAATACGCGTTGCAGCTTCGTCAACTTCAAACAATGTAAGGTCACTTCCCCCTGTAATTGAAATCAATAATCCTTGCGATCCCTTCATTGACGCTTCATCAAGCAATGGATTAGCAACAGCTGCTTCGGCTGCTTGGATACCACGTCCATGACCAGAAGCTTCTCCTGTTCCCATCATAGCACGTCCCATATTGCGCATGACGGAACGAACGTCTGCAAAATCAAGATTAATCAATCCCTCTTTAATCATCAAATCAGTAATGCAAGAAACACCCGAATAAAGCACTTGATCTGCCATAGAAAAAGCATCGGCAAACGTTGTTTTATCATTTGCAATCCGGAATAGATTTTGATTAGGAATCACAATCAATGTATCAACTGTTTCTTGCAATGCTTCTATCCCAGATTCTGCTACACGCATACGCCGAGAACCTTCAAAATGAAAAGGTTTAGTGACCACACCAACAGTTAAAACCCCTTTATTCCGCGCTATTTTTGCAATAATCGGGGCTGCTCCCGTTCCCGTACCGCCTCCCATGCCTGCGGTGACAAAACACATATGTGTTTTATCTAACATCTCAGTAATTTCATCAATGCATTCTTCTGCAGCAGCACGACCAACTTCTGGATGAGATCCTGCTCCCAAACCTTCGGTTATTCCAGATCCTAGTTGAATAATCTGCTTAGCTTTAGACATCA
The DNA here is from genome assembly GCF_000590865.3 of Candidatus Liberibacter asiaticus. Lineage (NCBI taxonomy): Bacteria > Pseudomonadati > Pseudomonadota > Alphaproteobacteria > Hyphomicrobiales > Rhizobiaceae > Liberibacter > Candidatus Liberibacter asiaticus. The sequence goes on from NZ_CP010804.2 coordinate 1,174,274, forward strand.
TCAATGCTTGAGCATCAGTATTGGCTACAACAAAATTGACACCCTGAAGACCTGAGGAAACCATGTTGTTGACGGCGTTTCCACCTCCACCTCCTACACCAAAGACGGTAATCCTAGGCTTTAATTCAGTTATATCCATATTAGCGTTTTTCCCTACCATTTACCCATTCCTTCTTATTGATATTCTCTTTGCCGATATCACTTTCTAGAAAGAGTCAAGTAATATTTTTATCTCTTTCATAGATTTAATACAATACCCAAATCATGAACTTTTCCGAAACCAGTTTATGAATGGAGAAAACTGTCTCTTACTCCAAAAAGAAGAATATTCTTCTCCACAATCAACTTCTTTTGCAATCAATTGCGGATAGATCATTAACCCTATAACGGTTGAAAAAGCAGGGCTTCTTGCTGAAAACGGCAATCCTACAGCTCCTATAGGCCTTCCCATACGCACGTTAGAACAGATCGTTTCTCTCAACATCTCTTGTAAACCAATGACCTGGCTTGCTCCTCCTGTTAATACTATACGCTTACTCGCTAGAGAACTAAATCCTGATTTCTTAATACGCTCTCCTATTAATTCGAATGTTTCTTCAATACGTGCCTGAATAATTCTCGAAATCATTGCCCTAGAAACCTGAACTAAATCATTGTGATCAGCATTACCGATAGTGGGAATAGATAAAATATCATGCTCATCAGCCAAACTAGGAATAATACTAGGATGCATCACCTTAAGACGCTCAGCATTGTCAAGGGAAATAGATAAACCGCGCGCTAGATCATTCGTCACATGAGATCCTCCAATAGCAATCACATCCATATAGACTAATTTTCCTTTATCAAAAATTGCGATCTTTGTTGTTCCTCCTCCCATATCAATAACAACAGAACCCAACTCAAATTCATCATCGACAAGAGTGGCTAAACCACTAGCATAAGGCGATGCAACCATTCTTTCTACGGAGAGATGCGCCCGATTAATTGCTCTCTCTAGATTTTTCATAGAAGATTTTTCTACTGTAAGCAGATGCGACTCAATGCCGATTTTGTCAGCAAACATCGATATAGGAGACTTTATTCCAGATTTTCCATCTAACGCATAATCAGTAATTATAGAATGTAATAACGTGCGCTTTTGATCGCGCAAATAGCGACGAAATGAGGATTTCAGCAATATCTGAATATCAGAATCATTGACTTCTCTCCATCCTATCTTCATCTCAACGAAATGTTGCTGCGACTTCAAACATCCAGCAGAAATATTGACTAGAAGATTGTCAACAGTGAAACCTGCCATCCGTTCCGCGGCATCAACAACTTGACGCACGACTCTCTCAACGGCATCAATATCAACGATAGTACCCATTTTGACACCATGCGATTGCTGACATCCAATACCAATAACTTCAATTCGATGTGTTCTTCCAGACAAAAGACTTGTTGTATTTTGAGGGACGAGCTTTCCTATCATACATACAGTTTTTGTCGAACCAATATCTAATGCTGATACGATATAGGTACGATTAGATAACAAGCAACCTGTATACTGTGAACTAAAAGGCATTGTAAAAATACTCATTACCTCATCCTTTTCAATTCTTGATCACGCTTATCAACAATATCTCGCCTATCGATGAAAGAACCTGTCGTTAAACGAACAGAAAGGCGATCTGGTAATCTCATATCAATGACGGAAATATCTCTATCTAAAATTTGATATTTATTTTGTAATTCCAAAATCTTAGCGATAGCTACATCAAATTTTTCTTCTGGAAGTTTAATAATGATGCCATTGTGGAGGTGCAAATCCCAGCGCCTTTCAGCAATCCAATTATAGGCTTTAACAAACTTAGTTATTCCTGCGATATTTGATAATACTTCAAAAGACCTTACTGCTTTGTAGATATTTTCCCCAATCAATATAGGAAGATAAGCGAATCTTACATGATTAAATGCAGTGATCACATAACCATTGTTATCAATGAGATATAGGGCGGAATTATTTTGCCATATCGCATAAGGATGACGCTCCGTAAGACGAATTTCCATCGTATCCGGATACAGTCTACGAATTTCAGCATGCGCAATCCATGGCAAAGCTAGCAACTGCTTTTGAATTTTTATAGCATCAAAAAAAATCAGTGAAGTCGATGTATTGAGATCTAAACAATGAATAATATCTGCTTCTGGCGTTTCAACGTTACCAATGATTCTGACCTTTTCTATTGAAAAACCAATAAAAGAATCTACAATATCAATGACTTTCCGTGTATGTCCTCCAATGGATGCCCCATATATACCAACGATTGCAAAGAAAAAAATAGCCAAAATTACACCACAATACGATGGCAATACCTTTTCTAAAAAGACACAAAAGTTCAGAAAATTTCTCATCTCTTCCAAACCCAATACACAACACAAAGATAATGACATCCCAATAACAAGGCACAATCTCCGATCAATGCTTAAACCTCTGTGATTCAACGCAAACATGAAGCATCCTCCACCATCCATAACAGAAGTTCTCGAAAAGAATATCCAGCATATGCAGCCATTTCTGGAAATATAGAAACAGGCGTCATACCAGGTTGAACGTTGATTTCTAACCAGAAAACTTTTCTTGAGAGAGGATCAAAGAGAAAATCCGATCTACTAATTCCACGACAACCAATAGCCTGATGTGCTAAAAAAGCTAATCTTTGTACTTCTTTATAGATATCCAACGGAATTTTTGCTGGCAAAACATGCGTAGAATTTAAAGATGAATATTTTAATTCATAGCTATAAAAATCTGATTTTGGTACAGCAATTTCAGTAACATCCAGAGAAGCATCTCCCATAACACCACAGGTCAATTCAATACCATCAACATATTGCTCAATCAAGAGTTGATCTCCATGATTCCATGACGAAGATTGCAATAAATCTAGAGGAATAGATTGATCTTTTTTTATTACTATAATACCTAAAGAAGATCCTCCTTTCAAAGGCTTGATGACATAAGGTGGCGATATAAGATGCTGAGAATCCATTGTAAAGCGATTAACGAGAATCGAAGGACACACTGGCACACCACAGCTGCTGACAACTTGTTTGGAACGCATCTTATCCATAGACAAAGCAGAGGCTAAGATTCCAGAATGGGTATAAGGAATTTCCAACAATTCTAGTATCGCTTGTACCAGTCCATCCTCTCCGAAATTTCCATGCAAGACATTGAAAGCCAAATCTGGCTTTAAATGCGCAAGAACTAATCCTACAGAACGGTCTACATCAATCTGGCTCACTTTAAAACCAGCATCTTCTAGAGCAGAAGCACAAGCCTTGCCTGAAGAAAGGCTCACCTCTCTTTCCGAAGAGATGCCACCCATGAGCACAGCCACATGCGGACTTCCTATTTCTTGTTTATTTATCATAAGTCGATCTACAATATGCCGAACTGAATCATCTCCATAACCAACCCAGCATGTAAATCTATCAAGGTTAACGAAGCGTTCATTTTCCTTAACTTTTGTTCAAAAAAAACATTCTTTTTGTTTTTTATGATGTGCTATGAATAATGGAAAACAAAAAATAACCATTATTGAATGATAGACACCGTACCATGGCTAATTCAAAAAGACTGCGAAGAACCTATTGAAAAAGTTCGGTTATATCCGAATAAGTTGTGGAAAATTTCGAATAACGCCTCCTCCCATTCTCCTTGACTTCTCCTTAGATTCTATCAGAGATTGAATTTAATTTTATTTTCTTACGCATTTGGTTGTAGGATGTGATGGCTATTTTCCTAAATGGAATGCCAGTGGTCATTAGCTGTTTTCAAATACTCTCCTCCTGAAAGCGTGAGAGAGATGTGAATGCGTAAAGACCTGTACTGTAATTCCCAGGAATCGGTGAAAAGATTCATTGGTTGAGCTTGAAAAACTTTATGGGCAAAATTATTTCATCTTGAACATGCAATGTGGGGAAAAAATTAAATGAATAAAAGGAGCATTGTAATCGTATCAGGATTGGCTACTTGCATTCTATCCATCAATCCACAAATAGCTGTGATCTCGTAAATAACGAGCAATTGACAGAGATTGAAGAACCTCAAAAAGTCACCGTTGATCAAATCAACAATGCCATAGCATCACTCATACCAGAAGAACGGCGAGATTTACAGGATAGAATGGCAAAGTATTCCACGAGAAAACTAAAGCCCAGAGGAAGAGTTATATTTGCAGATGATTAGTTTATTTTAACTTTGAACTATCGTAAAATGATTAGTATTGAGAAGACTTGGAGGCATTTTTTCCCCTAAGAACGCAAATGGTTGAGAGAAATCATATAAACTGGAAAACTACTAATTGCATCAGCCTTCGTTTCTGGTATCTTATCCGCTAGTGGCTGTAGTGATCAGGCTTATTTTGAAGAACTTCGGATGTCCCTTGAAGAGGATCGTAAAAGTGCAGAAGCAAGCTAAATCTCTCGCTAACGCATCTCAGAAACTCACTGTCGATCAAATCGATAATTCTATAATGTTCCTTTATCCGGAACAACGCCAAGAACTAGCGAAGCGATACAAAGAAAAGTATAATGATGTGCTCATTCACTTGCCAGATTAAAAACTTATAAGCGTAGATTCAAAGCCCCACTATTGGTTAGATCGTATTATTTTGGGCTTTGATCTTATGAACCGAAATTAAAATTGAAAAGCATAATAGGTAATTTTCCTCGAGAAAAAGAGGTAGTTGGATCTCGTACCCTAAGAAATATTGAAAAAAAGCCTAAAGAATCCTCTACCAGAAAATCGAGTTTAGAAGGTCAATAGAAATTTAGTTTCTTTAACCTCACACGTGCCGTTTGGAAGGGGATGACAATAACCAAGTTATCGCAAGGAAACAACAACCATTCCCGTAATCCTATTCTTTTTTAGCACAAAGAAAATAAGAATCGGGTTGTTGTCCCCCCCAAACCACAGAGATATTTCTCCAATACACTATTGAAAATACACAAAAAACTGTAAGATCTAGCTAAAAGAGATAAATAGCCTTCACTAACGCCATCAAGAGCCTACTAGAACCAAAGATCCAACCAGCTAAGAGCGATACCCATACCTAACCAATACCTCATCAACTGATGATAGCTCTTCCATATCATCAACATTGTCAATATCACCTCATTATAGAGGAGGAAAGGAAAATACCCATGAGGAATGATAATCTTATTACCTTAGGGTTATTCTCGCATTTATCCGTCTCTAGACTGATTTGGATGAGTTGATTTTTTTTCTTTAATCAAAGCGGGCAAAGTGAAGACGATATCACAAAAAAGATTGACGAATTCAAGACATTCGTCGGATTCTTCAATAGAAGACTGACCCTCATGAACAGCTTTATTTCCTTCAATACGGACGAAATTAGACCATTCAAAGATTTCTTCAATAATCAAATTATGTTGTTTCAAATATCTTGTTCTATCACTAAGCATTCCACACTTTTCAAAATTTATGCGCTGTCCTTGATCATCCTTCATACTTCTGATGGCGATTTCTAGCGCAGTGCGACATGATCCAAGAATAGCTCTGGCAAAATGAGGATCTTCTTCCTTCTAAAGTTATTCCGCTGCACGCACACTATCAATAACTTTTCCAGGCCATCCGTAGTAGATTCAATAAGACTAGCTGGCTTTGGATAAATAGAACTCCTCATAAGAGGGAAAATATTCCTCTTTAGTTTGAGATTCTCCTATTGCCTTATTTATATCCTTCGTAGGCAACCACTTTTGGAAAGCCATCAAAGAAAGATCACCACAGTTTTCACAAATCCCTACTGCATAAGTTGGGTGCATATTTCCAGCCTTTTCTTCTTTACTCACTCCTGCATGGCACATACCATAATTTGGATTCTTTTGACTGCAATGCCTACAAAAGATAGATAATTTCGATGTATTCCAGATTAACATAATACCCCCCTTACAATGGAGTGAATAAAGAAAACAGACACCACAACTTATAAATGAAATTAATAATAACCGCAACCATAAATGAAGGAAAGTAAGAAATTTGTCATCATGAGTATGCCAATAGAATGATCAAGAGCAGATAAATAGCTTAAACGATTACAATAGTTTCCACCCCCCTCATCTTCAAGTGGATTATATGCCTATTCCTTAAGTAGCACATAATAAGTCAGATGAATAAAGTATACCCATGTGCTGAAAAATAATTTATTCGTGTCAGTTTATTACTCAGGAACTATTATGGTCAGTAATCCACCTTGTTAGGACAATCTTTCTTTGAAAGAGAAAATAGAGTTAAGCGTTAAAATTTCTAAAAACGTCGTAGATCATATGAACAGGTTTTCCGAAAGAGAGAAAAGAGCATTAGCGAACGCAAGCACGTACTAGAGAAAATGCTACCCGCTAAAAACGTTGAGAAATGAGACTAGCATACGTAAGTTCAAAGCGGAGATAAATGGTTGGATGCCAATGGAAATTAAAAATTCACAATGTCTGCATGAAGTATAGAGATTGTAGCGGTCAGTTTAAATACAGAAGACATCTGTGATCGCATCAACAAATGAATTAACAAAAAATATCAGAAATTCTTTGTTGGGTAGAGAAAAACGCAACAGAAGCGCAATCTCCCGCCGAATAGGGCAGCGAACTGGTATAATCCACGACTGTTATGTTATTGAATTTGATCTTTAAAAAGGCTCATTCTCCTATTCCAATAAACCGAGCATAACAGTTTTCCGCACGTCTTTGAAACACAATCCACTTTCTTTCCACAAAGTATGCTGTTTTCTTTACGATAGGATTCTCACGGATTATTCTCCCTCTTATCGAAATCATGATCGATATTTGGATGGAAATCAATATCATAAGAGGAAAAGTATACCATAGGATCGGATAGAATATATTAATAAATAAATGATTTATCGCTTCATTCATGATTCCATGAATCATGAAACTAAAGGAAAGGAATGCAAAAAACTATAATCTATTACTTTAGGTTAGAGAGAATGTTTTAACACTGTCTATCTTAATGACCAGAGAGGCGTTTGGTTGGATATCAAATACATCAAGATAGACAGGTAAGAAAAGTAATACTAAACAAAACTTGTGTGAAACGTATCGTTGATGTGATGCATAACTTTAATCCCGTTAATTAATGAATGATTATACTGTAATATCAACTGCTTAATCCCTTAATATCCCTAAAAAACTACTAAAAAATCACATCATTATTGATTCTACGATGATTTTTTCACCCTTCCTACAGCGATATTAATAAACCGCTTGGCAGTTGACGTTGGTTCACAACAGTATTGCCCACAGGGATACGTCACTAGAGGGTAATGGCTGGGATTTGGTTCTTCTAAAGTAACCCTTTTTGCTATCTATAAATTCTAACCTCCTTCATTTCTGAAGCATTCAACCAAAACAACGTGATGAAAGAACGAATGAGAATTACGACATTGCAATACCTTACTCTATAAAAACGCCACACGTTAATGAATGGTCACCCGGAAAATTTTAAAATAATGATAACCATATTGATTCATAATTAAGTGATATTATTATGCAATTATAAAAAATAGTGAAATATATTAGTAAAATATAGGAGGCGATATGGTTAGTAAAAACATAGGAATCAATATTATCTTCGGTCTGGTTCTTGTACTCAGTGGTTGTTCTATTGGAGAACAGAAAAAAAACAATTCAGTAAAAAAGTACTTTAATAAACTAATCCAAAGATGACCAAGAGAAAGTAAGAGAATTATCTTTTCTCTCTCTTCATTCTTTTCGCATGCTAACATTTATTAGACTGAAAACTATTTACCCAATAATGAAGGGTTCATGCTCTTCAAAATCCCAAGACGGTGGTTCCCAATCTGATTAAGGACAATTAATCCTAGTATTGAGATCAGAAGACACACAAAATTCCTAAGAGTATTCTTTATATTTTCCAATCTTTTGAATGAAGAATAAATCGGTACACTCGTTCCTTTGATACCTATATTTCCTTAGTAATAGTATTATAATCTAAAATCAATTACTTAAAGTATCCCTAACCCTCGAAAATCACCCATATTAACCTATTGATACGACAATTCTTTTCTAAACCACTCCCGCACCTTTTTAAGCCCCTCCCATACCTTTTAAAGGTAAGACTAAAATTAGACTCATTGATTTACTTTCAAAATAAATAATGCTAGTACGGATGTAGAGTAATACTTAGAGTATTATGACAAATACTAGTTTCCTGAAGGTATTTATGACAGAGTATTACAACCGCTAAACTAAAACGATTAATGAGGAGAAACACTCAATCAGCCACACTACTTCGTTGACCCAATATCTTCTCTATAGGGCTATAATTTAAGTTCTCTAAATAATTGGCCGTAACCGCTCCTATCCCATTCGCATACAACACAATAGCATCAGGATTATATTGATGAGCCAACTGGGCAACCTTCTTGATTAGTCTCTTGAATAAGCTTCGCTGACCAATCAAATATATGTTCAATGATATTACCACGACGGAAGACAACAACGGTCTTATCTCCCCCTTCTCCCGCTATGTCACAGCCCATAATTAACGGGGCGTATAGGTCGTCTATCGCCTCTCGAGACATCGCTTCCTCAATGTAATTGTGAGGAATAAAGTTATTGACCTCTTGTTGAGGAAATTGACCTAAAATTTCAATACGAGCCACGTCAGAATCAAGTCCATAACGGGATATGATCCCTTCATGAAAACCTGAATCAATCCCCTCTACCGTCCGTGTATCAATTTGATAACGCTTCCAATCTTCAAGAGGAATATTAAATATATCGTAAAACCAACCATTTAACCTACGAGTATTGGAGGTCATAATCCAAAAACGATTAGGATTAAGTTCGGTGAAAAACCCAAGAATAGACTTATTGATGATATCAGGAGTTCCCGACGCTTCATCGTTAAAAACTGCCATCCCATGAGTATTGTGAGGGCCTACAAAGGTATCAGGACGTTCTTCAGAGTAGGTTCTACAGGTTATGGTATAATGCTTAGAATCTATCCCCATACTCTGCTCTAACAATTCCGCATACCACCCAGAAGGATGAAGGGATAACGACTGCATCTCAAACCAATGGCGATGGGGAAGCATCGAAAGCCACTTAGACACTTCCGCCCATAACGTGTTTTTCAACTGGGTTTCTGAGTTCGCAATACAAATAATCGACATGCCCGGACGGGTCGATATCAACCATAGCATCATCCATGCGTTTAAGGTGGTTTTACCGATACCTCGCCCCGCGGATATAGCGCATTTAAAAATCGTAGGGTTAGAATTATTTACGTTAGAATGACAATGGACATCCACCGCCTCCATAAACTCTAATTGCCATCGGTGCGGTTGAGAAAAGTGTTCAAGCGGTTTCCCTTTAATCCCCCAAGGGAAAAACCTCATAACAAAGTTTTTAAAACTCAAAACACATTCAGCATGCATAAGCATCTCATGCAATTCTTGTTCAAGCTTTTGATCAGTGGAAATCAAACGGGGCAAAGATGAAACTCAATATCAATAAATATGAATACCGCAGGAGAAGTTTAGCCCCATCTCCTATAGATATTTGATAGTAGGCTAATACTACCAAATAAAATACCTACTATAACACAACCATTACAAGAATACAACCTTTAAACGTTTGAAACGTCAACGTTTATAAATTTCCTCTATAACTCTGAAATTTTCAAAATTTTATAAAAATTGTCGGAGGGTAGCCTAGAGAAAAATCAGAAAAAGCTCTTTGGGGGGCACCCCCTCCAAAACTCTAAAAGCTCTAAAAACCCCCTAATTTTTCAAGTCTTTCGCTCTACGATAGTCTTTCTAATCGTTTAAAAACTATTGTAACCTGATAAAGCTTCAAAAGCTCTAAAAACACCTCAATTTTTCAATTATTGTGTTCAATGATAGATTGTTCAGCTATAGATGATTCCACTATTTCTAGTGGCTTTTCTGTGGATTTATGAGGTATCCGCTCAGAGTCAATGGGCTTGAGATGCTTGTAATGCTCTCGAAGCCTCTCAATCGCAGGTCTTAAATCTATCGTATGCTTAGATTCAACAGAAACTCGAGGGCCATACTTCTGATTACTAAGCTTCTCAAGCAGAAAAGTCCCCATCCTCTGCTTCCTATCTCTCATCTTCGAATAAAATACGGGATTCGCCAGTTCTTCCGCTGTCGGTGCTGGCTCCTCCAACAGTTCCTCAGCTAATAAATCTAATCGGCATTGAAGCGCTTCCGTATACGCCTCTTGAAGTTTTAAATCCTTCTTAATCCATCTATAAAAAGTTGAATACTTGGGCATACCCACTTTTCTTAAAACATGGCCTAAAGCCTTCCCGTTCGCCACTTGGTCAAGAATACCAGCAAACAGTTCAGGACTGTAATAAATGCAGCCTTTCTTAGCTCTCACAGCTTTCTTAGCCTTTTTAACCAAGTTACTCATACCTCTTTATAACATAAATACTTGAATTTATATAGTTTTTAAACTATATACACGCGCGAATATAACCCTGTCAACGCTGTGGAAGCCTATCAAACAGCTTTGAAAGTTTATAGCTTAGGTCAACGTTAGGTACTATAGATAATTTAAGCTCTATTTCTCTAAAAAACTCATAAAACCTATGCTATCGATGATTTAATAAAAGATGATGAACTATGAAGGTATGGCCCCTAAACTGAAAAATAGAGGCATTTATGATTCTTTGAGAGCTATTAAAACCTTTAAACCCAACAGCTCCAACAGCTTTCAAAGCTTTTCATGCCCTTTCTAGCCATCGAAACACAATTGCCGCCGCTAATAAATGCAAATTTACACTTAAAAAGAGTAATGGGTATTATAAATACAACCAAAGCGTAGGAAGCACGGTTTTTTATTCCAATTTATTACATTAAATCAATATGTTAAACACAAATAATCGAAAAGGAAGCATGGTGGAAGCACGTTTTTTTTAGGGAAAAAAACATCTAAAATCATATATTTATAAAAAAGAAGCACATGAAGCACGGTTTTTAGAAGTTTCCACACGCGGGAGAGAAAAAAGCCTTAAAGTTGTATATGTACAACTTATACACGTATTAGGCATAAAAATATTACATATGTAAAACTTCTAAAAAGCGGGCTTCCATGCTTCCACCTCTATTATTTTTATTAAACTATTGTTATAAGGGAGTTTTTAGGAATTAAAAACCGTGCTTCCACCATGCTTCCACGTGCTTCCCCCATACTACCCCCTCTTTTGCCCACGATGATAATATCGATGGCTGAATACGAGTGTTTGAGTCTCTATGGTTTTAAAAGACTCATAAACCCCCCTCATATTTATAGTTTGTTAAAAGGTTATGGATTGAAGGGTATGTTCTATAACTGTTAAAATAGAGGCATTTACGAGGATTTAAAAGGTATTGAGGAGCTATATAAGCTTCTATAGGCGATAAACGGATTTAAAAGGGTGTAAATGGCAGATGTGAAAAAAGCCCGCTCCAAATTTGGATTGGACTATGAAAATCTGATTTGGTGGCTTTCTTAAAAGCTATTCTCTAAGTTCTGTGATATCTTCGATGAATTTATTACACTCCCTTTCAGCCACCTGAAAATCAGCAGTAGTATAATAGAATATAGTTCATGGCGGTGTAACAGAATGTAACAAAGTTGTAACAGAGTTTTTTAGACCTACAAAACAACGTAAAATCAAATAGTTAAATGGATAAAACGGGCATTGTAACAGAGTAACAAGGTTTTTAAACTTTTTCTATATACGTGTAAAAAAGTATATACGATATAGGGTATATTGCGTTTTTTCGCGCATATAAAGTTTCTCTAAAAGTCTGTTACACTGTTACAATGAGCTAATTATAAATCTAGGGGTGTTTCTGTCGTTTTTAAAGGAATTTTGTTGTAACAAAACACTTTGTTACATTCTGTTACATTCTGTTATAATTTATACCCCAAACACTATAAAAGTGGCATATTGCTAAAGATTTTGGAGATTTTAAGCTTTAGCCACATTGATTTTATTGATCAGTGCTTCTACTTTTTATGATAAATTTTGTGTGTGATTTTGTGTAAAAAGATGATTTTAATGGCTCTAATAAAATTAGAATTGTCAAGAATTATCTTTGGGATCTTCGATTAAAAGCTTTTCGCGCAATGCTCATTTCGTTAAACTTCCCCTTCTCTAACCAGTTGACAAGAGCGCACGCGTGTTTTTCATATTGAGTGAAACTTATATCACGAGGTGTTAGAGGATCAACATAAAGGCTTATGGTATCTTCAAAAATTTTCATTAACTTAGTCGGACAAATCGTTCTCATGGCCTCTGCCGAGGGTCGATACTTGTTGTCGTACACAACGGGGGTTTCGCTAGATCGAACATCCAATAATCCACGATCTACATATGTCAGATAACTAGTATTAAGACGTCTTTTTTCCTCTGGAATATCTAATAGATCGTGTATGAAATCGGGGACGATGACCCCATACATAGGACCACCAAAATTATATATCACCTCATATCGATCGTACTGTGTTAGACATGCACAGGCTTCAGTAGCTTTAACTAAACGTTCTGAGGCGGAATCCTCCTTAATTTTAAGCTGTATTGCTTGCTCTTCTTCGTATTTAATATCATTTAACCTCAAACATTCTTCAACCCCAAATGCGACTATTGCTAAACTCAGGGAGCTTACAAATATCACCCAAAGGTAATGTACCTCATAAAGTCCTAAAGCACCTAAGGGAAGGGAAAAGATAACGAAAAACACCCCAACGCTCCCAAGCGCACTTAGCTTCGATTTGCGCCATCGTGATAAGATAGCTTTTAATATCCTCTTAATCGAAAGAATCCCATTTCGCATTGAAGCTTTTTTCATCATAGGTTCTTCCTAATTTGCACCATTCCCTAACAATTTCTTTTCCTTCGGCAGATCCACGAGTTTCATAATGAATAGCCATCACAACAGGTATCCATTCGTCATGCGAGCCATTATAAAACTCTTCACCAAAACAAGATAAAAAAGCTCTTATTTCTATGTTGGTATAACGTCTATTATTATGGCTTTTCCATATTTTTGATAATTTTCTGTAACTCTTCTCTTTATCTCGAGGGGTAGTGATAGTGTCAAAAAACTCAAAAAAGTATTCAACTTCATCGGGGGTTAATAACGGAAGCTCTTCGACTTTTAAGGCATGAGGAGCAATGGACCACGTATAGGCTCGTTGTGTTTTAGGATGGATGTTATAAGCAACAAATTGTTGTCCATAAGCTAAGAACTCAAGATGTCCTTGAATCTTTTCCTCGCTCTTTTGCTTTTTAAGATTTGTTTCTTGCATGCGAAACAACATAAGAGTCTTAGGGGCTTGCCCTACTCTACTTATGGGCTTACCACAACAACTTTGGAATTCGTTATTGAACCGATCAACGACTTGTTCATCTAGGACATCCACATCAAAAGCATAAACAGGATGTGTTCCTATGCCACACAGAATACCAAAACCGTTGTAAACATAGTGGTCAACATCGGTGGCTACCATTCGGAAGGATGGCCAATCCTTTGGAGTGGATGAGAACGCGTGTCGGTTTTGTCGAGCGAAACCTCGCTGTGGAGCCTTAGCGGTTAAAGCCCTCAGTACCTTCTCAGAACATATGCAGATCTTGAGCAATCGTCAGCTTTCTCAAGTGATGAATGTTTTACCTCTCATCGAAACATGGATGAAAGGCGTCAAGGAAGAAGCATTGAACGTGCTGAGTTCGGGAGAAGACTTACCCAATTATGAACTCAAAGAAGGGAGAAAAGGCAGTCGAACATATAACAACGACAATCAAGTAGAACAACTCTTGATGAGGGAGTTAGGGGATGAGGCTTACAATCGAACATTGTTGAGTCCTACAGAAACTGAACAACTTGTCAAGCGGAAAAAGGTGAGTGAGACCACATGGGAACAACTACAAAAGTTCATTACTCGTAAAGACGGGAAACAAGTGATTGTTCCTTGTGATCTTCCTGTTAATCACCTCAAAGCAAACATCAGTGAATTTAGCGTTTTAAAGGATTAGAACAATGGCGAAAGTACTAATAAAAGGACGGTTGTCTTACCCTCAGTTGCATGAACCTAGGGCCTATGGCGATAAGGGGGATGAGGTATATAGTGCAGACATACTTTTTTCTAAAACTGACAACGAACAATGTGACAAATTAGAACAAGCCATCCGAGAAGCAGGTGAGGAGAAGTTTGGAGGCAGTAATATGTCCGCTCTTATTGAGCGAATGAAGCGTACTGGCCGATATCCATTAAAAGATGGAGACCAGAAGATCAGTACTTCATTAAAACCTGAAGCTTATGAAGTTTATGCGGGTCAATACTATATCACACCGAAGAACAAAAAAGTCCGCCCTCGCCTCGTTGATCGTCACGTTCAAGAGGTTACGGAGAATATCCAAGAGGTTTTCTATTCAGGATGCCATGTCAATGCGATCATTAGTGTTTATGCGTATACGTTCCAAGGAACGAAAGGGGTCACCTTCACTTTAACAGGAGTACAATTTGTTAAGGATGACACGCGTTGGGGAGGACAATTGAGAGCCTCGAGTTCAGACTTTGAAAGTTATGAAGAAGAAACGGCTTCTATAGATGAACTAGAAGAGATGCCTTTTTAATCATGGCGACCTTATTCATCGATTTTGAGACCCGAAGCCCTATTGATCTGACCAAATGCGGTATATGCAAATATGCAGAAGACGTTTGTGTTATTCTGTTTGCTTTTGGGTTTGATGATCATCCTGTGGAGTTATGGGATTGTGTGCATGATCCTGTAATGCCACAGGTTTTGAAAGAAGCATTAGAAAATACCGATGTTACCATAGTGGCGCACAACAGTTATTTCGAACGAACAGTTTTGAAAGCTTGTTTCAATCTTGATATACCAATCCACCGTTGGATTTGTACATTGGTGTTAGCTCGTTCTAACGGCTTGCCTTCAGCCCTCAAGGCAGTTGGAGAGGCTTTAAAACTTTCCTCTCAGAAAATGGAGGAAGGGAAAGAACTCATTGCTCGGTTTTGTAAAGGAGAAACGCATGAGTGTCTCTATGACAGGAATAAACCGAACCATCGGGAAGCATGGCGTTTATTTGGGGAGTATTGCAAGGGAGATGTCACAGTAACTCGAGAGATCTTCAAACGTCTTGAGCCCTTAAGTTCTAAAGAACAGGAGCTATGGTATTTAGATCAAACCATCAATGATCGGGGGTATTGTGTTGATGTTGCTCTTGCTCACACTCTCAACCAAATTGTTGATGTAGAACGTACGAAACTGGATCAGGAATTAGAAAGTCTCACCTATGGACTTGTGTCTTCATCCCGTTGTTTAGAAAAGTTAAAAACCTGGCTTTTTCTTGAAACAGGACTTCATTTAGAGGATCTCACAGAAACCACATGTCAACGAGTGTTATCTTCTAACAAAAAACTAACCCCGCAAGCCATTCAAGTTTTTAACAACCGGATGAGAGCTTCTCGTTCCGCTGTATTAAAATTGAATACGTTAGTGGAAGCGATGAATAGTGATGGACGTTTACGTGGGACATTACAGTTTTTAGGTGCTAGTCGCACGGGTCGTTGGTCAGGTTGTGTGTTTCCACCCCAGAATCTGCCTCGCCCCTCCAGAAGTCATGAAGAACTAGACCAGATTATTACTCATCTCCCCACTTCTATTACTTCTGACCCTGATCCTTTGCAGATAATCAGTGATTGTGTTCGTTCGTGCGTTATTGCCTCCGAAGGTAAAAAGCTTGTGGTGGCGGATTTAGCAGGAATTGAAGCGCGAGTACTGGCGTGGATGGCGGGTGAACAATGGAAATTAAAAGCTTTTGAAACGGGGGAAGATCTCTATGTAACAACTTATGCTCGGTCGTTTAATGTTGCTCCAGCACAAGTAACCAAAGACCAACGAGCCATTGGGAAAGTGATGGAATTGGCATTGGGCTATCAAGGGGGTGCCAAAGCGTTTCAGAAAATGGCGTCGACTACGGGTTTAAATCTCAACACTTTTGCCCATTTGGTGAAAACCAATTCTGCCCCAGAAGAGTGGGAAGATGCGGAGAATTTCTGTCGTTGGATGCAAGAGAATCATCCCGAACATGCCATTGAGGATTTATTCATTGGAACAGCGTGTGAACGAGTCAAAAAAGCATGGAGGCAAAAACACTCTAGGGTTAGCGAATTATGGAACGAATTGCACCAAGCGTTTGAGCAAACTATTGAAAATGGCAAAGCGATTATTGCACGCAAACGCCGTGATGTTCCCTTAGTTTATATGAAAAAAGACAAGAATAATCTTATACTTATGCTTCCTTCTGGTCGATCTCTTGTTTATCGAGATGTGGGGAATAATCGTTCTTATCTCAATACAACCACACGCCAATTGACCCGAGAATATACTTATGGAGGCAAACTGACAGAAAATATTGTGCAAGCGGTAAGTCGAGATATTTTAGCGGAAGGAATGATGAATGCTACTAAAGCAGGTTATGACATCGTGCTAACAGTCCATGACGAAATCGTGTGTGAAACGCCTGATACTGATGAGTTTAATGCTTCGATGCTTTATCATTTAATGACGTCGAACCCATCTTGGGCGAAGGGTTTACCGTTGAAAGCCGAAGGCTATGAATCAAAGAGATATCGCAAATGAGAACAGATTATCTATCGGAAGCAAAATTAGAAAAGCGTTTAGTTAAAGGATCTAAAAAGCTTGATTGCTTAGTCTTTAAAACTCAATTCATTAACCAGCGAGGTTGTCCTGATCGGTTGATCATTACACCGAATGGTGCTCATTTTTGGGTTGAGATGAAAACGTCTCGTGGAAGATTGTCTAATGCTCAAAAGCGAGTCATCGCAACTCTCTTACTTTATCATCAAAAAGTTCAGGTTCTGAGTTCTACGGAGGAAGTTGATGGTTTTTTGAGGATGTTAGAATGTTACTGAATTTAGCTCCTCACCAAACCAAGATTGTTGATTGGATTTTAGACCACAAGCGATGTGCCATCTGGGCATCTATGGGATCCGGTAAAACCGTGAGTGTATTAACGGCTCTTTCTTACATTCATTTGTGGGGAGAGAAGTCGGTTTTGGTTATTGCTCCTTTGCGTGTCGCCCAAAGTGTTTGGACAAGTGAGGTACAACGCTGGAGTAATTTTAGCCATATGAATATATCAGTGATCACAGGGACGGTGAAACAAAGAACGAAAGTCCTGAAGACTCCCGCGGTTCTTTATGTCATTAACTTTGAGAACCTTGGTTGGTTGGTTCAAGAGCTTAAAGGAACATGGCCTTTTGCCACTATTGTTGTTGATGAAAGCACTAAACTCAAATCGTTTAGATTGCGTCAAGGCAGTAAAACCGCAAGAGCATTAGCCAAACCTGCATGGGAATCCGAACGTTTCATTGAATTGACAGGAACACCCTCTCCTAACGGATTAATCGATTTATGGGGTCAAATATGGTTTTTGGATAAAGGAAAACGTTTAGGACGTGTCTTCCAAAGCTTTGTGGCTCGCTGGTTTAATACAACACAAATCGGATCTCATATTGGAGCGGTACGGTATACGGCTAAAGAAACCGCCCAAAAAGAGATAGAAGCGCAATTATCTGATTGTTGTTTATCATTAGATATCGCTGATTATCAAAATATTGATAAACCTATTCTCATCACTAAAAAAGTCCCATTACCCCAACCGGTGATGAAGCAATATCACAAGTTTCAACGAGAGTTGTATTGCGATCTTCAAGGAGAGAATATTGAAGCGTTTAATTCCGCTTCTAAAACTGTCAAGTGTCTCCAATTAGCCAATGGTGCGGTGTACTACGACGAAGAAAAACATTGGAAAGAAGTCCATGATGAAAAGATCAAAGCGTTAGAAGTCATCATTGAAAAAGCCAATGCCGCCCCTATTATCGTTGCTTATCATTTTAATAGTGATCTTGCTCGATTGCAAAAAGCATTTCCCCAAGGCCGAACGTTGGATAAAGACCCTTGCACTATTCAAGAGTGGAATGAGGGGAAAATTCCTTTGTTGTTCGCACATCCAGCGTCTTGTGGCCATGGCTTAAATCTCCAATATGGCGGGAACATTTTAGTCTTTTTCTCCTTGTGGTGGGATTTAGAAGAACACCAACAGATGATTGAACGCATTGGGGTCACGCGTCAACGACAAGCGGGATTCAAAAGAGCGGTTTTTGTCTATTATTTAATTGCCCAGAACACCATAGATGAGTTGGTTTTGCAACGATTGCGAACTAAATCCACTATCCAAGACTTGTTGTTAAACGCTTTAAAAAAGGAGACTATCCATGTATAATTTTGACAGAGTTTTTAGATCTAGTAAATTTGAAAACGAGCATAATATTACTCCTGCCCAATGGAAAAAGCTTTTAACGCTTGAAGCAAAGTTTCTTCCAAATAAGCGCGCCCTAGAATCATGGCTCGACAAAGCAAAAAAGGTCACATCGCTGTCGAAGGGAGAAGCGATGATTGAAGTTGAGTATCTGGTTAAAATCGCTCTCCATCATCAGAAGTGGTATTATCGGTTGGACGACCCTCTATTTACTGATGGGTTATATGATCGCGTATCAGAGCGACTCGACGCATTACAAGAGCAATTCCCTGAGCTTTTTGATGAGGATCATCCATGGAACACCGTGGGGTATTAACATGGCTCATATCTTTGTTTTGATTGGGGCATCAGGAGTTGGGAAAACCACACTAGCTCGATCAGTTATCAAAGCGGTTGATAAACTTATCATGCCTGTGGGAGTTACAACGAGACCACCACGATGGGATGAACGAAACGGTATTGATTATCGTTTTTTGTCTCATAAAAAATTCCAACAATGGATACAAGAAGGCAAGTTCATAGAAACAGCTTTCTGTCGAAATGAACAGTACGGTTTGCTTAAAGACGACATCCTAAACCCTTTAGATAACGGGTTTGATATCTTAACTATTCTGACCAATGAAGGGTTGAAAGAATTCGAAAAGCTTTTTGATCAACAGATCGTATCCTTATTCATAGCCCCTCCCTCAGTTCAAGTCTTAAAGAAAAGAAGACGTCAAAGGGGAAATTGGAAAGTAATAACTGAAGAAGACGATATCTTCGGAAGAAATAGAGCTTATGACTTCAAAATTATCAATGATCATCTAGGTATTGCCTGTCAGAAGATATGTCAAATTAGAGAGTGGGTGAAAACTAAAAACCATTCAGATATCCCGAGTTTGATCCCATAATAGATATAGAGCCCCCTGAAGAATCTGAACCCTTTGATGACTTTGTGATTTATACCAGAGAGAAAAGAGGGATGTTTTTTCTTGCACCTATTCGACTTTTTAATTACAATACACCTATGACAAACGTAGCAGAAAAAGAAAAAACACATAAAACATCTTCTCAACCTCTTACCGAGTACCGCTTGACTCTGCTTGAGAAAAACTATGATAGACTCGAAAATAAGGTCGATAGGCTATCCGATAAGATGGATGCACGCTTTGACTTCCTCATCGATAAAATGGATAAAGAATCTAAAAGAGTCGATGCACGTTTTGAATTCCTTATAGATAAAATGGATAAAGAGTCTAAAAGAGTCGATGCACGCATGGAGAGAGATTTCAGATTGACTTTTGGAGCTTTAATAGCCCTTGCTCTAGGACTAGCAACTATGATGGCTAAAGGGTTTCACTGGCTTTAAACCTTCTACACCTTCTTCACCTCGTAAACACCTATTTCCTTCAACTTTCTTAACTAAAAAAGCTTTGGTGTTATCTTGACTCCCGCAATTTATGGTGTTATTCGAAACAAAGTTGCATTCAATGGTATTACAATTAGTAGATTGACTCCCTATTATGTATCATTTAAAAAAATCTGGCGTTGTTTTATATAAATTCTGAGAGAGGGTTAAATGGATATCAAGAAAATATTATTAGCATCTTTATTGTCATCAACTGCTATAGTAGGAGGTTGTGATCTTTCTGACAAAAAGGCTGCAACAGCTTTGAAGCTTGCACAAGATACTCATACATTGGTGGAAAACACTAGAGAAAAGGCTGAAGAAGCTTTGAACCTTGTGAGAAATGCCAACGGAAAACCAGGACCTCAAGGACCTAAAGGACAGACAGGAGATAAAGGACCTCAAGGACCTAAAGGACAGACAGGAGATAAAGGACCTCAAGGACCTCAAGGACAGACAGGAGATAAAGGACCTCAAGGACCTCAAGGACAGACAGGAGATACAAGGACCTCAAGGACCTAAAGGACCTCAAGGACCTCAAGGACAGACAGGAGATAAAGGACCTCAAGGACCTCAAGGACAGACAGGAGATAAAGGACCTCAAGGACCTCAAGGACAGACAGGAGATAAAGGACCTCAAGGACCTCAAGGACAGACAGGAGATAAAGGACCTCAAGGACCTCAAGGACAGACAGGAGATAAAGGACCTCAAGGACCTCAAGGACAGACAGGAGAACAAGGACCTAAGTGAGATGACTTAACACATAAAGATAAATCAGCCCCCAGGACTTAGTTTGTTTGCAACTTTATCGTCTCTTCTGGACTATCTTATCTGTATACCAGAAGCCAAGAATACAAGCGATAATTTCCTGTTCAAAAGGGCTTAAGATCGAAAGGGGGCTTTTATCAAAAATGCCCTCTTTCACACTCCACCATACCATCATTGGATAAA
The DNA here is from genome assembly GCF_000590865.3 of Candidatus Liberibacter asiaticus. NCBI lineage: Bacteria > Pseudomonadati > Pseudomonadota > Alphaproteobacteria > Hyphomicrobiales > Rhizobiaceae > Liberibacter > Candidatus Liberibacter asiaticus. Next base: position 1,195,047 of record NZ_CP010804.2, read on the forward strand.
CAATAATCCAAAAAAGAGTTGTTAAAGGGCGTATTAAAGCAGTGAAGCCATCAACCCACTTGACACCGCTTTTGATGTTTTGAGCTTTGATACGAGCTAGTTTTATCGGCTTATCTGCTTTTAACTCTTCAATACCGTATTTGATATCCGCTAAATCAAGTTGTAAAGAACTATCAATTTTGGCGGTTTCTAGTTTCCATTTATCGTATTCGATCGATTGTTTCTTCGTCAGATATTCTGACACCACATCTACTATTCTCTCAAAACTTGAAGGAATAAAACGCAGTAAAAACCTGAATAGTCCTCCTGCTAAAAAAGATTGTATCATTGTTTAAACCATCCTTTAATGTTTAATAGCCCGTAGATGATTGCGGTAAGAGAAGTAACGGCGATTGCTATATTCTTCAAAGCTGAAAAAAGCCATTTCACACTTTTTAGTATGTCTAAAATCTCATTGACACCTTTTTGTTGTTCTCTGTAGTGTTTTTCAAAAAGTTTAAATTGAGAGATAAGACAATCCTGTTTAGAATTTGAATTAGTACAGAATTCAATAAACTCCTCTCTTGTAATATAATAATCTTCTTGTCTTTTAGCCATTATAGTTCTTCCTGTAAGTAATATGTATCTTTCTCTCCAGGGCTTGCAGCTGACCAATCAGATTTACCCCAAACTCGCCATTTTTTGTTACAGTTCTAATGTTTTCAACCTCTGTTCAAGATCATCAATTCTTTTCTGCAATTGTGCGTTTTTGCTTTCGATCTTCTCTAGTTCTTGGATCCTGTTTTTCATATTGTTAAGATCAGAAACGATAGTTTCAACACCATCTAATCTAGTATGCAAAGGATACAAATCCGCTTCTTTAACAAGATTATGAGGAGCTTTAGGAATATTATAATTAACGCCTATATTGTAAGTACTTGATTATACTCATCTTTTTTCCGTATTTTTCATACCTTTTAACGGGGTGTGAGATTTGCTATATTTCCGCTAGCAGGTTTTACCACAGATCTTTCCCCCCTCCATCCCCTTAACCAAATCAATTAAAAGCTGTGGAATGCTATTGACTCTCACAATCTGTAGTTTTTTTTTGTAATATAAAGGAAAACGCCAAAGTATAGAAGAAACAAAAGGACAAATATTCTAAGAGTGGGGGAAAGGAATAACATGGATAGAGTAGAAATAATTGCAGGGATTATTACAATAGTGCTCTTTTTTGCGGTAATAGCAGGAGTAAGCCATGAGTTTTTTCATTTGGTTCTTATGGCTTCTTCTTCCGTTTTTGTCTTCTGCTTTGTTAAAAGAAAGTGTGAAAGTTTTTCTGATGGTTCCGTTATAATACCAATAACTCTTAAAATGGCGCTGTATACTGCGGCGTTCATAGCGTATTACTTCAACATTAGCTCAGCAGATGAGGATGATGATTATATTCCTATGTATGTGCCATTTCTTACGCTAGCTGTAATGATGACGGGCTTCTGTATCTTAGAGGCCTCTGGTTCTTTTGATTGGGAAAAATCGATATTACTTTTAGTGGAAAGGATATGGAAAAAGGAAATCAGCTCAATGCTTTATCGTGCGTATTGCACTCGGACTTTTATCATATATTATAGTATACTTCTTATACTTCAAGCCTACACGATTGCGGCGAAGATCAAGGATAGTCCTTTTGCGATGCCCATACTTTTTATATTTAGCAGTTTGATCACATGTAGGTTAGCGATTCTCATTTGTATTTTGTCGGGGTTTTTGGCACTTGCAATTGCAAATATGGGTATCCTATGGTTTATATCCGTTCCGCATCTATTGAAAGCCATATACCGTATAGTTTATCCAGATAGATGTAACCTACCCAAATACGATAGCCAGCAGATACGATCTGAAACAACAGAAACTCTAGATCGTATACGCCAAGAAAAAGCCCGTAAATTTAGACAGGCACATGCTAAATTTAGACAGGCACATGCTAAACGTTGGTATAATCTTGAACTCAACGATACCCAAAAATACAATAAAATAAATAAAGAATTACAAGAAGCAGAAAAAGAATTACGAGAAGCAGAAGATGAATACAAATACGCATGGTATAGATTAAGACCCTATCTCGATTAGATATGATCAATTATAAAGCTCTACCCCCATCTCTTCTGGACTATCTTATCTGTATACCAAAAGCCAAGAATACAAGCGATAATCTCCTGTGTGAATGGACTTAACAACGTTAGAGGATCAATACTAAACATTCTCTCTTTTACACTCCACCAGACTAATAACGGATAAACAACAATCCAAAAAAGAGTCGTTAAAGGTCTAATGAGAGCGTTAAAGCCATTAATCCACTTAATATCAATCTTAACATTTTGAGATTTTACTCTTGCTAATCTGATGGGTTTATCAGCTTTAAGCTCTTCAATACCGTATTTAATTTCTTCAAGGTTAACTTGAGTGGAAGTGTTAATCTTAGCTAATTCAATCTGCATTTTATTGTATTCAAGCGATTGTTTCTTCGTCAGATATTCTGACACCACATCTACTATTCTCTCAAAACTTGAAGGAATAAAACGCAGTAAAAACCTGAATAGTCCTCCTGCTAAAAAAGATTGTATCATTGTTTAAACCATCCTTTAATGTTCAATAGCCCGTAGATGATTGCGGTAAGAGAAGTAACGGCGATTGCTATATTCTTCAAAGCTGAAAAAAGCCATTTCACACTTTTTAGTATGTCTAAAATCTCATTGACACCTTTTTGTTGTTCTCTGTAGTGTTTTTCAAAAAGTTTAAATTGAGAGATAAGACAATCCTGTTTAGAATTTGAATTAGTACAGAATTCAATAAATTCCTCTCTTGTAATATAATGATCTTCTTGTCTTTTAGTCATCAAAATTAATAACTTCTTGTAACCAATACAGTGTGATGTAATAACTGTCAGTTTTACCCATAATCCTCCATCTTTTACGTGCGTTTTCTGCACTAACTGCCATTGTGTGTTCTTGAGTAGCACTAACTGATATATAACCACTGCTGTTTTCTGAAGGATAAGCCCAATATTCTATATCACTCCCTGATATTATATCACCAATTGAAGCTCTTACACGTAGATTGGCACTTCGTACCATTGTACGACCTTGGAGCAAACCTAGAAAACGAGGTGTTAGTTGTCGTGCTATTTCATCAAAGATAGAGGTATCAGTTCCCCTAATGAAACACTGACCGTGGATATAGACATCCTTGTCGTCATAGAATTTAACACGATCTACAAGGCTTCCGCTCTTATTCTTTGTTGCTATAGATAGACCCGTAATATCCCCTTTAACCACTCTCTTGATCGAACCACCTAGTGCCCCATCTTTATCCTTGAAACGTATAGATGAATCATACCCTCTAGTGTCATCATGTTGAAGCGTGAGCGTATCCGACGTTAACTGCGTTTGTATATCTTGTAGATACTTTCGTGTTTGTGGATCTAAACCTTCTACTTTAGATGAGGCAATTTGTTCTAGCTTACGACCAACATCTTTCGTTTGAGTAGCTAGATCATTGACTATTCCATCTACGCTATTCATCTTTTGTGTTAAAACGGCCATTTCAGATAAATCAATTTGTTCAAGATCATCAATTCTTTTCTGCAATTGTGCGTTTTTGCTTTCGATCTTCTCTAGTTCTTGGATCCTGTTTTTCATATTGTTAAGATCAGAAACGATAGTTTCAACACCATCTAATCTAGTATGCAAAGGATACAAATCCGCTTCTTTAACAAGATTATGAGGAGCTCTGGGGCTATCAGAGTTATATTCTTTAAAAGTTTGTTTCTCACCTTCGAAAATCCTTAAAGCGTTATTATTGTTAATCCACCTTTTAGAACTTAAAATCAAACTGCTTTCGTCTACATCAACTTTAAAATCTCTTTCAGGACTTAATTCTTCCCTGTTGCCATCAGGATATTTAACTTCAGCATGAATCCTACTTGGATCTTTAACAGTCCAAGGAATAACAAAATAAGAGCCAAAAAGACGATAAGACACATCTTTCGATTGTTCGAAGTTATATTGCATCATCCATTCCTTTTCCTTTGTTTTTTATATTTTTGTCTCTGTCTATACACCTCTGCTCGGGCTCTGCCTCCTGGGTTCAGTACATCATCGATAGAATTGCGAACAAAATGGTTAAACGCACCTCTCGCATACCAAAGGTTTTGAAACGGAACAAAAGTGTTTACCAACTCTTTACCAAACTGAGCTTGAGCTTTACCCCGTTGTTTCCGAGTACCTTCATCCCAAACTGCCTCCTTACCTGCAATCGCTAATTTCCCTGCTTGCGATGACCAAGGTCCTAATACATCCCAGCCACTACTGTTGAAGGGCGAAAATCTTTCATAATGCGTTATTCCATTAATAAGAGCTTTGATGTATTCCGTGGGATCACTAAAATCCAATTGTGGCTCTTTCCCAGAAATAAGAGGAACGAGAGTTTTTCTGATTAATTCTTCCCCTAATATACCTATGACTAAAGCTTTGGCTCTGTATACCTGCGACGACACTCCAACTAAGGAACTCGGAATCTCTATAAGATGCATTCTTGACCATGATATCGGCATGACAAGAAACTGTCCCATTAAGCGAGCGAGATTGTTAACACTTCCATCTTTCCCAGTTATCCATCGTTTATCCTGTATGGTAGAACCTACAGAGCCCCTTGCATGTTCTTGCACCGTTGACCAAATAAAAGTTCTGTATTTATTCGCAAGATCACTCTTTAATCTATAAATGTCTTCACCCTTTTTGAGAAACGGAGTTAATTTAGTATCATCAATTCGGTATATGTTTTTATCCGTTAAATAAGTGCCTTTGCCTTTAAAACTTTCTGTATCTGCTAAAGAAAGAAGTTTCAAATCACGTTCATTAAATCTATGTTCGTCAATTATACTTTTAAAAGATTGTTCGCCTATTTTCTTTTTTAATGAATCCATATCTTTAAAATTGCGAGTAAAACCACCGACATAATCTTGTAAGGTGGCAGATAACCCTCGCACCATCATGTTATCTAATGTGGTCAACCCCTGCCAATCCATGGTCTTTTTCGCCATAACCCCGAGAACAGACTGACTATTTGTTTCTAAATCACGGGTAAAACCCGTCGCCATATGTTCTAAACCAACTGTTATACTTTTTATAAATTCTTTTCTCTCTTTGCCTGCCACTGGGGAAGCATTCCAAATATTCGCAATATTCGTTTTCCACGTATATCCCATCCGTTGAGAACCCATAAAAGCACTCTCAATAATTTCTTTAGGTATATACAACGATTGGCTACCCAACTTAGTTATAACCATCCAAGCTGTCGCAGAATCAACAATTTTATCCATGGTAGAAGGTTGTTTTCTTCCCATTGTCAATCCATCCCAATCCATTTGGACTTGCATCTCTTCCTTTTTCAGCTTATTAAGAGCTTTTGTTTTTTTATCCCCTTCTAAACGACTGTTAATATCTTCTCGATCTCTCTCAAACATACTTGCTAAAACAAAGTTAAAATTCTCATTTGCATTAGCCCCAAACTCACGAGCTATGGCAATATCCCTTATGAGATTATCAAACGAACGACTCATCATTCCTTCAACAGTCAAATCAGAACCAAACTCTTTCATCGCCTCAACCAAACCTTGAGGGGTGTAGTGAAGTTGACGAACTTGACGTAATCGACCTCCAAGAGAAATCCCAGAATGATCCTTCCCTCCTGATGCAATAACCTTGTTACGACCCTCACTTGCTAATGTCTCATAAACATCTTCAACAAATTGACGCAATGATCCTTCATTATCCAGTCCTCTTTTTTGATACTCTGCCCAATCAAGACGAGGAAGGGTGCGATCAACGAATTCATCTTTCGTCACTAACGATATCTTCCGAAAATCCATCGGTTGTGGCGTATAGTTATCCCGAGGATTAAACTTTATACCTACGGCTTTCGCCTCCTTAACAAGAAAATCCATCGTCTCATGAAAGATACTTGCAAGCTTTAATGCCTCGGGATTTACCCCTTTATCACCACGAAGAGCACGAAGAAGCTCAGTATGGGCATTGACATCATTCTTAAAACCAAAAGCCTTCGTCCCATAAGTGTGATAGTCCTTAAACCTATCAAATACCTTTGATCGTAAGCCTTTTATCGACATTTCTATCGAACCGCCAGAAGTGGCATGATGGGCAAGACGATGACCTAACTCTGTAACTTGGTTTTCCCCTTTAAATGTGGATAACAACTCATAAGGCTTATAACGATCGGAATCAGAGAAAAAAGAACTTTTGGCTTTTTTGCTTACCCTCTTAATTTGTTGATCAAGGGGAAGATCTGCAAAACCAGCTTGCTTTACACCTTCTTGCTCCCAAGCTATACGGATATGATGTTCGATATGTTCAATATCCACATCACTTAACTTAAGTTCACCAGCCGCTACACGAACTGCATTAATACATTCCTCTTTCATCATTTCACTCCAAATAAACAGTTAAGAGCCACGGTGAATACATCCTTTTTAGACAATTCAATATCTCTGGTAATATGCTCTTTAATTCCTGGTTCATGAGCAAATTGCTGTTCTAAATCGGTCAATCTACGTTCGTATTCAGGAACTTGAGAAGATAAAGGGTCTTGTTCCTTTAAAGCTTTCGGTTTTGAAACCTCCTGCTGAGCAAGGAAATCCTCCCCTTGTTTTAACTGTTTCTTCAACTCAGGACTGAACTCTACTTCAGGTTTGGTAATCATATCCTTGGTCATTAAATCTATCGACTTTGGATCAACATTAATTTCTTCGCCTCGCCTCATTTTCTCAATGGCTTGTTCTAATGTCTGAGCATGAAGTTCAGCCGATCTAGAGGTAGTCGCAATAGCAGGAGCAGAATGGTATATATCATCAATATCTCTTTTAACCACTTGAGCTATATCAACATCAGAAGGTTTGATATCCGGATGTTTCCCTCCTTTACCATGCAACGCTCCTAATCCCGCACCGATAATAAACTCCGTCGTTGTATGGATACCATCCACTTCCCTATAATGTTGGGCTAAATCCTTGTGACCTTTATAATCTAAATACGCACCTATGCTTTGTCGCTCCCCTAATCCAAAAGCAACATTTGTCGCCCCGCCAGTAACCGCCTTTGACACCAATGATTTACCAATAACACCAGAAACACTACCTCCTGCAAAAGTAGTTCCTGTCGTTATTAAAGCTCCTATCTTGGCAGTCTCATGCGCAACCCCCTCATCCCTTAATTCTTTATATCTTCTCGTCCCTGATGCGGATGATGCAGTCGCTAGTCCTATGAAGGGGGAAGCAAGAGCAGTAACTGGGTTAATAGCGGATAGAATAAAACCTGTCCCAAATGCTGATAAAAAATGACCAATGCCATGAGCGACACCACCCATAACACCCACGTCTTCAACAACATTATACCAAGGTTTACTGGTAATCTTATTATGAGGGGTATAATAGCCAAGAGAAGTAGGGATCGAAGTTATAACATCCACCTGTCCCTCTGCCGTTCCTTTGATAAACTCGCTAGGAATACTAGCAACGTCATTAGTGATATTCGTCCAAAATCCATAGTCTGGTTTCTTTGGTGGATCATACCTATAAAAGCCAGCATCCATAGCATGCTTTATTTGTTGCAGAAGCTTCTCTGTTTCAGAATCACTTCTCAGTAACATGTTGACCCTCCTTAGGATTTTCGAGAATTCGTTTAACGGTCTTGTTCTTCTTTTCCTCCGTTACAGCCGTGCTATCCTTGAGTGTCTTTTGTATCGTCTGCTCATGTTCGATCGAATAAGGTGAAACTTCTATAACTAAAGGCGCTCCCGTTTTGGGATTGTGTATATATTCCCTTCCAAACTTAACGAGATACTGTGCAGATCCATCAGAAGTGGGTCCAATATTCTCATACCCGTATTCCTTTCCAGAAAGCCCAGACTCTTCAAAAACCTGTTGAGCAACAGCGGTAAACTTGTTTGTAAAATCTTCAGAAGACATGCCACGAGGGGGAATAAGAGGTGATTTAAAATCCCCCATCGGAACAGGGATATTACCTACGACAGCTTCAAAAGAATGTTGGAGGTTTTTATCGTATTGGGATGCAGGTTGCCTCAAAACCCACTCTTTTAGCGACTGCGTAGGAGCTTCGTGAAACGAATATGTTTTATCGGATAAAAGCTCCCCTGCGAGATGATAACCGACGAGTTTTGATGCTCTGTCAAATTCAGCATCCCCATAATCCCCAATACTTGCAAAAACATTTCCGTATTTTTCTCTAAATCTTTCCTTAAACCATGCATCAAAACGTTCACCTGTTATATCTCGTATATTCTCACCTCTATTACGAACTCGGTATTTATAACCTCGTAAAACATCAGAGGCTACATCGGGATCATCCTTTAACAGCAATCCCACCTCACCCATAACAGGATGCTCAAGACTTTGCATCGCCTCAATCCAAACAGAATTCTTTAAGCCACCGAGACGTTCAGCATAGTCTTCCAAATGCGAGACAACGTCCTTTGATTCCAATTTGTCCAGATATTGAGTTAGTTTACGACTCTCTTCTTTAGAAATTAACGGACTAGAAACTCCATAAAACCCTTTCAATGTCTGCGAAACTTCCCGTCTATGAACAAAAAAATCCCCCCATTTGGAAGGTTCATCAGGCATCTCTTGGGTTAAACCGTGGGTTATAGCCCATTTAATCGGATGCTCTTTTCTTTCCTTGTCGTTCTTATAAACAGCCTTCACACCATCCGAATACAACTTGTTTTTAAACTCCGCTCCAACTAAGTTTTGAACGTCTGGTTTAAGTTTAGTTAACTCTGTCTCTACTTGATCATTAGGCATCAAAAATATCTGATTAATTTTAGGAGCAAATTCCTTTAAAGTTTGAAGTTGAGAGGATAACATCTGCCCACGAGTATTACCAAACAAATGTCGCAAATTATCCTCAGATAAATCCGCATCTTGAATATTTTTAGGAGTAATACCTCGCTCTAAAAATGATGCTATATTCTTTATCTTCGTTCCTACCCTAGATCTTTCCTCTTGCTTGCCCGTCGTACTCGCATTTGCCACTTCTTTCAAAATCGCTATCTTCTTCTGAGTACTTAAATCTTTCCAACCCTCAAAAGGATTTGTGTTGTCAACAACGGTGTCGTTAACAGAAAACGTATCTAATGGAGTGTTATCAACGATATCCGCTATCGTCGATTTGTCATCAATCTTTGAACCTTGCCCTTCTCGCTTTTGTATAAAAGAGCTGAAAACTTGGGGATTGTCGACCATATACCGTTGTGCCTGTGCTAAAGCGGCGTTCTCCCTCGTTGTTCTACGCCTAGCATCTTTCGTAGTAGGATTAAGCGGAAGTTTGTCAATAGCGTCACTTGCAAACTGTACTTTTTCCCTATAATTACTATCCGAGCCGTCAAGAAGAAGAGAGTTAGATACCGACCTCTCTATTTCTCTTATACCTTCTTCCGTCCGTTGAACCTGAAAGCCCAATTTATACTCATTAGCCTTCAGTTGAAAACGAGCCATTTGTTTATTAGACTGTTGTAATATATGACGTCTTACTTCAGGATAATCTAGCTTCTCATGCATCTTTCCGTATAGGGGCTTAATATCGTTGCTCAGTATACTTTCTAAATTCTTCTTAACCTCTTCCTCATTCCCCCCTTGCAAACCTTGAAGCTTCTCGTTAAATACCTTTTCCGCTTCTACCGTAGTCTGCAAAAACTCACTATCCGCCTTAAACGCCGATTGCCTCCTTACTGTCTCTTCTATTAACTTGGTAGATTGATTTAACTTATTAGCTATATCACGCAATCCCTCATCAGGACTATAACGTTGTTGCACATGCTCTTTAACAGGAGCAAATGGGGTCGCCCTTGATATGTACGGAACGAGCTCTGACACCTTATCCTCCTAAACCTTTAGAAAGCCCAAAAGTAACTAAATCCGCAAACGTGCCAAATGCATGTTTCCAGCCCATATTGCTTCGACTTTTAACCAAATTACTAATGTTCCCACGCAACCAATCAGACTCATCCTCATAGCGCTGAACTTTCTTTTGACCAGAACCTAAAATAGTCTGGATCTCTCGCTCCATCTCCGCTAAAGTCTGTCCTAACCATAGTTCTTGCGTAACAGGGGATAGTCCACGAGCAGACATCTGTGATCGCATCTTAGAACTTAAATAAACATGCTCTTTCCGCTTTTGCGATATTTGATCTAATGTTTCCAAATCCGCAAGATGTGCATTATCCTGTGCAAGCTTCTTACGTTGCTCATCTGTTTCAATTTGTGCTTGAGCTTGCGATACATCCGCTTGATAGTCCAAAATACCTTTAGTGAATCTGGATAGAACTGAAGCCCCAGTTAGAAAGAAAGGTAATAATCCTACCATTTTAGCCCCCTGTACTAAAATGAGTTATGACAGCCGTTATAGCTCCTGTATTCGCTCCTTTTTGACGTAAACATAATCCATCTTGCGAGGTAAAACTTCCTCCAAGCGGACAATTAAATTCACCTGATTTCGCTTCGTCTTTCAGCCCTTTAACGGGATACATCTTGTCAAAAGACGTTCCTACCTCTAACCCTTGAGCGTTTAAAACTCGGACACTACTTGATACAACGCGTCTTTTCCTACCTCCCAACCCATTAAAAGCTTCTCCAGTATCTGTACTAGGAAGTTGTGCTAATGATGTATATGTATAACCAATTCCCTCACCCTCAACTATAGAATCTCCTTGTTTGTAAGGCACTATAGAACCATCTAACGATACCTTGACCATTTCACTTTCTTGTTTCATTACATCAATCGAGGATTGAGAAACAGAAGTGCTCTTAAAAACCTCTCTATCACGATATTTGAGATAAAGCCCTATTTCCCTATCCACTTGATCAACAACCTCTCCAGCTTTCTTGAGACTTGAATCTATCTCCTTTATTTTATCCCATGTGCTAGTATTAACATCAACAGAGCCAGAAGATGAAGATGAACCCTCCATCTTCGCTAGAAAATCACGGTACACATCATTATAAATACCGAATTTAGCTTCTAAAGCTGGCGAACCAAACGTATTAGGAAAACGGGTTTTCAAAAATTTAATAAAATTTGAAGCTCTCTCATTAATTCTGCGGGCTTTTGAGATGAGACGATGTGAGGATAGGTAATTCTTAGCGTCCATCTCTTTTATTGCTTCTTGTAAATAACCTGCTGCTTTATCTAATAACTCAATAGCACGCTTCGTGCCCTCTTCCTGACTTAAAGGAGATGTTTTTAAATACTCAAATTCACTAGGCTCCATAAATTTTACGTTTTCAACATCACCAGTTAGCTTATTCACTTTAGCTATTATCTTAATTTTAGAATTAATTAATAAACTGGTATTACCCCTAAGCGTCCAAATACGAGTATTAGCAAAGTTCATAAGGTCATCAATCATATAGAATCGGTTATAAAACCTTTCTATATGAAGATGCGATAATTCATAATCCTTACGCTTCCGTGCCTCTATGGCGTTCTTAAGTCTTTCCTCAGAATCCTTAATAAAGTTCTCAATTTCCGCAATAGTCTTCTCAATATCTTTATCTCTAACCTGTTTAATCAAAAGCTTTTGTTCTTCCAGCATTCGACGTAAAGAAGAAGTCTTTTCCCATGCGTCCTGTCTAGAAATGGAATCTAGAGTTTTTTCGGAGTCTTGAATACGCGCCTCTTTGTTGGTAGTGTCAGTTATTAGCTGACCGCTATAACGTTCCAGCGTAGCACTAAAGGCATCAAATAATCCTTCCTCAACTTTAAACAAACGATCTGATAGACTCCTTGTTCTTTCCGGGCTATTATTGTTGTTGGCAGAAACATACCAAATTAACTCATTACGGACCCTTTCTTGCAATTTCATCGCATATTCCTGCTCGTCTAAAGGAATTAATCCGTTCTTAGCTCGTTCAAGTAGGGTCTCTAAATCCCTTACTTCCCTATCTAGGTATTGCAAAGTAATATTTTGTTTATTATCTGCCATTTTGTTATGTCCTGTTTGTACACTTTTGATATCATTGCGTTCTGCGCCTAAATCACATCCAATTAAAAATAGACTTAAAACCGCAATGCTCACTAATCCTTGATTCATACCTTCTCATCCCTTTCTAGAATATCCATCAATCACATCCACAGGTTGATATGTGTTCATTCTACGGAAATTACCCAACTTTTCGAGGGATCTGGTTTTTCTGCCTGTATCATCCAGTCTTTCAACTAAAAGCCACAGATCATCTTGCCCATCTAAAAAACTAGCACAACTGGTTAAGGAATGAATTTGGGTATAAAATCCTCCTAAATCATGTGTGTGCCATGCACATACCTCATTGTCTGGATCAAATGTGCATCCAACTAATCTACCATCTCGTAAAACCACCCAGATAATAGAATATGGACTTTGTTGTAAGACTGCTTCCCAAACCCCTTTAGTTAATATATGTTCTGCAAATAGGTTCAAATCCCTAAAGCGGTATTCAGTCTTAGTATTATCCGCCGATCTATTCCCGACCAAACTGATTAAATCCCTGCCTGTATCTTTAATAAAAACACAATGAGAACCAACTAAAATCGGGGAAACGGCAATACTACCAAAATTACCAATAGACCTAATCGCAACCGTCGCTTTCGATACAACCTCATTTTGACTAGTCTGTGTTATCAACCACAAAGCCGATTCCGTACCTACTAACAAACCACTATCTGTATGGGATAACCACTGAATACCCTGTCTGACATCTGAACCTAATAAAACTGAAAATGAACTTGTTAAATCTGTATTTCCCCCTTGTTCAGATATTTGATTAAAATCAGTAAAATCATCTAATTTTGAGAAATGAACCGTTTGCGGATTGTGTTTACCGCCACTTAACACTAAACGATTACCAAAAAAGGTAATACAAGACGGATAGCCCTCTTTCTGTCCCCATTCTCCTAATAACCAATGCTTTGTCGGTAAATCATTTTGCAATGGAAACGCTCCTTTAAGCTCCAACAAAACACATTTAGCCGTTTTAAAACGCTTAATAACACCTGTCACCCAGATCAGTAGGTTTCGGGCATTACCTTTTGTGCTTTCGACTTTTTCCCATAAACAACTTCCATCCTTTTGCTGATGTTCTTTGTCAGAAAACGTCCATTCAGTCGATTGTGATTTGCCTTTATTTATACATTTCAACAATCGGTCATTATGCACAACATAGGAATTATCCAAATACCACGTATCTGGTATCCATCGTTGAGGACGAAATCCAAGATTTAACTCTCTTCCTATATCCATCTCCTTAAACATCTCTCCATCTGCCTCAACCGAAACCATACCCGTTTTACCTGTTTCCGTATTCTCAAATGGAGTTTTTAGGTTTATGCTAACTTTCTTATCATCAATAAACTGTTCCTTAAGTGGAGGAACATGTTTAAATAAAACTTCTTTAAATTCCCAATCTTTGCCTTTTAGCTCCAATTGACAGGGTGGATGTTTTGGATGAACCATCCATAATGTATCAATGTTTTGAGCTACTTCAATCTCATTCACATCTTCCTTTTTATAAGGAACTTCTATAGTTGTAACCTTTGAACAACCACCCATTCGTCGTTCAAATATATGAAGTTTTAAATATCCTAATACTATAATATACGCCGTATACGCATCTTTCACAAAAGAAAAAAGACGTTGTGGTTTATCAACATCATCAAAAACATGATAAATCCGTGTACCTGGTCTTCTCATTAAAGCCCCAGTACGCAATGGTATGTAGTTATGACAATGAGCTAAACAGCTTTGATAAATTTTCAAATTTGAACCTGATTGATGAACAAAGGGTGATACCTCACCAGACGCAAAAGAGTTTTTAAAATGAATCGCTTTAGTCATAATAAATAGGCTCTCCTTGACGTTCTTTACTTGAAGATAATACCGCATTATCCCAAGCTACTTCAAAATCTCGGATTAAAGAATTCTTCAATCCTTCATTCTCTCTGGCTTGTACACAAACCTCCAAAGCCAGTTTACACGCCAAAACTTCACAATATAAAGGATCACAATCTTCTATTTTAACCTTCTTGATAAAGGTTAAAACTAAAAATTCCTCCATTGAGGAATACAACATCAACCCTCTCAAAAGAGGATTTTGCGGTTTTAATATTCTGAGACAATCTCGGGGAAGAGGATAGATCCATTGACCGTCATCCTCTTGTTCTAAAGGCGAGAGATAATAACAAAAAGTTGCAAAACTCCAATCAAAACGACGTAATAAAGATGAATGAAGAGGTTGCAATTGAGCCTTACAGCTCAAAGCACGAGAGGAATTATCCTCTAAAGTCTCAACAGGCTCTTCTCCTATTTTGCGTAAAGCCCAATTGCAGATCTCAAGTTCCGTCATTATGCAGCCTTAGTTCCTTTTAGCACTGGCACACCTTTCAAGGAATCTTTCGATATCTCAATCCCTAATATCTTATCTGGTTCTATTCTCGTTGCTCCAAAAGATGAGGTTAAAGTGATTTGAGGGGCATGCCATTTACCAGGATCTTTAGAATATTGTACATCAATGGCTTTTCTTTGTGTGAAAACCACCGCCGATTTGCAATAAATTGGAAGAACATACTTAATCTTAGTATCTTCAAATTTTGCAGAATATTTCACGGTAGTTTTGCCATTAGGGTATTCAACCTTTCCGTCAATCAGTCCGGGAAATTTTGTTCCAGCAGGAAACAAATCATTACCTGGAACTTTTTCCATGTTGATAAACCAAACACCCGCAAACGCTTCAATTTTACCCGCTTGCAAAGCAGCAGTGTTGATATAATCCTTGGAAGTAGCCCTTTCTAAGGCAAATAGCGATGCCCATACATCACTAGGAATTAGAACATAAACTTGCTCAGAATCAACATCAATATAGCGTTTTCGGAATATCGATTTGGCAGTAATCAATTGTCCTATAAAGGTTTTGAAAAAATCATCCCCTTCAACCGCAGATAGTATATTTTCTTTAGAAAAAAACTCAGTTTCCGCCCCTATCTTACCTTTCTTATTAACTCCAAGCATACCTTTTAGTATCGCTTCATCCTGCTTACGATGCATCGCTGCTGTCGCTAACGATGCATATGGCAATAACGGATTAATACCTGAATCAAGGGTTGCAAACGGATCAATGCGTTCTGCCCAACCGAATTGGCTATGACCAACCCAACGTCTATCTTGATCCGTCGCATTATAGATTGTATCAGGCATATCCCCGACAATCTCATGAGCTTCTGTAGGTTTAAACACTTCAACCAGTGCCGATGCTTCCCCTTCCGTTGCTTGTTCTGTTACCGTTGGGCGAAGTTTCGATTTAGTCTCTTGAAGTGCTAACTCAACATGTTTCTTAAATTCATATATATTAGCAGTTGCTAATTGTTCTTTTGTAGCCATTTTTTTATTCCTTTATTGATTAAGTGTTGCTTGCTTTTCGGCCCATTGCCGAAGGGTCTTTGTCGCCTCCATATCCCCAGACAAAACCCTTGATCCGAAATCGGGGGTATCAAAAACCTTATCAAAATCCCTATCAGCCTCTTGGGAACCTCTTTGCGAAGGTGGTGGAGGTGAATAGCTAGAATCCCGAGTTGAACGTGATAGTTTCTCTAACAGTTTAAAAGCGTTATAGGCTCCAGCAACAGCGATAAAATTATCAAAAGTTTCGCCTGATAATCCCACTTCTTTCACAAAACCTTTGACTTTCTTGTTTAATTGCGAAAATCCCTCCAAACCATATTCTCGCTTTAACTTCAAAATGTCTTCATCAAATATCCTGTTGTGCTTTTCCTCTTGACTCTTTATATGCTCTTGAAACGACTTAGCTAAAGAATCTGTCAATACCTGTGCATCAGCTTTCGAAAGACCATTTTTAACAAAACTCTCTAACGCTTGCTTCTTATCAGCTTCAGAAACACCTTTAGGAAAATCAATCGTATAATCCTTCGGTATATCTACCTTCTCATCACTAAAAAGCTTGTCAGATAAAGATGCTTTCTTTGAGACATCAGGTTTGCTATCGAATTTAGCTTCCGATACCTCCACTTTAGATCCCATCTCTTTCACAGAAGGGTCTGTATTGATTTCTTCGCCTTTTGTAGAAACTGAAGTATCAACAATTCCTTCCTTCAGTTGTATGTTCTCTTGTTCCATGTTCTATTTCCCTATTGTTCCATTTGTTCCAATTCTCTATAAGCGGAAATAAGCTCTTCCGCCTCTAAAGCAATCAAATCCGTAATATAAAGGGCTATTGTTCTTTTCCCTTCACGTCGAGCTAAAGCAATCGGATCATTCGAAAGTTCAGTAGCTAATAAACCCCCTTCTCTCATAATATCCAATAAAACCCAACGACCTTCAAAAGTCGCAAAAACCGATTTGTATCTTCTTACTTGTTCAACTTTCTCAGCTTTCTCTACTTCATCAAATCCCTTAATCATACCTCTCCTTTAGCCCTATCTTGTGCTATCGCTCCTCCTGTCTTAATGGATTCCTCCATCGTTAATTGTTTCATTTGGGAGGCTTCCGCTTGCTTCTGTTTCTCAATAAGTTTTTGTTTCGTATCTTCTTCAGATAAAACAAGAACTTCTGGAACTCCCGAACCATCTGCCGCGTATTTTCCACACAGATAAGGATTAAACATCATCAGTGGAGTCGGATCCCCCGTCATACTAGCTATCTCCGCATTAACTCTTATACCCTGAACAATCCCATTCAACTCTTCTGCCTTTTGGTATTTGTATAATGGAGAAGTGTAAGAAACTTTCAAATCCTTCCCTAAGCCACGAATGTCCCCTTGATCTTGATATAAAATATCTATTTCCCTCTTGACCATCGAACCGACAAATTCTGCTTGTAACCCTCCAACTATCGCAGAGATAAAAATACCTTTCTCTAGGGTCTTCTCCATCGATTCCGTAGCAGACCTACTAGCCCTATCCGCTAACACTTGAAATAAATCCAGAAGGTATAACTCTCGGATCTGCATTTGTAATCTTTGCATCTCTTCATGCGAAGGGCGAGCGTCGCTCCCTGTAAAAAAAGGGACTGCACGAGGTCTCCCTTGACGATCCATCCATCCATGATTCACAGTTTTCGGCTTAGTCGAAAATGTTTTTCCTCTCGTATCTTCTGATGTAAGAACTGCTGGGTTTAACGCCTTTTCCGAATAAAGGGAAACAGAAGCACTCAAAGCGTTTAATCGCCGAATGCTTGGTAATGCTTTATGGGTGGGAGAATACCCAAAAGGGTTACTAGGACTCGCTTCATAGCGACCAACAATATAAGGCATTACCCGATGATAACCTTCTTCAATAATACGGTTCTCATCAATACTGACTATAACCTTTTTATACCCTTCGTAATCATCCTCTTTATCTGGAAAAACCGCTTGAAAAAACTCATACTTCTGAGGATCAGAACGATCTAAATCCTCCTTCATCTTATCCGAAAGAGCATCATATCCCCATTTTTTAGCTACATTCTCAGGGGTTAAAGAAAATTCTTCAAAAACCGTATCAACGACATTCTCGTGATTAGCAGAACAAACAATTGAAGATACCGGTACGGAAATATACCTTAATCCTCCCCCTTCTCGCTCCGAAACGTAAAAACATCCCATCCCAAACAACACAACTTCCGTATAAAAATCCTTCAAACAAAGGTTAAATCCTGATGCAGGAAGTTCCCGTTGAGCAAACAACTCCATCACAAAATGATCACATTGTTCTCGTATCAGTTTGTTCTCCTGTGAGGCAAAAAAAGACCCTGACTGGGGATCAGGAGCTACCAAACCATGCCAACGAGACCCAAAAGGAGTGATAAGATTATGGAGTAAAGAAGCAAGTTTATCACTGGCGGATGTCGCTGTTGTATCCCAGATTTTTTTGTCTTCAGATGCCTTACCTCTATAAGGACAAACTAAATCTATAATCTCCTGACGAATCGGTTCAATCTCAGACCGTTGGGCTTTTAAGCTTTCAAATCGAGCAATTAACTTCTTAATGAACTCTTTATTGTTATTGTCTTCTTTTTTTAATCCCACCTTATCTACCATGCCTACATCCCGTAAGCCTCATAGTTAAAACCAGTGTCCAAAGCCTCATACTCCGATATATCTTGACCTTGATATAAAGGATTGTCTTTCCTCGGAGGATCAACCGCAAAAGTGTAGCATAACGCATCCACGAAATCAGGACTTCTAACTCCGAATTCAGAACGACCTTGACGCTTTTTCTCAATCAATAATCTACCCAAGGTATCAGATATGGATTTGATGGATTTTAACTCGTTAATTAAATCAGGACAGTCATCAGGAAGTTGTAAACCCCCTGTAATCGCTGATCTCATTAAATCATACAACTCCGCCCTTAAATTGTGATACTGTTCAGGTTCGGTACTTCGGCGTTGACCTAATATCACCTCAACCGAAATATGATGCATGTTAAGCAAATAACTGACTACTGTCCCTCCTATCCCATTGCCGTCAATAACAATAGCGTCAGGATTATACCGGTTAATTAAACTCGATATCTTCCGATTCGTTACTTCAATAAGCTCGCCAGACCAATCAAAAATACGCTCAATAATATTGCCTCTTCGCAAAACGACAACGGTTTTGTCCTCCCCTTCTCCTGCTATATCACAACCCATGATTAAAGGAGCATACGGATCTGGAATTGCAACTCGTTCTAATGCTTCAACAATATATTGTTGTGGTATAAAACTATCGATGTCCTGTTGTGGAAATTGTCCACATACCTCAACCCGGGTAACATCGGAATCCAAACCATAACGAGCTATGATCCCTTCATGAAAACTCGGATCAATGGCTTCGACCGTTCGTGTGTCAATCTGAAACCTCTTCCAATCATCTAATGGCTTATTAAATATCTCGTAAAATTTGCCACTTAAACGACGAGGATTAGACGTCATAATCCAGAAACGATTAGCGTTCTGCTCCGTTAAAAATCCAAGAATGCCTAAGTTAATAACATCAGGAGTGCCCGATGCTTCATCGTTAATTATCGCCATTCCATAGGTGTTATGATGACCAACAAAAGTATCAGGACGCTCTTCCGAATACGTCCTACACATCGTCGAATAATGTTTAGAATCAATCCCAAGACTACAATGTAAAACATCAGAATACCAAGGAGCTGGATGCAAAGATAACGATTGCATCTCAAACCAATGTTTGTTCGGTAACAGGGATAGCCACTTACTAACTTCAGCCCATAAAGTCGTTTTAAGCTGAGTCTCAGAGTTCGCAAGACAAATAATAGACATACCAGGTCTTATTGACATCAGCCATAAAACTAACCAAGCGTTTAACGTCGTCTTTCCAATACCACGACCTGCCGATATAGCCCCTTTAAATACTTCAGGATTGGGGTTATTAACACTGTTAAGACAATGAGCGTCAACCACTTCCATGAACTCTAGTTGCCAGCTCCTAGGAGCAGAAAAACCTTCAAGCGGTGTGCCTTTTTCACCCCAAGGAAAAAAATGCAATACAAAATTGCTAAAACTCAGCTTTATCTCATCAGACCACATCAGATCAAAAAGCTTTTGCTCCGTTTCTGGATTTGTTGGAAGTTCTCGGCTCAATAAAACCCTTCTTCAATAAAATTCAATTATAACACACTGAAGAAAGAAGAGGATTGCAGACGTGGTTAACACAACCCCCTCCCTTCTAAAGCATACCTAAAGCGTATTTCATTCCTTAACAAAGGTTACACTACCATAAATTGAATCGCTCTGCAAGCTAAAAACGTCAGAAACATGATTAAAATTAGTTTTTTTGATTTTGTAATGGGGATAAGGTGTTATACACTCTTTTGTCGCTAATGGTAGGTTTCTGAGCTTAAGAAGCATTGTTGTGTAAAATAGCTGAAGACTCTTCAATATTCCAAAATTTTATAAAAATTGTCGGAGGGGTGCCTATATATCCTTTAAAATTAGTCTCTGGGGGCCTCCCCACCCTCTAAATTCCCTAAACTCCTTCAGCTCTTTAACTTTTTATTAACTATTTAAACTCCTAAACTCTTTAAGTTTTTATTAACTAATTAAACTCCAAACTCCTTAAACTCCATAAATCAACAGAAATAATCCTTAATCTTCTTTTGTGGTATTGATGGTAGATTAGTCATGTTTAGTTAACTTCGGAAGCTCAAGAGGCTTTTCTGTTTGTTTATCTAATGCTTTAACAGGCTTTAATCCCTTGCTTTGAATGCTATGTTGTACTCTATCCATCAACGGCTTTAAATCTATCGTATGCTTCTGCTCAACCGATACATGATTACCGTATACATTTCTATATCTCTTCTCTAATTCCCATTGCAGACGTTTCATACGGAGTTCTCGTAACTTGATTGCTTGAGGATGATCTCTTTCTTCTTCAGTAAGTGGAGCTTCAACAACAGAGGCAAGATTTTCGCTCAAATGCTCCATGTGGCTCTGTTTAGCTTGCTCATAACGCTTTTCTAAATCTTCTCGATCTTGTTTTACCCAACCGTGAAAAGAAACCACAGTTACACCGTGCTTCTTACAGGATTGTGATAATGACAAACCACCACTAAAAGAAGCTAAAATATTATCAATTCTTTCTTTTGTGTATTTGTGAGCGTACATAATAAAGGTAAAGTAGCATAAAATCAAATAGATAGCAAGCTTTTTACAAAGTTTTATAAGCTTTAAAAGCTTTAAGGTTTTAGAAGTTGTAAGGTGCGCGACAATTTAAAAGTTTGAGGGGCTTAAGGAGCCTTCTTAAGCTATGAAGCTCCTTAAGTTATTGAAGTTATGAAGCTCCTTAAGTTACGAGGTTATAAAAAGCTCGCAGATGCCGACCTTCAGCCACTTTGGGGTAGCAGTAGTAGTTTTTTTTAGGTGGTAACCACTGGTAACCACGTGGTAACCAGTGGTTACCATTTACGTATTTTAAGGGTTTTTAAGGATTTTTTTATTTTTAGAAGACGTGAAAAGTTGTCATCGTTTTTAAAATTTTAAAAAAAAACGACGATAGAAAGGATAGTTCGGCTGAAGGGGCACTAAGTTTCTTGGTGCGACCGAGATAAACCAATCATCGCTATCCGCACGAGGTGTAGCTTATGGTTATCAAGCGTCCACAATATCGCTTAGTACACGTAAAGCCGTGACGAAAGTTTTAGAGGGTCTCTTGACGTTCTTGCTACTAGTAATCGTCGGCTGTCCTCCCGAGGTGCAACCTATAGTTTCGCAGTCCCTTAATATCGTCCTCTAAAAACTCCGTTGCTCTTTATTAAGAGCGTTAAGAATTTCTGTTTACAATAACATCTCTCAAAGTGTTGTGTCAAGGGTTTGAAGACTTTTAAAACCACGAAAAGAGGTTGCCAACAGATCACACTATGGGATTCTTCTTAGATTTTTAAGGGAAAAGTTCTTGATATTATTTTTAAGATGAGCTACAAATCACACTCGAAGCCGTGAACAGATGTATAGCATCACTTCCCTGGTTTGCGATTTAAGCCTAATTGAATTTTATTTTATGTTTTTGTTGGGGGTATTATAAGGAAATGATTTATTAACTGTCAACCCATAAAATAAATATTTTAAATTAACCATCCCCCTACCACCTTAACCCGTTGATTAAAGAATCTTTTAACGACCCGTAGACAGTTGTATATAATACCTACAATCTTGACTTATTCTTTGGCTTTACGAGAAGATTGATTGGCCTTTGCCCGCTTAATACTTTTAGGTATGATAATCTCATCCCCGAAATAAATCCAATCTAATGGCTTGCCTATCGCCCTTTTGATATTTTGTGCAGTTGTTATACGTGGTGTTCTTTTCCCACTTTCATACATTGAAATTAAAGCACACGGTAAACCTACTAGCTTTCCAAACTCAACTCTATTAAGACCTAGATGCTCTCTTATCTCTTTAAGCCTCAAGCCGATAGCTATAGGATCTAAAACATCACCTTTTAAAGTCTTAGGTTTATAAACTTTAAGGATCGTTTCACCATCATAGATCCAATCGAAGCTTGCTCCAAATTCGTTACGAAGGAACAAAGCGTAATTAATGCTTGTAGGATTTCTGCCTTTTTCGAAACTATTTATGGCGCTTTTGATTGTTCCAGCCTTAATAGCTAGTTCTTCTAAGGTTTTACCCTTTGATTTGCGTATATCTCTAATACGCATACCGACTTCCTCCCAATTTCGGCGAATCTCTGGTGTTATAAGCATGGTGGACTCATGGCATAAACCAATTATCCAATCAAGAATATAGTTACCACGTTAGTTAACCCGCTGATGTTACGTCCTTATTGAATATTTAACATAATTAACGTAATTTCTACATTTTACTTGACTAAGTAGAAATTATGTTAAATAATACCATAAAATAAACAAGAAGTCATCTGTTAAATGCAACGAATTGATTTAAGAAATTTAAGGAGTAACCGATGGAAATAGATTTACAAGAAAAGTTTAAGAACTTACTTCAAGAAGATATTAAAGACTATTTAGATAAGTGTCATAAATCGTTTTATTCCCCTGAAACCTACCCGAACATGTATAGAGAGCAAGAGCAGAAGCTTCTTGATGAAATTATCGAATTAAGGTGGAAATTTGCCAAGGAAATTAGTTCGAAGACTGCTACGCAGGCGTGCCCTAAACCCCAGTAAAGCCGAACTCATCGAAAAAGTATCTTAACCTACAACCACCCTTTTAAAGGGGTGGTGTAGACGAAGTACGGAGACCTAGAAAATGGGACAATTAAAGCGACATTACCTCGAAGAGATTGAAGCCAACTACGAGTTTTTAAGTGCTGTAAACCCTCGGATGGGCATTGAGCCTGAATCTAACTATGAAGTAGAGGTAATTGAGAAGCTTGAAAGAGCTTTAAAGACCTCTAAGAAGTTAATTCATTTTCGGGACCGTACAATACGGACACACATACTAGAGGATTTAATCGAGGAAGTCAACCGGATTATTGTTTTAGCTAAGGCTCATAAACGGCGTTTAGAACTCAAGATATTCGAAGATAATGAGGTTTGGAGGTTATTAGATGAAGCCCGTGAAGATTGTGAAGGTTGTGAAAACTGTAGTGAGCATCCTGATCAAGAGCATAAAGAAGATTATTACGCCAGTCAGATTTAAGAGATACCCTGTAAAGGGTTCGGGGGTGGATGTTTTATAGCTCCGTGATTGATCCACCCCTGTATAAAAACCACTAACACCCCTTTAGAGGTTTAACGAGCCAAAAGGCGAATAACAATGAAAGGAAAATACCATTATGACTATTAAGAAAGTACTAATTGCTTCAACTTTATTATCCCTCTGTGGCTGTGGTTTAGCGGATGAACCAAAGAAGCTGAATCCTGATCAACTCTGTGATGCCGTTTGTAGGCTTACTTTAGAAGAACAAAAAGAGTTACAAACTAAGGTAAATCAGAGGTATGAAGAACACCTTACAAAGGGTGCGAAACTATCTAGTGATTAAAGCGAAAGAGCCCCTTGAGCAAACTATCAAGGGGCTCTTTCAACAAAGTTCAACCGACAGATATGGAAGAATAGAACCTATGACGAAGAAATATAAAATAACAAAAGAAGAACACAGAGTCTTTTCAGAATGTCATCGCATTAGGGCTTTAAGAGGTTTTAACGATGTTAAGAAAGGTGCTTTAGGGGGTTTTATCGAAGATGAAGATAACCTTTGCCATAGTGGTAGTTGTTGAGTGTATGATAATGCAGTAGTTAGAGATTGTGCAACCGTTATTGATGATGCAAGAGTTAGTGGTAATGCGTCAGTTTCTCGTTTTGCACAAGTTAAAAGTAATGCAGAAGTTAGTGATAATACATATGTTAGAGATAATGCGAAAGTTGGAGGTTATGCAAAAGTTAGCGGTAATGCAAGTGTTGGAGGTAATGCAATAGTTAGAGATACTGCAGAAGTTGGAGGTGATGCATTCGTTATTGGCTTTACGGTAATTAGTGGGAACGCAAGAGTTAGAGGTAATGCGGTAGTTGGAGGTGATACAGTAGTTGAAGGTGATACGGTATTAGAATGAACACCTGGAACGGAACCCCCTTAAGACTAATGCTCATTGCTGTGGTGTAGCAAAACGCTACCCCATCTCTGACAGCTTTGGAAGGACTCAAAAAGTCTGTAGCAAGGGGGTAATGTTTTGTTACCCCCTTAAGACTAATGCTCATTGCAAGGGAGCCCTGAAACGAGGCACCCTTAAGACTGAAGGTGGAATTCAAAAAGTTCGTAGCAAGGGGGTGGCAAAACACCACCCCCTTAAGACTGAAGGCGGAATACAAAAAGTTCGTAGCAAGGGGGCGGTAAAACACCGCCCCCCTTAAGACTAATGCTCATTGCTATGGGGTAACAAAACGTTACCCCATCTTTGACACTTGGAAGTTAGCGAGCTCAAATTTGAGCTGGCTGATTTGGAGGATAAACCATGAAAAAACATTTTTTTACACGCTTAGAGAAGCTGAAGATAGCGTTTAATGCCCTACTCTTTTTCGGGTTTGTTGGCATGATGTGCTGGTGGAAATGGAGGTAAAAATGGCGTAAAGGAGGTTATTGATTAATGGCTAGATAGTTTTAACAGTATTCCTATAGTAGATACGAGTACAGAGACTATTATCCCCATAAACCACTTTGTTTGACTGTTAATAGCGTCTTTAAGTTCTGACTTAGTACAAGCTAATTCTGTTCTAACATCAGCTATATCTGCTTTAAGCTCTGTTCTAACGTTAGCTATATCTTGTTTAAGCTCTGTTCTAACGTTAGCTATATCTTGTTTAAGCTCTGTTCTAACATCAGCTAGATCCGCTTTAGTTGCAAGATATGGTAAAGCCGTTTCCAACTTCGTAAAGCGGATTTCAACACTATCTCTTTGAACTTTTTGTCTTACGGCTGTCTTTTCCATAAGTCCTATTATACACCTTCGATGTTAACAGAGTCAATTAGTTATACCTATCTCTTAAAATCTATAATATTGTTATTATCATCCACTGATTCAAAGGCGGGTTTAAGTTTTAATCCTTCGATTACTCTTAAATATCGTCCTCTGTTAGGGCGGGGTTTTTCCCATTGCCTACCCGCTTTAAATCCTTTTTGTTTAAGATTGAGTGCAACTGTTCTCGTTGATATACGTTTTCTATCGTAGTTTAACTCCTGTTCCCGGTATTCACTGTAGCTTTTTGCTAAACTGTGGCTCTCTTCCCATAGATTTTCACCAATATCACAACAATCATCAATCCACGCTTGGTAAGTATCTGTTCCCTGTCTTTCTTCCTCTTTGGCTTTTAAACATACTTCAGGTATATCGACGTCTAGCCCCTTGCTGATGTAGGCTTTAACTCCTTTTAGAAACCATTTCTTCGCTTCTAAGGCGTATTTGGTTTCTAGTTTTTGGGCAAAGGATGCATCCCTATTTGCTATTGGTTTATCGAAAGGGATTACGATGTATCGCCTCCACCATGCATCATCGGGATTTCTAACGAACAGATGTTTGTTAGAGACGATGAAAGGAGTAAAACTAGCGGGTGATTCACTGTAGGTATTACCGTAATTGAGGCGTGCTGTCATGCAATCACCTCCTGTCATTTGTTTTATTTTAGCGGCGTTTATCTCATCATTTTCATTAGTTTCGCTGATAATAACAACTCTAGATCCCATGAGTCTGATAAGGCTAGGGTTTGCTTTACCTGCTTCTGGGGGACGGTTTTGCATAATGTCGCTTGCCTCGGCATTAATGACGTATTGGTTTCCGAAAGCGTATTTAATAAGGTTCATGAGGGTGCTTTTACCACTTCCTCCAACACCTCGAATATGAATAAATCGTTGAGCTTTATTCCCTCCTAACAACGCCATTCCAACACAACGGGTGAAGTAGTCCATCACTTCTTCGCTTTCGAAGTATCCTGACACTAGATCAAGAAACTCTTGCGATGACTCACCCTCAACAAAAGGAGTTCCTGTTGATTTGGTAATATATAATTCTTCGGTTGGGGTAATGCGTTGTCCTGTTTCTAAATCTAATATCCCGTCTTTTTCCCCTATGTACCTAAAGTTAGCATCAAAGAAATCCGATGTTATATGAAATTGGCTTTTAGACTCAAGGGCGTTTGCTGTTGATCTAGATTTTGATTGCTCACAAGCTTTGCTTTTTTCATAAGTCTTAAGATATAATAATCTTGGATGCTTCTTAGTGCCGTCTTCGTTTTCTATTGTCTCACAAAGATTAAAGGAATCTTTTTCCTGAGAAACGAGAAACTCCATGATATAACCCTCTATTTTAGCATCTGTAATCCTCCATATATAATGGTTATTCTCGTCCCGTTTATACCATGCTTTAATGTCTGATGCGTAAAGAAAGTGTCCTGATTTAAACACACTGAACATCGCTTTGTTGTAAGCGTCGCTAAACCGAGAAGCTAAAAGACCATCAGGAATTAATTTTCTATGATGATAAAACAGAGACGCAAAAGTAGAACGCTTTTTTGCTGTATCGCCTATTTCTTCAAAATCGAAGGTGTCCCATTTATAATTAAAATTCTCTTCATCATAGGTTGATCCCTGTTTACTCCATCTTCTAGCTATTTCTTTACCTTTACTTGATCCTCTCGTTTCGTGATGAACAGCCATAACAACGGGTATCCATTCATCGTGAGAACCGTTGTAAAATTCTTCGCCAAAACAAGATAAAAAGGCGGTTATTTCTCTATTGGTGTACTGTCTATTATTGTTGTTAGTCCACGTTTTAGAGGGTATAATCGATTTTTTATCTTTTACCAGTGGCACGGTAATCTCTTGAAAAAACTTAAAAAGATATTCAACATCTTCTTCGGAAAGCAAAGGGGTATCTTCCACTTTAAATCTATGGGGCGGGGTCGTCCATGTGTATTCTTTTTTTGTTTTAGGGTGGATATTATAGGCAACGAAGTATTGACCACAACCCAAAATATCAAGATGCCCTTGGGTACTTTCAGTCGTTTTCTTCTTCTTAATCCCTTCTTTATTCATTCGGAAAGGAATAAGAATTTTGGGCTTTTGCCCTATTCTTACGATCGGCGTTCCATGAAGAATCTCAAAAGTATCTTTAAAAGTATTGGCGGTTTTTTCGTCTTTTGAATCAATATCAAAGGCGTAAAGTGGCTGTTCCCCTACGCCACAGACAAACCCAAAGCCACAAGCAGGAAGTTTGTCGATTTTCTCACTTGAAAGTAGTTGTTCTTCCCACTTACCCAATCGCTGTGGTCTTTTATCCCCTAAACGCAAAGGGATGAGCTTAAACCCATTATGAATGGCTTGTTTAGCCTGTTCCTTCCATTGCATTACCGGCATTTAACTTCTCTTATAAATTAGTTCTTCTATGGGTTTGGCTTTCAGTCTTGCTATCTCTCTTTCTAACGCTTCGATCTCAGCTTTTGTCATGCCCATTGGCTCTTCTGGAGCTATCCAGCTATCTTTTGAATATAATTTCCGGTAAGACTGACGGGCTTTTTCTCTCATTTTATCTCTGTTCTTGAGATAGTAGCGACGTTTATATTCTCGATATTTATCTTTATTCTTAAGATAGTATTGATGTCTATATTCTCGACATTTATCTTTATTCTTAAGATAGCGCCGACGCCTGCGTTCTAGTATTTTGTCTCTGTTCTTGAGATAGTAGCGACGTTTATATTCTCGTCTACACAACATCCTTTCTTCAGGTGTTAAAACTTTTCTTTCCATAGTGACGCACTCTCTTTTTAACTGATCGCTTTAGCGAAAGCACTAATCACGAACTCTTTATACTCTCTGAGCTTTTCTTCGTCTGTTGTTTCCCCAGCTACTGAGACCACAACCGAAAGACGGGCGATATTGTCTTCCTTCATCCAGCCATCCGCTCGAATTTCGGTGGTGCGTCCTCTTTTTCGGGTATCGAAGTGTTTAACCCCTAATTTAACTGTGTTCATTGACACACCTCACACATATCGTCATCGGGATTATCGCTTCTGCTACTATTTTTAATTCTTTCCCTTTTTTCCACCAGCTCATCTATGATTTTCCTCAAGGGCTTTAAAAGCTCATTAGCACTGTCTTTAGCCTCTAGCTCAATGTGTCTTAAAATGTCTTCCGATACCGTCCCTAAACCAAGACGGAGAATTAAAACGCTATCCTGATCCGCAATACGACGGGTTAAAACGTCGAATTTAGTTCCATTCCATGGTGTATTTGTCATCTTAAAACACTCCTTATTCTTTGGTTGTGTTTGATGATCCTTTTATAGCATAGGCTGTTAAAGGTGTCTAGAAAAATAATTAACATATTTTCTACATTTTTTCTTGACTAAGTAGAAATTATGTTAAATAATACCCCCAACAAAAACATAAAATAAAATTCAATTAGGCTTAAATCGCAAACCAGGGAGCGTACAGATGGGAGCATTAAAGAATCATTTTCATGACGAGATTAACGAGAACTTTTACTTTCATAGTCATCCGAACGCAGATCCAGATATAAGTATTGAGATGCAGATTAGCGAGAATCAGCGGTATTTGGATGAAGAGATATCGCAGTGCAATGCGGTAGTTGATGTTTTTAAAAGGTCTGATTCCACCATTTTAGACAAGCTAGATGCGGTGGATGACCTAAAAACTTATATTTCTCTTCTGCAAGCTACGGCTAAAAATCTCAAGTCATTGCTTAAGGAATATTGGGAAGAGTCTTTGGACGGAGAGGACGACGAAGAGATTTATGAGCATCCTGATCAAGAGCATAGAGAAGATTATTATGCCAATCAGATTTAAGAGATCCCCAGTGATGGGTTCAGGGGGTGGATGTTTATATCTCCGTCCATCCCCAACAAATAAAAGTGTAAGAGCGGGAGCGAGTGAGGATGAGCGTACATTTTATTGAAGAGGCGGTTAAAGCCAAGGACATACCACAGTTGTTAACTTTTCTTTCTTTGATCACTCAAGGGTTGCAGGAGGCTTTAATCACCCAAGATGTTAAAGCCGTTGAAGCGGTGGATCCAGACCTCAAGAAGAGAGTCACGGTTTTAGCTATATCCTACATGAAGAGATGTGGTGATAAGGGGAAATCGCAGTTTTTATCCGAGATTTTGGTCCCTGCTTTAGGAACGCATAAAACTTTTGTCGATTGCACAGATGAGGATTTTAGATTGGTGGAAGCGAAGTTATTGGAGCAAAGCGATGCATGATTGCTTTTTCACCATTGGGGTTCTGATTTTTATTGTCGTTATGGTTTATTTATCACTTCCCGAGAGATCCTGACGATACCACCCCCGCTTAAACGAGAGTTGAATAAATTTAAGAGAGTGAAGATTAATGGCACACCATGCATTTTTATCGGCTTCAAGCAGTCATCGTTGGCTAAAATGTCCTATAGCCCCGACGCTTGAGAGCAAAATACCTCAAACAACAAGTATATACGCCTCTGAAGGCACTTTTGCCCATAATCTTTTAGCGCATTGCCTCGAACAAGGCGTTGATGCAGAGACAGTTTCTCATCAAAAGCTGACTTTTGAGAACGATACCCGCATTGTTGATACGGAAATGGCGTCTAGTGTCTCGATGGTTTTAGCGTATGTCCGCACTTTTTCTGGACCATTTTTATCGGAAACCGAAGTTCCCCTTGAGCCTTTTACAACGGAACCAGGGGCAACCGGCACTGCGGATATCCTTATTTTTAATAATGCCCAGTGGATCATTGCCGATTTTAAATATGGGGCTGGCGTTCCTGTTAATGCTGAGAACAACCCCCAATTGATGTTGTATGCCTGTGGTGCATTGCACTTATTTGCAGATGTCATGGGGAAACCCGAAACTATCACAATGACTATTCTCCAACCCCGTATTAAAACAAGTGATCCAATCAAGGAATGGACGATATCTGTAGCTGAATTGGAGGCTAAAGCCCAAGAGTTCAGAACCAAGGGGCAACAGGCGTTAAAACTTAAGACTAAACGATTTATTCCCTTTGATAGTTATGGAGTGGATGAGAACGCTTGTCGATTTTGCCGAGCTAAAGTTCGTTGTCCTGCATTGAGTAGACATGTGTTGTTAGAAGCGACAAAAGACCCATCAACCAACACAACTGTTGAATTATCGAAAGCCTATTCCTCGATTTCGTTGATCAAGAGTTATGTGAAGGCGTGTGAAGATGAGATGTTTAAACGGTTGAATGCTGGGGATGAAATACAAGGGTATCAACTAGTCGAAGGACGCAAAGGAAATCGAAGTTTTAAGGATATTAACCGAGCGCAAGAGCTGTTGACATCAGTTTTAGGGGAAGAAGCGTTTAAGCGAATTCTCAAAACTCCTAAAGAATTGGAGCAATTGTATAAGGAGCAAAAGGTTTCTGATGAATTTTGGGAAGAGTTGCAAGAGTTGATCACGAGAGGCGACGGCAAGCCTGTCATCGCCCCCCGAGATATACCAACAAACAAACAAACCCAAAAATCGCAATTAAGCGAGTTCGAGGTAATAACATAGAAAGGATCAAAGTGATGATAAATATAACACCTTTTGAAGAATTCAATATAACGAGCGATATACCAGAAATAACGAAAGAAGTCAATAGACTACGTAATGTTTAACGATATCGAAGTTTCACGGCTCAAATTTGAGCCGTCAGATTTGGAAAGTATAGAAAGGATCAAACGATGAGCACTATAACCCCTTTTGAATTTGAAAGCAACAAGATCCGTACTATTGTGGATAAAGACCAGAATATATGGTTTGTAGCTAAAGATGTCGCTGTAGCATTGGGGTATGAACGTCCTAATAATGCGATAAACGCTCATTGCAAGGGAGCCCTGAAACGAGGCACCCTTAAGACCGAGGGCGGAACTCAAAAAGTTCGTATCATAGCAGAACCTGATGTTTACAGGTTACTAGTTAAAAGCACGTTACCATCAGCACAGAAGTTTGAGCGTTGGGTATTTGAGGAGGTGTTACCTACTCTTCGCAAAACAGGCAGTTATTCGGTTGAAGCACCGAAGCTTAGAGCCACTTCAGCGAGTACAGTTTTAAGAGTTCACAAACATCTTGAAGAACTAGCCAAGCAAGCAGGATTAAAAGACAATCAACTTTTGTTGAAGGTTAACCGAGGCGTTACGAAGATAACAGGTGTTGATCAGTTAGAGGCTATGGATATCAAACACCTACCCTCTTCCGATAACGACGAATATTTAACAATTACCCAAATAGGGGAAAGGCTTAACCCACCTCAGAGAGCGAGATTTTTAAACAAACTTCTTCTTAAGCGAGGACTGCAAGTTAGCAAGGTCTCAGGTGGCTATATACCGACACCTAAAGGCGAAGAGTATGGAGGTAAGATGTGTGATGTGCCAATGCACCATGTTGAAGGCTCAACGCAATCTCTTAAATGGAATTCGAGCCTACTCGTTCCGTATCTTCAAAACGAATTTAATAACAATCAACACTTATAATATGAAAGGACTTTAAAAATGCAAAAACTAACGGTAAAAGGACGCCTATCGTACCCTGCTCTTGATACGAAGGTGCGTATGAAGCTCCCTGATGGCTCAAGTGTTGAGCACTACGGCTGTGATATCGTCTTTCCGAAAACGGATACGAAGCAGATTAACGCTGTTGAGGCGTGTTTAAAGACCGCTGTTACCGAGATATTTCCGAATGTCTCTCCGGATGCGTTTTTGTCGGCGGTTCGAAGCAAATCGGAATCCCGTGGGGTTTTGAGGGACGGCGATGCGAAGATCGCTTCTTCTCACAAGCCTGAGAATTACACACAAACATACACAGACAGCGTGTATATCTCGGCGAAGAACAAATATGTTCAACCGTTACTCGTGGATCGTCAAGCGCAACCTGTGAGCAATCCGAGGGAGGTTTTTTATGCGGGGTGTTGGGTCATTGCCAAACTCAACATCGGGGCGTATGAGCTTGATCCGTACAAAACCAAGGGTTTCAGTTGCACGCTAACGGGCGTTCAGTTCTTCAAGCATGATGAGCGTTGGGGTGCTTCCCCGAAATCGGACACTTCGGAGTTTAAGGATTACGGCGAAGAGCAAGACTCCGATACCTCGGTCTCAAACTTTGCCTCAGCGGAGGTGGACTCCGACGCTCTGCCGTGGAACTGATCAATGTCAAAGCTGTTTATCGACATTGAAACCCGCAGTCCTCAACCCTTGCCTAAGGTAGGGGTTTGGGCTTATGCGGAGCAGGCGGTTATCACTTTATGTGCGTATGCATGGGACGATGAACCTGTGAAGTTGTGGGATAGGACTGAACAATCTGCTATGCCATCGGATCTTCTGCAGTACTTAAGAGATGAAACGGTGATGTGTGTTGCACACAATAGTCTGTTTGAACGGATACTGTTTAAGAAGACATTAGGTATTGATATTCCATCTAAACGTTGGATTTGTACGAGTGTTTTAGCCCGCACGAATGGTTTACCCTCTTCGTTGAAAAACGCT
This sequence comes from Candidatus Liberibacter asiaticus, assembly GCF_000590865.3. Taxonomy (NCBI): domain Bacteria; kingdom Pseudomonadati; phylum Pseudomonadota; class Alphaproteobacteria; order Hyphomicrobiales; family Rhizobiaceae; genus Liberibacter; species Candidatus Liberibacter asiaticus. Next base: position 1,227,592 of record NZ_CP010804.2, read on the forward strand.
TGTTTAGCACTAAATTTTTCTGAACATTTAACCAAAATGGAAGAAGGAAAAGCTCTTATCGCTCGTTTTTGCAATGGATCGATTGATTCCCCTCCGTATGACTGTACTCGTGCTAATCACGTTCAAGCATGGCAGTTATTTGGGGAGTACTGCAAACGAGACGTTGAAGCCACTAGAGAGTTATTTAAGCGACTTATTCCTTTATCTGATGGGGAAAGGGATTTATGGCTTTTAGATCAAACGATTAATGATCGGGGCTACAGGATAGACTTAGATTTAGTTTTGAAGCTTCAAGAGCTCATAGCCCAAGAGCGTAAGAAGTTAGATGAAGATATCGTTAAATTGACAGATGGTATTATACGCTCTTCTCGTCAAACGTATACTTTAAGGATGTACCTATTTCTTATAACGGGAATAGATTTGGTTGATATGTCGGAGGGTACTTTAAAGTCTATTCTGTCTCATTCTAACATCACTCAATTGGCTAAAGACCTGATTTTGAACCGCTTAGCATCATCGGGATCAGCAATTTTAAAACTCAACACTTTATCTGAGGCTGTTAGTTCTGATGGGCGTCTTCGAGGGACTTTACAGTTTTATGGTGCGAGCAGAACGGGTCGATGGTCTGGATGTGTGTTTCAACCTCAGAATCTTCCTCGTCAAGAGCGATCGGAGGAAATATTGACACAGACTATTCAAGCTTTAAATCGAGGGGAAACTATTGCAGATCCGTTAGGTTTGGCTAGTGATTGTGTCCGTTCTTGCATCATAGCCTCAAATGGCAAAAAGCTTGTTGTTGCGGATTTAGCAGGGATTGAAGCCCGGGTTTTGGCATGGATTGCTGGTGAAGACTGGAAAATCAAAGCTTTTGCAAATGGTGAAGACATCTATGTTACAACTTATGCTAAAGCGTTTAACACCCCCATTGACAAAGTGAGTAAAGAACAAAGAGCTATTGGGAAAGTTATGGAATTAGCCTTAGGGTATCAAGGTGGGGCTAAGGTGTTTAAGACAATGGCATCTCATTGTGGATTAGATCTACAACAGTTTAGTCAGAATGTCAAAAGCACCTCAACTTTTGAAGATTGGGAACAAGCGGAATCTCATCATCTTTGGATGCAAGATCAATATCCCGAATTTGCGGTGAAGGATAAATTGATAGGCACGGCTTGTGAACTTGTTAAAAAGGCTTGGCGGGCTAAACATCAAGGTGTTCTTCAACTATGGAAGGACTTAACCGAGGGTTTTGCATGTGTAGTGCAAGAAGGAGGTTCAATATCTGCTCGAAGGGTTGCGAATGTTCCCCGTCTTGTGATGAGGAGGCACAAACGAGACGTTCACATTGTTTTACCTTCATCAAGAAGGCTTGTTTACAGTGATGTAAAGGGCGATTGTTCTTATCTCAATACTGCCACTTCACAGCTCATGAGAGAGAGAACGTATGGTGGCAAGCTAACAGAGAATATTGTTCAAGCCATCAGTAGGGATATCCTTTGCGAGGGCATGAAAAACGCTACTAAAAATGGCTATGACATAGTTTTAACGGTTCATGATGAGATTGTTAGTGAAACTCCTGATACTCCTTACTTTAGCGTTGGGACCTTATGTTCTTTGATGACAAAAAATCCCAGTTGGGCAAAAGGTTTGCCCCTCAAAGCAGAAGGTTATGAAGCGAAAAGGTATCGCAAATGAGTTTTTATTCTTTCCATTATCAGACAGAAAAAGACGTGGAAAAGCGTTTAGTGACAGGGGCAAAGAAACTTGATTGTTGGGTTCGTAAAGCATCGTTTGTAGGACGTAGAGGTTGTCCAGATAGATTAATCATCACCCCTAATGGGGGTTTATGGTGGATTGAAGTCAAAAAGCCAACAGGAAGATTATCACACCAGCAGATGAGTGAAATAGAAGAACTACGACGGCGAGGACAGCGGGTTAAAGTTCTGATCTCTATTGAGGAAGTAGATAACTTTTTGGAAGAATTAGCATGCACCTCGTATTGAAACCCCATCAAATTGTAATGGTTAATTGGCTCTTAAGTCATGACAGATGTGCTTTGTGGGCTTCGATGGGTTCGGGAAAGACGGTAAGTGTCTTATTCGCCTTATCCACTATTAAAATACTTGATCCTCGTCCTGTCCTTATTATTGCACCCTTACGAGTTGCCCAATATGTTTGGAAGGATGAGGTGGAACGCTGGTCAGCATTTAGTGATATGACTGTTTCATCTCTTATTGGATCGGAACGACAAAGAATAAAGGCTCTCAATACTCCTGCTCACCTTTACATTATTAATTTTGAGAATATCCCTTGGTTAGTCAAAATGAAGCTTGATCATTGGGATTTTGCAACGATTGTTGTTGATGAAAGCACAAAGTTGAAATCTTTTAGAACCCATCAAGGAACAAAGCAAACGAGAGCTTTAGGGAAAGTAGCTTTTAGCAAAGTTGAACGTTTTATTGAGCTCACAGGGACCCCTTCGCCTAATGGCTTAATCGACTTATGGGGTCAAATATGGTTTTTGGATAAAGGAAAACGTTTAGGACGTGTCTTCCAAAGCTTTGTGGCTCGCTGGTTTAATACAACACAAATCGGATCTCATATTGGAGCGGTACGGTATACGGCTAAAGAAACCGCCCAAAAAGAGATAGAAGCGCAATTAT